>NZ_PIOG01000042.1:0-52006 GCF_002810545.1 Klebsiella sp. A-Nf5 | reverse complement strand
AAGTCGAAGGTACCACGCAGTGGCGATGTTGCTGGCCGGAGCCCGGGGGTACAGGGGGCGGCGGCGACTGGCCGCCCCCTGTGCGCTCCCTGCGCCATGCCAGGCATAACGCAGAAGACATATCGGGAGCGCAATCTGCCCGGAAATAACAGAGAACACAGGTTTTTCCAGGGTCGACACTGTTGCAAACCGATCACAGTATCTACCCCATTGCGCCGTTATTTTGTCGGGTGGCGCTTCACTTACCCGACCAGGCTGACGCCCCGACAGTAAAAAGGGACAGCCGCTGGCTGTCCCTTTTATTATCCCGATTACCGCGATTATAGCAGTTCAGGGTATTTGGTCATTTTCAGCGCCAGCTCGACGCCACGCACTTCCGCCATCCCCTTGAGACGGCCAATCGCCGAATAGCCTGGGTTGGTTTTCTTGCGCAGATCGTCGAGCATCTGATGACCATGATCCGGACGGAACGGGATCGGACGCAGATCGCCAGCCTGTTTACGCCGCTGCTCTTCACGCAGAATCGCATCCACCACCGCCACCATATTGACGTCGCCGCTAAGGTGCGCCGCCTCGTGGAAGGTTTTCGGGTTCGCTTCACGGCAGGTGGAGCGCAGATGGGTGAAATGGATGCGATCGCCAAAGGTTTCCACCATCTTCACCAGATCGTTATCAGCGCGGACGCCATACGACCCGGTACACATGGTGAAGCCATTATTGATGCTGTCCACCGTCTCTTTCAGCCACTGCATATCTTCGATGGTCGACACGATACGCGGCAGGCCGAGGATCGGCCGCGGCGGATCGTCCGGATGCACTGCCAGACGGATCCCCACCTCTTCGCATACCGGCACGATGGCGCGCAGGAAATAGGCCATATTGTCGCGCAGCTGCACTTTATCGATGTGGTCATATTCCGCCAGACGCGCGCGGAACTGGTCGAGGGTGTAACCCTCTTCCGCCCCCGGCAGGCCGGCGATGATATTGCGGGTCAGTTTCTCAATATCCGCTTCGCTCATCGCCTTGAACCAGGCTTCGGCCTGGCGCTGCTCTTCTTCGCTGTAATCCGCTTCCGCGCCCGGGCGTTTAAGGATATGTAGTTCAAAGGCGGCGAAGGCTATTTGATCGAAACGCAGCGCCCGGGAGCCGTCCGGCAGCTCATATTCCAGATCGGTGCGCGTCCAGTCGAGGATCGGCATAAAGTTGTAGCACACGGTATCGATGCCGCAGGCCGCGAGGTTGCGGATGCTCTGCTGATAGTTGGCAATCCAGGTCGCATACTGCCCGCTATGAGTTTTAATATCCTCGTGGACCGGAATGCTTTCGACGACCGACCAGGTCAGCCCTTTTGCCGCTAACAGCGCCTGACGCGCTTTAATCTCGTCTACCGGCCAGACCTGACCGTTTGCAATATGGTGCAGCGCAGTCACGACGCCGGTCGCCCCTGCCTGCCGTACATCATCAAGCGATACCGGATCGTTCGGCCCATACCACCGCCAGGTTTGTTCCATCGCTATGCCCTCACAAAAGTTGTTATACCAATAATGGCGACACTCATGACGACTACCATACATGTTTCTGCTCAGGCTGCAAACAGTGCCGGCGCATTGATTGATCCAGCTCACAGTCAACGGATAATTTCGGCTTACCAATTTAATTTCCTGTCATATAACTTTAGACTGACATTGTTAATAAGCAGTTAAACAGGTGTGTGAAGAATGACAACAATTGCAACCGCTACGCTACCGGAAAGCGTGCAACGTCCTCAGTACGATCGCAGCCAGCTCCGCTCGCGTATTGTCCATTTCGGCTTTGGCGCGTTTCATCGCGCGCACCAGGCGCTGCTGACCGATCGCGTGCTGAATAACGTCGGTGGCGACTGGGGGATCTGTGAAATCAGTCTGTTCAGTGGCGATACGCTGATGAGCCAGCTTCGCGAACAGGACCACCTGTTTACCTTGCTGGAAAAAGGCGCCGACGGTAATCAGCCCATTATTATCGGCGCGGTGCACGAATGTCTGAACGCCAGGCTCGATTCACTGGCGGCAATTATCGAAAAATTTTGCGAGCCGCAGGTGGCAATTGTCTCGCTGACCATCACGGAAAAAGGTTATTGCATCGATCCGGCGACCGGCAAGCTGGATCCAACGCATCCGCGCATCATTCACGATCTGGAGAATCCGACGCTGCCGCAGTCGGCTCCCGGTATATTAGTTGAAGCGCTGGCCCGCCGCCGGGAACGGGGCCTGCCGCCCTTTACCGTGCTCTCCTGCGATAACATTCCCGACAACGGCCACGTGGTGAAAAATGCCGTCCTCGGCATGGCGGAAAAACGCAGCCCGGCGCTGGCGAACTGGATCGCCGATAACGTCAGCTTCCCGGGCACCATGGTGGATCGCATTGTTCCTGCGGCCACCGCCGAGTCGCTGGCGGAAATCGCCGCCGTGCTGGGGGTCGACGATCCCTGCGCCATCAGCTGCGAACCCTTCATTCAGTGGGTGGTCGAAGACCACTTCGTCGCCGGACGACCGGCCTGGGAGACGGCAGGCGTGCAGATGACCGACGACGTGCTGCCCTGGGAACAAATGAAGCTGCGGATGCTCAACGGCAGTCACTCTTTCCTCGCCTGGCTTGGCTATCTGGCAGGTCATGCGCACGTCAGCGACTGCATGCAGGATGACGTCTTCCGCCGGGCAGCTCGCCAGCTGATGCTTGACGAACAGGCCCCGACGCTGACCATTACCGGCGTCGATCTGGAGGCTTATGCCGACAGCCTGATCGCCCGTTTCAGCAATCCGGCGCTCAAACACCGCACCTGGCAGATCGCCATGGACGGCAGCCAGAAGCTGCCCCAGCGTATGCTCGACGGCATCCGCGTGCATCTTGAGCGCGGTAGCCGCTGGCCGCTGCTGGCCCTCGGCGTTGCCGGCTGGATGCGCTACGTCAGCGGTACTGACGATGCGGGTCAGACGATCGACGTGCGCGATCCGCTGGTCGACAAGATCCAGCAGCGGGTGGCGCAGAGCGATGAGCAACAGCGCGTCGATGCGCTGCTCGGGCTGGAGGAAATATTTGGCCGCGACCTGCCGCACAACGCGCAGTTTGTCGCCGGGATCCGCACCGCCTGGCAGCAGCTGACGACGCACGGTGCCCGCGAGGCCGTGGCCCGCGCGCTGAATTCTTAACAATATTTGCGCTTATGCGGACAGAATCCGCTTCTGTCCGCCTCAGGTCTTCTCTTTTCTCCCTTTTTTCGTCAGGATAGGCGTAACTGTTACAACATTACATTTATCCTGGAGAAAAGAGTGACCAGAACCAATTTGATCACCGGCTTTCTCGGTAGCGGTAAGACGACCTCTATTCTTCATCTGCTGGCACAGAAACCTGCGGATGAAAAATGGGCCGTACTGGTGAATGAGTTTGGTGAAGTCGGGATAGACGGCGCGCTGCTGGCCGACAGCGGCGCCCTGCTCAAAGAGATCCCCGGCGGCTGCATGTGCTGCGTCAACGGCCTGCCGATGCAGGTTGGACTGAATACCCTGCTGCGCCAGGGTAAACCCGATCGTCTGTTGATCGAACCCACCGGCCTTGGCCACCCGAAGCAGATCCTCGATATCCTCACCGCAGCAGTGTATGAACCCTGGATCGATCTGCGCGCCACAGTGTGCATCCTCGATCCCCGCCAGTTGCTGGATGAGAAAGTCGTCAACAATGACAATTTCCGCGATCAGCTGGCGGCGGCGGACATCATTGTGGCCAACAAAAACGATCGGGAAACGCCCGCAAGCGCCCAGGCGTTGGCCGACTGGTGGCTGCGCTGGGGCGGCGATCGTCGTCAGGTGTCGGCGACCCAGGGCAATATCGACCTCGCCCTGCTCGATGAGCCGCGCCGCAACACCGCCCCATTGCCGGCGAGTGCGGAGCATGTTCACCACTCTCGCCCGACCAGCGGTCTCGCCGCACTCAGCCTGCCTGAGCACCAGCGCTGGCGCCGCCATCTCAACAGCGGCCAGGGCTATCAGGCCTGCGGCTGGATTTTCGACGCGGAAACGGTCTTCGAGACCATCGGCCTGCTCGAATGGGCACGGCTGGCACCTGTGGCACGCGTCAAAGGTGTGATGCGCATTGCCGAAGGGGCTGTGAGGATCAACCGCCAGGGCGAGGATCTGCATATCGAGACCCTGAGCGTCGCCCCACCCGATAGCCGGATCGAGCTTATCTCGGCGAACGAAGCCGACTGGAACGCGCTCCAGACCTCACTGTTGAGGCTTCGTTTAAGTTACGACGGCTAAGGTTGCCGCCGACTGTTACAGAATCGCAATGGCTATGATGAAAAACCGAATTCCTTTAATCCTGCTGCTTAACATCGCGGGTGTGGCACTATTTTGTTCCTGGTATTTACCAGCCAACCACGGCGCGTGGTCGCCGCTCGACTCTGCGATCTTCCATTTCTTTAACCATGGCGTCAGCGTCAGCCACGCCTATGCCTGGCTGCTGGCGATCATCAACAATCGCGCCTTCGACGCCTGCTCGCTGCTGGCGATGGGTTGCCTGATGCTCAGTTACTGGCTTAAAGCGTCGGCGGCGGGCCGTCGTCAGATTGCCATCATGGGCCTGGTGATGCTGCTGGCGGCGGTGATCATTAACCAGCTGGCGCAGCACCTGATGCCGGTTCAGCGCGCCAGTCCATCGCTGTTTTTCGACGATATCACCCGCGTCAGCGATGTCGTCCATTTCCCCACCAAGGATGCCTCAAAGGACAGCTTCCCTGGCGATCATGGGATGATGTTGCTGATCTTCGCGAGCTTTATGTGGCGCTATTTCGGCCGTCGTGCGCTGGCCGTGGCGCTGGTGATATTTGTGGTCTTTGCTTTCCCGCGCGTCATGATTGGCGCTCACTGGTTCAGCGATATTGCCGTGGGCTCCCTGACCGCCGTCCTGATTGGCGCGCCGTGGGTATTGATGACACCGCTGAGCGATAAATTGATCGCCCTTTTCGATCGCTCCCTGCCCGGCGGAATATCGACCAAATAATGCCGTGCTCGCCGCCTGGCGTCATTATCTATAAGGGGACCTTTTGGGTCCCCTTTTTCAATTGTGCTTTTTTTCAACATGATGTTCATCTTCTTGTCACATTAATCCCGTGACAAATGAAGGGATTGTCTGTTTTTTACCCGATACTGGCGCTATTTTGTCCTTTCCCGATGATTCACTTTTTGTCACCAAAATACTTATAAGAAATCGCGCAAAACCGCTCGCCATGCGGCGTTTGATAGGGTAATCTCGTTCACGTTTTGCCTTTTCCGCAACATTAATTCAGAGCATGAATAAATTTGTGCGTGACTGCACAAATTTAAGCTTAAGGAATTGTCTCATTGCGGATGGGTATTTAGGCTCTAACACGTTTGGCATTTTTTATAACGACATTGTCGTTAAGGACAACAAGGGAAAATAAACAGCATGGTCAAATCTCAGCCGATTTTGAGATACATCTTGCGGGTAGCCCCCGCGATTGCAGTAGCGGTTCTGCTTTCCGCGTGTAGTTCAACAAGTACCGCCAGAAATATGCATTCTGAGACGCATGCTGTGGGTAGTGGCGATTTATCATCACTGCAAGCCTCTCAGGATGAATTTGAAACGATGGTCCGTAACCTGGACGTGAAGTCCCGTTTGATGGATCAGTATGCCAGCTGGAAAGGCGTGCGTTACCGCCTCGGTGGCAGCACTCGCAAAGGTATCGACTGCTCGGCGTTCGTGCAGCGCACCTTCCGCGAACAATTTGGTCTGGAACTGCCGCGTTCAACCTCTGAACAGCAGGAAACCGGAAAATCGATTTCCCGTACCCAGCTGCGTACTGGCGATCTGGTTCTGTTCCGCGCCGGCTCTACGGGCCGCCACGTCGGGATCTATCTCGGCAACAACCAGTTCGTTCACGCCTCCACCAGCAGCGGGGTGACCATCTCCAGCATGGATGAACCGTACTGGAAAAAGCGCTACAACGAAGCGCGTCGAGTTCTGAGCCGCTCGTAAACTGTCCTCTACCGCCGCCGGTTATCCCTTGGCTGGAGGCGGGATAAAAAAACACTGCCCCGGCAGTGTTTTTTTTTGCCACCTGATTCTGAACGACGCAAAATAAGCTATGTCTTTTAAGTGGGAATGAGAAAAACGACGACTAACAACCCGTTGATGCGATTCAATAACACGGAAAGACTATAGCTATGCTTACTCGCTACTTTTCGCCCCAGCGTAAAATCTGGTTAACCAGCCTCTGCGTGGGGGTTATCGTCGCGCTGCTGGCCGGCTGCATTCAGTTCATGGTGATTTACCATAACCGGGCAGAGCGTTTCGACGCCATTATCAACAACGTTAACACTTACCTGAAAAGCTATTTTTACGATCTCCGTCAGACCATTGACGGCCTGCAGCCGCTGGTGGATCAGCCCTGCGAAAACATCGACTCCGGGCTCACCTCCCATGCCGCCTTCAGCCCTAACGTTCGCGCGTTTCTGCTGGTCAAAAACGGCGTCGTCTTTTGCTCCTCGGCGACAGGGGCCATGAATACGCCCCTCAGTCAGCTTATCCCGGCGATCGATATTCACAAACCCGTTGATATGGCGATTTTGCCGGGCACGCCGATGATGCCGAAAAGCGCAGCGCTGGCGTTATGGGTCAGCAAACCCGATGATGCAAACAGCGGCATTTTCGTATCGATTAACGCCAACCTCACGCCCTATATCCTCTATTCCGCACGACAAAATGATTTCAGCGGTATAGCGCTGGCCATCGGCCATACCGCCATCTCCACCTTCAGTAACCGGCTGGTGGATCCGCAAACGCTGGACAACGCACCGATCCGCCAGGTACAGATCGACGGTTTACCGCTGAAGGTCTACCTGTATGCCAACAGCTGGCTGGCGGAAAATACACAGTTTGCCCTGTTGCTCGGGGTAGTGTGCGGCCTGCTGGCGGGGTTGCTCTGTTATTACGTGCTGACGATCAAATCCGATCCGCGAAAATCGATACTGCTGGGGATCAAAAATAACCAGTTCTACGTCGTCTATCAGCCGGTCGTGAATGCCCAGACCCTGCGCATCAGCGGCGTGGAAGTGCTCATGCGCTGGCGCCATCCGGTGGTGGGTGAAATCCCGCCCGACGTCTTTATTAACCTGGCGGAAACCCAGCAGATGATCGTGCCGCTGACCCATCACCTGCTGGCGCTGATCGCCAGCGACGGTCAAGTGCTTAAACGGATCCTGCCCCGCGGCGTCAAGCTGGGGCTCAATATTTCCCCTGCCCATCTGCAGGCTGACAGCTTCCGCGACGATATGCTGCGCTTTGCCGCCGCGCTGCCCGCCGACCATTTTCACGTGGTGCTGGAGGTGACTGAGCGGGCCATGATTGATAAAGAAAAATCGATCGCTAACTTCGCCTGGCTCCACCAGCAGGGTTTTGAAATCGCAATTGATGACTTTGGTACCGGGCATAGCGCGCTGATTTATCTCGAACGCTATAACTTCGATTATCTGAAGATCGATCGCGGCTTTGTGCAGGCGATTGGCACCGAAACTGTGACCTCGCCGGTGCTGGATGCGGTACTGACCCTCAGCCGCCGGCTGAAATTAATGACCGTCGCTGAAGGAGTGGAGACCCAGGAACAGGCGGAATGGCTTCGTGCCCAGGGCGTCAATTTCCTGCAGGGGTACTGGATAAGCCGTCCGCTATCGCTGGAGGCGCTGGTCGCCGCGCATGATGAACCTGCGAATTATTTCACAACGCGCTAAGTCTCACATATGATGCGGGAACAGAGGTCGGCTATGGGGGCCGACCATGACAAGGTATTCTGCCGCCTATGTATGCGCGCCTCTTTTTAATTCTGCTTGCTCTGTTTAGCCTTAGCGCTAAGGCGCAAACTATAAAAGAAAGCGTCGCCTTTGCGATTATCGGTGAACCCAAATACGCCGCCAGCTTCAGCCATTTTGATTATGCCAATCCAGAGGCGCCAAAAGGCGGCACCCTCACCCTGGCGGCGATCGGCACCTTTGACAACTTCAACCGCTACGCACTGCGCGGCAATCCCGCCGTGCGCACTGAGGCGCTCTACGATACCCTGTTCACTACCTCGGATGATGAGCCCGGCAGCTACTACCCGCTGATTGCCGAGCGGGCGCGCTATGCTGAGGATTATTCATGGATGGAGATCGCTCTCAACCCGCGCGCCCGCTTCCATGACGGCACGCCAATCACCGCCCGGGACGTCGCGTTTACCTTCAACAAGTTTATGACTGAAGGGGTGCCGCAGTTCCGCCTGTTTTATAAAGGCACCACCGTTAAGGCCATCGCCCCGTTGACCGTACGAATCGACCTCGGGCAGCCCGGCAAAGAGAACATGCTGAGCCTGCTGAGCCTGCCGGTGATGCCTGAGGCATTCTGGCGCCAGCACAAACTCAGCGACCCGCTGTCAAAGCCGCCGCTGGCCAGCGGGCCATACCGCATCAGCGCCTGGCGAATGGGGCAATACATCACCTATTCACGGGTCGCCGACTACTGGGCAGCCGATCTGCCGGTCAACCGGGGTCGCTGGAATTTCGATACGCTGCGCTATGACTATTATCTCGACGACAATGTCGCTTTCGAAGCCTTTAAAGCGGGAGCCGTCGATCGCCGGGAAGAGACGGTCGCCAAAAACTGGGCCACCCGCTACGTCGGTCGCAACTTCAGCCGCGGCTACATTATTAAAGATGAGCATACTAATACCTCGGCGCAGGATACCCAGTGGCTGGCGTTCAATATTCAGCGTCCGGTATTCGCCGATCGCCGGGTACGGGAAGCGATTACTCTGGCGTTCGATTTTGAATGGATGAACAAGGCGCTGTTTTACAGCGCCTATCAGCGCGCCAACAGCTATTTCCAGAACACCGAATATGCCGCCCGCAGCCTGCCCGACACGGCCGAGCTGGCCTTGCTGACGCCGATGAAAAACGAACTGCCCCACGAGGTCTTCAGCCAGGTTTACCAGCCGCCGGTCTCCCGCGGCGATGGCTTCGACCGCGACAACTTACTCAAAGCCGACGCCCTGCTCAATGCGGCGGGTTGGACGGTAAAAAATCAGCGCCGGATCAACGCCGCCACCGGCAAGCCGCTGCGCTTTGAGCTGCTGATGCCAGCCGGAGGCAATGACCGCTGGGTGCTGCCGTTTCAGCACAACCTGCAGCGCCTGGGGATCGTCATGGATATTCGTCAGGTTGATAACTCGCAGTACAGCAACCGCCGCCGTAGCCGCGATTACGACATGATGCCGAGCCTGTGGCGTGCCATGCCCTGGCCCGGCACCGACCTGCAAATCTCCTGGGCGTCAGACTATATTCACTCCAGCTATAACGCGCCGGGGGTGCAAAGCCCGGTGGTGGATAAGCTGATTGCACAGATCCTGCAGTGGCAGGGCAATAAGCAGAAACTGATCCCCCTCGGTCGGGCGCTGGACCGTGTGCTCACCTGGAATAACTACATGCTGCCGATGTGGTATATGGCGCAGGACCGCACCGCGTGGTGGAATAAATTCTCATTCCCCGAGACCCGCCCCATTTATTCGTCAGGGCTCGATACCTGGTGGTACGACGTGAACAAAGCGGCCACCCTCCCCGCGGACAGACGTTAAGGACATCCCATGGGCAGCTACCTGATCCGCCGTTTGCTGTTAGTGATCCCCACCCTGTGGGCCATCATCACCATTAACTTTTTTATTGTGCAAATCGCACCCGGCGGCCCGGTCGATCAGGCCATCGCCGCCATCGAATTTGGTCAGCACGGCGGGATGCCGGGTGCCGGCGACGGCGGGATGGGCGCCAGCCATGCCCGCACCGGCGCAGGGAACATCAGCGAGGGGCACTATCGCGGGGGGCGGGGCCTTGATCCGGAAGTCATCGCCGAGATCACCCACCGCTACGGCTTTGACAAGCCGCTGCACGAGCGTTACCTGAAGATGCTGGGCGATTATCTGCGCTTTGATTTTGGCGACAGCCTGTTTCGCAGCGCCTCAGTACTGCAGCTGATTAAAGACAGCCTGCCGGTCTCGGTGAGCCTCGGACTGTGGAGTACGCTGATTATCTACCTGGTTTCCATTCCGCTGGGTATTCGCAAAGCGGTCAGCAACGGCAGCCGCTTTGATATCTGGAGCAGTACGCTGATTATTATTGGCTATGCGATCCCCGCCTTTCTGTTCGCCATCCTGCTGATCGTGATTTTTGCCGGCGGCAGCTATTTCGACCTCTTCCCGCTGCGCGGTTTGGTCTCACCGAACTTCGACACCCTTCCCTGGTATCAGAAAATCCTCGACTACCTGTGGCACATCACCCTGCCGGTGCTGGCGACGGTGATCGGCGGCTTTGCCGCCCTGACCATGCTGACCAAAAACAGCTTCCTCGACGAGATCCGCAAACAGTATGTGGTCACCGCCCGCGCCAAAGGCGTCGGTGAGAAACAGATCCTCTGGGGACATGTGTTCCGCAACGCCATGCTGCTGGTGATCGCCGGCTTCCCGGCCACCTTTATCAGTATGTTCTTTACCGGTTCGCTGCTGATCGAAGTGATGTTCTCGCTGAACGGCCTGGGTCTGCTGGGCTATGAAGCGACGGTCTCCCGCGACTATCCGGTGATGTTCGGCACGCTCTATATTTTCACTCTGATTGGCCTGCTGCTGAATATCGTCAGCGATATCAGCTATACGCTGGTCGACCCGCGCATTGATTTTGAGGGCCGCTAATGTCTTTCTTCAGTCCCGTTAATCAGGCCCGCTGGGCGCGCTTTCGTCACAACCGTCGCGGCTACTGGTCGCTGTGGCTGTTTTTAATTCTCTTCTTCTGCAGCCTCGGCGCCGAGCTGCTGGCCAACGATCGCCCGCTGCTGGTGCAGTACCGGGGCCAGCTGTATGTTCCGGTGTTAAAAAACTACACCGAGCAAACCTTTGGCGGCGCATTTGCCACCGCCGCCGACTATCAGGATCCCTGGCTGCAGCACCAGCTGTCCACCCACGGCTGGGCGCTATGGCCGCCGGTGCGCTTCGGCGCCACGACGATTAATTTTGCCAGCACCGTCCCCTTTCCGTCACCGCCCTCGGCCAGCAACTGGCTTGGCACCGACGCCAACGGCGGCGATGTGCTGGCGCGGATCCTCTATGGGACGCGCATCTCTGTGCTCTTTGGCCTGCTACTGACGTTGTTCTCCAGCGTGCTGGGGGTGCTGGCCGGGGCGATACAGGGTTACTATGGCGGCAAAATCGACCTCTGGGGCCAGCGCTTTATCGAGGTCTGGTCAGGGATGCCGACCCTGTTTCTGATCATCCTGCTCTCCAGCGTCGTGCAGCCTGGCTTCTGGTGGCTGCTGGCAATCACCGTCCTTTTTGGCTGGATGACGCTGGTGGGCGTGGTGCGCGCTGAATTTCTTCGCACCCGCAACTACGACTACATCCGGGCGGCGCAGGCGCTAGGGGTCAGCGACCGGCAGATCATCCTGCGGCATATGTTGCCTAACGCAATGGTGGCGACCCTCACCTTCCTGCCTTTTATCCTGTGCAGCTCCATTACCACCCTGACGTCGCTGGATTTTCTCGGCTTCGGTCTGCCGCTCGGCTCCCCCTCTCTCGGGGAGCTGCTGCTGCAGGGAAAAAACAACCTGCAGGCGCCCTGGCTGGGCATTGCCGCGTTTCTCTCCGTCGCCGTACTGCTGACACTGCTGATTTTTATTGGTGAAGCGGTTCGCGACGCCTTTGACCCAAGTAAGGCGGTGTAATATGACCCACCCGCTGTTAGCTATCGACAATCTCTCTATTGCCTTTCGCCAGCAGGGTGAGACGCAGACCGTGGTACATAATCTGTCGCTCGAGGTGGCAGTCGGTGAGACGCTGGCGCTGGTGGGAGAATCCGGCTCCGGAAAAAGCATCTCCGCGCTGTCAGTGCTGCGGCTGCTCCCCACCCCGCCGGCCAGCTACCCCAGCGGCGATATCCGCTTTCATGGCCAGTCGCTGCTGCATGCGAATGAGGCCACGCTGCGCGGTGTGCGCGGCAACCGAATCGCGATGATCTTTCAGGAGCCGATGGTGTCGCTCAACCCCCTGCATACCCTGGAAAAACAGCTCTATGAGGTGCTGTCGTTACACCGGGGAATGCGCAAAGAGGCGGCGCGCGGGGAGATCCTCGACTGCCTGGAGCGCGTTGGGATCCGTCAGGCACCGCGGCGGCTGGCGGACTATCCGCATCAGCTCTCCGGCGGCGAGCGCCAGCGGGTGATGATCGCCATGGCGCTGCTGACGCGCCCGGAGTTGCTGATCGCCGATGAGCCGACCACCGCCCTCGACGTGTCAGTGCAGGCACAAATCCTGCAGCTGCTGCGCGAGCTGAAGCGGGAGCTGAACATGGGGTTGCTGTTTATCACCCATAACCTGAGCATTGTCCGTCAGCTGGCTGACCGGGTGGCGGTGATGCAGAACGGCCGCTGTGTGGAACAAAATCACTGTCGGGCGCTGTTCAGCGCACCAGCGCATCCGTACACCCAACGTCTGTTGGATAGCGAACCAGACGGTGAGCCGGTGCCGCTGGCCGTCGATGCCCCGGTGCTGCTGCAGGCGGACGATTTAAACGTGGCGTTTCCTGTTCGCAAAGGGATCCTGCGCCGGGTGGTCGATCACCATCGGGTGGTCAACAGCCTCAGTTTTCGGCTGCGCGCCGGCGAGACGCTGGGGCTGGTGGGCGAATCGGGATCGGGAAAAAGCACCACCGGTCTGGCGCTGCTGCGCCTGATCTCATCCGAGGGCAGGATAACCTTTGCCGGCCAGCCGATTCAGGGGCGTAACCGTCGACAGCTGCTGCCGCTTCGCCGACAAATACAGGTGGTTTTTCAGGATCCGAACTCGTCGCTCAATCCGCGCCTGACGGCGCAGCAGATTATTGAAGAAGGATTGCGCGTCCACCAGCCGACGCTGACGGCAGCGGAACGCGAACAGGCGGTGATCCTCGCCATGCAGGAGGTCGGCCTCGATCCGGCCAGCCGCCAGCGCTACCCGGCGGCGTTCTCCGGTGGCCAGCGGCAGCGTATCGCCATCGCCAGAGCGTTGATCGTCAAGCCGCAGCTGATCGTCCTCGACGAGCCGACCTCATCGCTGGACAAAACCGTTCAGGCGCAGATCCTGAATCTGCTGAAAGCATTACAGCAAAAGCATCAGCTGGCCTATATTTTTATCAGTCATGATTTACGCGTGGTGCGGGCGCTGTGTCATCAGGTGATGGTGCTGCGTCAGGGAGAGGTGGTTGAACAGGGCGAGTGCAAGTCCGTCTTCAGCGCACCCCGACACGAGTATACCCGCCAGCTGCTGGCGCTGAGCTGACGGTCAGAAGGGGTTGTTGCCGGAGAAGGGCTCGGCGATGGCCACGCCAAAATTTTTCAGACGACAGGTGGCGGCGAATTCATCCTGCAGGTTAACGAACAGGCACGGTTCGCCTTCGCACTCAAGGACTGAACAGTCGACTTCGATGTCGCTTAACGCCTGGCTGAGCTTATGCATAACCGGCCAGGCTTTCTCACCGTCCGGACTCAGCAACTTCAGGGCAACGAGACTGTTCTCGTTCTGCGCGCCGTTTTGCGGAATCGGTTCAACTCTGGAACCCGCAAAACCGGCCAGCCAGCGATAGCTCTGCGGCAGACGGTGTACGATAGAGAGTTGTTGTGTATTCACGTGGTTTCCCCGGAAGCAAAAAGCTTCACAATAAATTTACATCAATATTAACACACTGTTGACAAATAGTCCTGCCTTGACGCAGAAAACGTTTACAGCCGCGGCGGGACAGGGTTAAGCACTTATAATCCAGCGCTTTATTTTTTTACCCGGCGAGCCGATTGGCGCTATATGTACCCGTTTCTGTGATCCAAAACAACTTTTTTATCGCAACAATGCGACTTTTTACACTAATTGATTTTACATAAAGGAAACAAATCGCAGAACCCTGAAGCTCATTCTGGTTGACATGTATCAAGAAAGGGGCGATTTCGCCCCTGAAAATGTGACCTAGTGTGCGATTTTTCGCCGACGGGAAGCGTAAAGCGAGAAGAAAATAGAACAGGTTGCGCAGAAGGCAATAGAGATCAGCATCGGCCAGGCGGTGGTAAACGTTGCCATAGACAGCAGCGCGCCGATGATCGCCCCAATACCAAAACGAAACGTTCCGGCCAGCGACGAAGCAGTGCCCGCCATATGCGGAAACTCATCGAGGATCACCGCCATAGCGTTAGACGACACCATCGATACGCAGCCGACAAAGGCCGCCACGCCGATCACCAGTGACCAGAAGCCAACATCGAGCAGCGCGCAAACCACCATCCAGACCGCCATGGCAAACTGGATCCACAGCCCGGCACGGAACATCCGCAACGCCCCCACCCGCCGCACAAACCGGCTGTTGAACATGGTCATCAGGAACAGAAAAACAATGTTCAGCGCAAAATAGTAGCCAAAGTGCTGAGGCGCGACGTGGTTAATATTGATATAGACGAATGGCCCGGCGCTGAGGAAAGAGAACATGCCCGCGAAGCTAAAACCGCTCGCCAGCATATAACTCAGCACCCGCTTGTGGCGAAACAGGGTGGCAAAATTACCCAGCGTAGTGCGCAGATGGAACGGCAGACGCCTGTCAGCTGGTAGCGTCTCGCGGATAAACAGGCCAATCATCAGCGAGGCCAGCAGGGCCACCAGCGCGAGGATCCAGAAGATGGCATGCCAGCTAAACCAGACCAGCACCGCCCCGCCGACCATCGGCGCCACCAGCGGCGCAATGGTCGTCACCAGCATGACAAACGACATCATCCGTGAAAACTCATCTTTCGGATAGATATCGCGCATCAGGGCGTTGATCACCACGCTGGCCGCCGCGGCCGCCAGACCGTGGAAGAAACGCATGACAATGAGCATATCGATGGTCTGCGACAGGGCGCAGGCCACCGCCGCCGCGGCGAACACCAGCGTCCCGCCGAGGATCACCGGTTTGCGACCAAGGCTGTCTGCCATCGGCCCGTACAGCAACTGACCCAGCGCAAAGCCCAGGATATAGGTGCTGAGCGTCATCTGCGCGCTGCCGTCCGGGACGTTGTACTGGGCGGCGATCACCGGCAGCGCCGGAAGATACATATCGATCGACAGCGGCATCAACATGGCCAGCAGGCCGAGAATAAACACAATTCCCACAGAAGAATTCTGCTTCACCGTCACGTTTTACTCCGTGCTTGCGGGGCGCCCACGCTGGCGATTTCCGCTTCCGTCAGCGGACGATATTCACCCGGCGCCAGCGCGTCATCCAGCAGGATGTCGCCGATGCGTTCCCGATGCAGGCCAACCACATGGTTGCCCACGGCGGCGAACATACGTTTCACCTGATGGTAGCGCCCTTCGCTAATGGTCAGACGCACTTCGGTCGGGGTGATGACTTCAAGCACCGCCGGTTTAGTGAGATCTTTTTCGTTATGTAACTGGACGCCTTTGGCAAACAGCTCTGCGGTCCCTTCCGCCAGCGGGCTTTCCAGCTCCACCAGATAGGTTTTTTCACAGTGGTGGCGTGGCGAGGTAATGCGGTGCGACCACTGGCCGTCATCGGTCATCAGCACCAGTCCGGTGGTGTCGATATCCAGGCGCCCGGCGGCGTGCAGCTTGTGCGCCACCGGCTCATCGAGGAAATAAAGGATCGTCGGATGATCGGGATCGTCGGTGGAACAGACGTAACCCTGCGGCTTGTTGAGCATAAAGTAACGTGGGCCGTGCTGCTGGGTCAGCGTGTTACCGTCATACTCCACCTCGTGCTCCGGCTGGAGCTTAAAAGAGGTATCTTTCACAATGTCGCCGTCCACGGTAACGCGGCTACCGCGGATTTCACGCCCGGCAATAGCCCGGCTGACGCCAAGCTGCTGAGCGATAAACTTATCAAGTCGCATGAGTTTTTTTTAGCCTGTAATAATGCTGGAGCGGGCAACTCGCCCGAAAAAGAAGAATTTCACTGGCTAGTATAACGGGCTCTTAACACCACTCAAGGGAAAAGATTCGTGGCATACTATTCGCGAGTTAATTAGCCCCGTGAATTCATGACTTTTACATTACGCCCCTATCAACAAGAAGCTGTCGACGCCACCCTCGCCTGGTTTCGTCGCCATACCGAGCCGGCGGCCATTGTCCTGCCCACCGGCGCGGGCAAAAGCCTGGTGATCGCCGAGCTCGCCCGGCTGGCCCGCGGCCGCGTGCTGGTGCTGGCCCACGTCAAAGAGCTGGTGGCGCAGAACCATGCGAAATACTGCGCCCTTGGCCTCGAGGCGGATATCTTTGCCGCCGGTCTGCAGCGTAAAGAGAGCCATGGCAAAGTGGTGTTCGGCAGCGTGCAGTCGGTGGCGCGTAATCTCGACCAGTTTCACAGTGAATTCTCGCTGCTCATCGTCGATGAATGCCACCGCATCAGCGATGACGACGACAGCCAGTATCAGCAAATCATTAGTCACCTGCGGCAGGTGAATCCTCAGCTCCGGCTGCTCGGCCTGACGGCCACCCCGTTCCGCCTCGGCAAGGGCTGGATCTATCAGTTTCACTATCACGGCATGGTTCGCGGCGACGAGAAAGCGCTGTTTCGCGACTGCATCTATGAGCTGCCGCTGCGCTATATGATTAAGCACGGCTACCTGACGCCACCGGAACGCCTTGATATGCCGGTGGTGCAGTACGATTTCAGCCGTCTGCAGGCGCAAAGCAACGGCCTGTTCAGCGAAGCCGATCTTAACCACGAGCTGAAAAAACAGCAGCGCATTACGCCGCATATCGTCAGCCAGATCGTGGAGTTCGCCGAAAGCCGTAAAGGGGTGATGATCTTTGCCGCCACCGTGGAACACGCCCGGGAAGTGACTGGCCTGCTGCCGGTGGCGCAAGCGGCGCTGATCACCGGGGAAACGCCTGGACCAGAGCGGGATCGCATCATCGAGGCGTTTAAAGCGCAGGAGTATCGCTATCTGGTGAACGTCGCGGTGCTGACCACCGGCTTCGACGCCCCGCACGTTGACCTGATCGCCATCCTCCGCCCCACCGAGTCGGTGAGTCTTTACCAACAGATCGTTGGCCGCGGCCTGCGCCTGGCGCCGGGCAAAACCGACTGCCTGATCCTCGACTACGCCGGCAACCCGCATGATCTGTACGCCCCGGAAGTGGGGACGCCGAAGGGGAAAAGCGACAACGTTCCGGTGCAGGTCTTCTGCCCGGCCTGCGGCTTCGCCAACACCTTCTGGGGCAAAACCACCGCCGACGGCACCTTGATTGAACACTTTGGCCGCCGCTGCCAGGGCTGGTTTGAAGATGATGACGGCCACCGCGAACAGTGCGACTTCCGCTTTCGCTTCAAAAACTGCCCGCAGTGCAACGCGGAAAACGATATCGCTGCCCGCCGCTGCCGCGAGTGCGACACGATTTTGGTCGACCCGGACGATATGCTGAAGGCGGCGCTAAAGCTAAAGGACGCGCTGGTGCTGCGCTGCAGCGGCATGGCTATGCAGCACGGTAGCGACGAGAAAGGCCCGTGGCTGAAAATCACCTACTATGATGAGGACGGCGCCGACGTGAGTGAGCGCTTCCGTCTGCAAACGCCCGCCCAGCGTACCGCCTTTGAGCAGTTGTTTATCCGCCCGCATACCCGTACGCCGGGCGTGCCGTTACGCTGGATAACCCCGGCGGATATCATTGCCCAGCAGGCGCTGCTGCGCCATCCTGACTTTGTCGTCGCCCGAATGAAGGGGCAATACTGGCAGGTGCGGGAAAAAGTGTTCGATTATCAGGGCCGTTTCCGTCGCGCCAATGAGCTGCGTTAATCCGCCAAAAACTGAGGTTTTGATTGCCGCTGTGCCGATTGGCGGCTATAATGCCGCCCGCTTTTGCATTCGCAAAGCAGATAATCTGCCTGCAGCTGGGTCGCCTGTTGCAGGCTTTATATATAGAGAGACATCAATGTTTACTATCAACGCAGAAGTACGTAAAGAGCAGGGTAAGGGTGCGAGCCGCCGCCTGCGCGCAGCTAACAAGTTCCCGGCAATCATCTACGGTGGCGAAGCTGCTCCGGTTGCTATCGAACTGGATCACGACAAACTGTGGAACATGCAGGATAAAGCTGAATTTTACGGCGAAGTTGTGACCCTCGTTATCGATGGCAAAGAAGAGAAAGTGA
Organism: Klebsiella sp. A-Nf5; assembly: GCF_002810545.1. Taxonomy (NCBI): domain Bacteria; kingdom Pseudomonadati; phylum Pseudomonadota; class Gammaproteobacteria; order Enterobacterales; family Enterobacteriaceae; genus Klebsiella; species Klebsiella sp. A-Nf5. The sequence goes on along the minus strand of NZ_PIOG01000042.1, from coordinate 33,782 downwards.
AAGTTCAGGCTGTTCAGCGTCACGCGTTCAAGCCGAAACTGACCCACATCGACTTCGTTCGCGCGTAATCGCCGATAGCAAGTTGTATGGCAAACGCCCCGGAGTCTTTGGCTCCGGGGCGTTTTGTTATCTGCACCGCCCACGGCCTTAGCCGGCGAGGAGCGTGTCAGCATTTAGTGCCAGATGCTGCAACAGCATTATCGTTTTAGCATCCATGATCTCGCCATCGCGAATAGCCTGCAGCGCCCGCGCCAGCGGCCACTCCAGCACTTCAATATCCTCACCTTCTGCCGCCAGCCCGCCGCCGTCGCCCCGACGATCATCAGCCTGATATTCCGCGATAAAAAAGTAGAGCTTCTCAGTAACAGAGCCTGGGCTCATAAAGACAGTGAAGACGGGTTCGATACGCGTCACGCGAAAGCCGGTCTCCTCTTCCGCTTCGGCAACGATCCGCGCTTCCGGCGAGGCGTTATCCAGCAGCCCGGCGGCAGCCTCAATCAGATACCCATCGTGGCCGTGGGTAAACACCGGAAAACGGAACTGACGGGTCAGGACCACCGTCCGCTTCTCACGGTTATAGAGTAAAATGACCGCGCCGTTGCCGCGGTCATAGGCTTCCCGGCTCTGCTCCTGCCAGCGGCCGTCCCGGCGCAGCAGTTCAAAAGTATATTTTTTCAGGATGTACCAGTTGTCAGAGAGCAGCGTCTCGCGAACGTGGCGGACGTGCGGTGCGTGAGTTTGCATGTTATTTCCCCTTTGAGGTGACAGACGGCACCATAACATGCATAATCGTGCACAAACAAGATCAGCCGTGAAGGAAAATCGATGCTCGCCAGTCAGAGAAAACAACAGATCCTCCAGATCCTCACTGAGGAAAAACAGGTCATGTCCGGGGAACTGAGTCAGCGATTTAACGTCTCCGAGGACTCCATTCGCCGCGATCTGCGCGAGCTGGCGGCGGACGGGAAACTACAGCGGGTCCATGGCGGCGCACTGCCGGTTTCTGCCGCCATTGCGCCTATTGAAACGCGCAAAAGCGTGCAGATCGCCTCCAAGCAGGCGGTAGCGCGCGCCGCTGCCGCGCTGATCCAACCAGGACAGGTGGTGATTGTCGATGGTGGCACCACCACCGCAGCGATGATCGGCTTTTTACCTGCGGAGCTGAGCTGTACGGTGGTCACCCACAGCCCCGGTATTGCCGTGGCGCTAGTCGACCACCCGCGAATCGAGGTGATCCTGCTCGGGGGCAAAGTGTTTAAACATTCAGTCGTCGCTGTGGGCGCCGAGACGCTGGCGGGTATGGCGCGGATCAATGCCGATCTGTTCTTTATGGGGGTGACCGGCATCCACCCGCGGGCAGGTTTCACTACCGGTGATTATGAAGAAGCGGGCATCAAACGCGCACTGGCGGCCAGAGCGGCGGAAACCGTGGTGATGGCGTCCCGGGAGAAGCTCAACGCCGCGTCAGCCTTTGCCATCGGCGAACTGAGCCTCGCCAGTATGCTTATCGTCGATGGTGAACCCGACGCCGCACTGCGCCAGCAGCTGGTGCAGTGCGGCGTGGAGATCATCCCCGTTCAGCGATAGCGCGTGGGACTTAATTACCGCCGGACGTCCGGCGCTGCAGCTGGTCGCGCAGATTCGGCGGGGTACCCTTAATGGTCAGGGTATCGGTGGCGGGATCCCAGAACACGCGCTCGCCTAACAGCATGGCGTCGAAGTTAATGGTCAATCCGCCGCCGCTGCCGGCAAACTTGGTCAGCTGGCGTAAGGTGCTGCGATCCGCCGGGAAGCTCTCTTCCAGCTCATAGCCCTGCTCGGCAGTGAACTCCTGGAAGCTCCTCTCACTGACGCCGGCGAGCTCTTTGGACAGCGACTCCAGCTCAATCTCTTCCCCGGCCTGCAGCTGTTCATTGCAGTAAGCGTAGACCTGCTGACGCACATTCTGTCGCTCGGATTTATCAAGCTGGGCATCGGCGGCAAAGTCGTCCACCGCCTGCAGCAGGCCGCGATTCTGCGCTTTGGCGTTAAGCCCTTCGCTGGCGCCGAGGAAATCCATAAAGAAGTCGGCCACTTTGCGCCCTACCCGCCCTTTCAGGAAGGTCAGATAGCGGGTCGATTCCGGGTTGGTTTCCCACTCGGTCAAATCGATGCGCGCGACGATATCAGCATGGTTAATATCCAGATAATGGGTCGAGCGGATATCCAGCTCTTCGTTGACGCGCATACTGCTCAGGTTATTGAGCACCGCCACCAGCAGATACTCGACCGCCAGGTAACGATACTGGCAGAACAGGACAATGCCCCCTTCTGCGAACGGGTATTTCGCCAGTTCATCGCGCAGACGACCGGTCGCCGCGCGGCTGAACGCCAGAAACTCTTCTTCCCCCTGACGCTGCAGACGCAGCGCCTGCGCCAGTTCACTCTCTTCATTGAACAGGCCATAGGCTTTGCTTTTGGCGCTATAGACCCGGTGCAGTTCAGCCATCATCTCGACGACCGTCGCGTTCGGCTCCAGCAGTGACTCGCGCAGCACCAGCTCCAGATTTTGTTCATCACGTTTGATTAACTGATGCAGGGCAATCTGGTCGATATCCAGACTCATGTTAAACTCTCCTTTTAGACCGGGCGGTATTCAACCACCGCCGGGTTGCCGACGCAACTGGCGCCACACATTTCGACGTTGTTACCGACGATCGGTGCGCTTTTGCGCCGCGGCGAAAAAATGCGGAAAAAAAGCTGCTGCTACGGTAATATGTTGCCCTTTCACGAACAAACAGATTTTGAGTTTATGCCGCAAATTTCCCGCTATAGCGATCAACAGGTCGAACAGTTGCTCAGTGAGCTGACGAACGTCCTGGAATCACACAAAGCCCCGGTTGACCTTTCACTGATGGTGTTAGGCAATATGGTGACCAACCTGATCAACAGTAGCGTCGCGCCGGCGCAGCGTCAGGCCATCGCCCGTTCTTTCGCGCAGGCTTTGCAGTCTTCCATTAACGACGATCCGGCGCATTAAGGATAACAGCAACAGTATATGGTGACTCTACGTCAGCCCTACCGAGAAAAAGTCTCCCAGATGGTTAGCTGGGGGCACTGGTTCGCCCTGTTCAACATGTTGTTGGCCATGGTGCTCGGCAGCCGCTATCTTTTTGTCGCCGACTGGCCGACGACGCTTGCCGGACGACTTTTTTCGTACGTCAGTCTCGTCGGACACTTCAGCTTCCTGGTGTTTACCAGCTATGTGCTGATCCTCTTCCCGTTGACCTTTATCGTGGTCTCGCAGCGCCTGATGCGCTTCCTGTCGGTGATCCTTGCCACCGCCGGGATGACGTTGCTGCTGATAGATAGCGAGGTTTTCACCCGCTTCCATCTTCACTTAAACCCGGTCGTCTGGGAGCTGGTCATTAACCCTGACCAGAATGAGATGGCGCGCGACTGGCAGCTGATGTTTATCAGCGTCCCGGTCATCTTTTTGATTGAAATGCTCTTCGCCACCTGGAGCTGGCAGAAACTGCGCAGCCTGACGCGTCGCCGCCATTACGCCCGCCCGGTCGCCTGGTTCTTCTTTCTGTCGTTCGTCGGCAGCCACCTGGTCTATATCTGGGCGGATGCCAATTTCTATCGCCCGATCACAATGCAGCGGGCGAATCTGCCGCTCTCCTATCCGATGACCGCCCGCCGTTTCCTCGAGAAACATGGCCTGCTCGACGCCCAGGATTATCAGCGTCGCCTGGTGGAACAAGGGGCGCCGGAGGCGGTATCGGTCCAGTATCCGCTCAGCAACCTGCGTTACCGTGACCTCGGCGCGGGTTACAACGTGCTGCTGATCACCGTCGACAATCTGAACTACTCGCGGTTTGAAAAGACCATGCCGGCGCTGGCGGCGTTCGCCAAAGAGAACGTCAATTTTACCCAGCATATGAGCTCGGGTAATACCGCCGACAGCGGCCTGTTTGGCCTGTTCTACGGTATTTCACCAGGCTATATGGACGGTGTCCTCTCGGCGCGTATTCCCGCCGCGTTGATCACCGCCCTCAACCAGCAGGGCTACCAGCTGGGCCTGTTCTCCTCCGATGGGTTTAGCAGCCCGCTCTATCGTCAGGCGCTGCTCTCCGACTTCTCGCTACCGAGCGCGAAGACCCAGAGCGACGAGCAGACGGCCAATCAATGGATCGGCTGGCTGGACCGTTACGCGCAGGATGAGAATCGCTGGTTCTCGTGGATCTCGCTCAACGGTACGACCCTCGACGACACGCAGCAACAGGGCTTTGTCCGCCGTTACAGCAAGGCGGCAGGTGACGTCGACGCCCAGATTGATCGGGTGCTGACCGCGCTACGTGCAGCCGGCAAGCTCGACAACACGGTGGTGATTATCACCGCTGGCCACGGCAAGCCGCTTAACGTCAAACACGACCCGTTCGACTGGTCGCGCGAGCAGCTGCAGGTACCGCTGGTTATTCACTGGCCAGGCACGCCGGCCCAGGAAATTGCCACGCTGACCGATAACAAAGATGTGATGACCACGCTGATGCAGCGTCTGCTCCACGTTTCGACGCCAGCCAATGAGTACTCGCAGGGTGAAGATCTGTTCAGCGCCGTACGGCGTCGTAACTGGGTCACCGCGGCCAACGGCGATACGCTGGCCATTACCACCCCGACTATCACCGTGGTCCTCAACCATAACGGCACCTATACCACCTGGAGCCGCGACGGCGAGAAAATTAAAGATCAGAAACCGCAGCTCAGCCTGTTGCTGCAGGTCCTGACTGACGAAAAACGCTTTATCGCTAACTGATTGATTAATTATGAATCAATCGCGCGCGACCCGCTTGCATTCGCTCGGGGAACGGGTAATATTGTTCCCCACGCGTCGGCACGTAGCGCAGCCTGGTAGCGCACCGTCATGGGGTGTCGGGGGTCGGAGGTTCAAATCCTCTCGTGCCGACCAAATCATTCACCGGTAAGTGTTGTTAACGACCGGTAACCCTACAGAAACCCGCACTCTCTCTGAGTTTGCGGGTTTTTTGTTGCCTGTTTTCCGTCGATTTGATTGAAGCCAGTGGCAAACTGGAAGCATTAAAGCGGGTTATTCAGCTTATCAACGAGGTGATGGATTACGCGGTAAATGATGGTCTGATACTTTCTAACCCCGCTGCTAAGATCCGTAAAGTATTCCAGGCACCTGTCAAAAAGAATATGCCTACCATCAGGCCTGAAGCACTTCCCGATCTGATGAAAACTCTTTCTGTTGCCAGCATCGAGTTACAGACCCGGCTACTGAATGAATGGCAATTGCTGACCGTAACTCGCCCAGCAGAGTCCGCGTCTGCCCGTTGGTCTGAAATAGACCCTAACACAAGCACATGGACAATACCTGCTGGTCGAATGAAGATGCGTCGCGAGCATACCATCCCCCCTCCCCTCGCAAGTGTTAGCGATTTTGGATGCTATGCGACTATCAGCGACCACCGCGAATACATTTTTCCATCCGCCAATGACCACAAACAGTCGATGAACAGCCAGACTGCCAATGCAACCTTACGCTGTATGAGCTACAAAGGCATTCTTGTTTCTCATGGCTTGCAAGCCATATTCAGTACAGCAGCAACTGAAGCCGTGTTTACGCCAGATGTAATCGAGGCAGCCCTCGCGCATATAGACACGAACGAAGTACGTCTGGACTGACCCAATCCCGGAATAACTGCCCTTACAATTACAACCGCACGAGCGATAGTGCACTCATTTATACTCGGCACGCAACATGTCAGGACGTATATAGCCTGTTAGCCATCTTCCCAAATAATGCCGCAACATGGACAAGGATAAGGACAATGGAATAATAAATGACATTGCCAAATACGCGGAAGTCTTTCAGAAACGAACAAACCCGTAGTTATCAGCAGTTCCATGCCCTTATCAGACGCAGCGTGAATCCATTACGAGAACTTTCATATTTTTTAATCACTTACTTTAACTTTTTCACGTATACATAAATACACGATGAATAAGGGTACAGACAGCGGCATGCAAAACAACCACACAATAATGAACATACCAAACACACCACTGTTCACGCCAATGTGACGTTCCCAAAAGTGTTTGGTCATTATCTTAAGGGCTAGTTTCTCCGAAGAATAATATGAGAATGGGTACAGGAAGGCGCTTAAAACAAGATATGCAACCACAAATGGCATATAAGGAGCATAGGGAGGAAAAATATGCCCGTTATTCATATCGCGCACTATAAAATAGATCAGATAGCCATAACCACACCATCCCCATAAGCAGTGCCTTAAATAATATTTCAAGGTCATCATCTATGATTCCTTCATAGCTATACCATTAAATCTATCATATCATGACCAGTGAGTATCCGTTCCTTCTACGTTTTACAACACTGACCTGCTCCCCGTGGATTAATACACGACGATATTAGCGATCCGGCTGGGCTACCGCTCTCATGCGGCCTTAAGCCGCACCTCTAAGTGCATCACCGGAAAAGCGCCGGGGTGCTGCACGGCCTGTCGCGGGAAGAAGGGTTTTAGCGCTGTCCCAGTTCACGGGTACGCCTGACCGCCGCCAGTACGCTGCGCTGAAGGCCTGCGGCAAAATCACTGTTGTTCAGCTCATACAGAGCGTGGATCCCGACTCCCGCCGGTGAATTATTGATATCCAGAAGCTGACGCGGATGCTTCTGGCTTTGGCGCAGCATCTCGACCGCGCCGAGCAGGTTCTCCAGCACCACCTCCGTCGCCTGAGGCCGCGACAGCCCCGCCAGTACGCCGGCATCAGTAAGCGACTCAATAAAGTAGTAAATATAGTTCGGCCCCGCGACGCCAAAACCGGTAAAAACATCGATCAACCGCTCTGGCAAATACAGCACTTTGCCAAAACCGCGCAGAAACGGCTCAATCTCAGCCGCGCTGGCGTGGGCGTTTAAGCTCACGCCGCTATAGCCAAATCCGGTATCGGTCAGAGTATTGGGGATCGTCCTGGCAATCGGCGTTGCCTCACCAAACAGGGAGGCCAGCGTTTCCAGGGTCACTCCCGCGATCAGAGAAACCACCGTCGTCGAGCCGTTTAGCTGGGCGCGCACGCGGCTCGCCACCGCCGCCAGATCGTCCTGCGGACGGATCCCCAGCACCAGTAAAGAGGCCTCGCTTAAGCCACCGTCGCCCGACAACCGATAGCGGGAGTGCAGAGCCTCGATTCGCGCGCTGTCGATATCCTCCAGCGAGATCGCGTCCGCCCGCAGCGTACCGTTGCTTAATGACGCGCGAATAATCGCCTCCGTCATCTGTCCGGCACCAATAAAATGGACCTTTGCCATAAATCTTACTCCTTACTCAAAACGATATTCGCCGTTACCAACACCGAAGCGCCGGCTTTGTCGCGCGGGGGCGGCAACGCAAATCCCCGTTCCGTCAGTGGGATAAATCCGTCCGTCAACGTCGCCGTCAACCGTGGTGAGCTTTTGCCTGCTCAGTGCCTGAATCGCCGCTTCTGGCTGATTAATAAACTGGTTGCGTGGCCTCCACTTAAGGTTGCCATTCCGCCTCATGCGACTCTGACTGGTAAAAACGCAGCCGACAGGCGGCATCACCGCGAGCCAGCGCGGTCTGCACCTCTAAACGCAGCCCCGGAAACGCGTCGGTTAACGCATGATCCCCTTCCATGCAGATATCGCATAGCGTCTCAATTTCGCTGGCGCCCCGCCCCTGCTGCCGCCAGCAGTTAACGTAAGGACAGTAGTGAAACAGGACGATAAATTCAGCCCGGCTGGCGCTAACGGGCTCCATCTCATAAACCTGAGATTCCAGCCCGCGGGTAAACAGCCCGGCAAACTCTTGCAAATCCTGGCGATCGCGCATTTGCGCACGCAGCTTATGCCCGATATCGCGGCCATAGTGGCGTATGGCTTCACGCGCAAAATCATCCTCGATATGACGTTGTCGGCTTTCGTCCAACAGGTAACCGATGGTAGCCGCGCGTTTTTCAGTAACGGCGCGCAGCGCCAGGGTCACCTCATCGTTTAAGGTGGCGGCGTTATGCGCCGGTTCCGAGCTTATTTGCGTCATGCGTTTATTCCCAGTCGGTATTCACTTTGACGTCGCTGGCGCCCGGCAGGGCATACACATCTTCGGCGTACCATTTCCGTGAGAGCTCAGCTAGCGTGCCGTCTTTTTTCAGGGCAACCAACTGCGCATCAATCGCTTTGATCAACTGCGGGTCGGTATTTTTTTTATACAAATAGACGTTAGGAAACAGGCCGACGGAATCCGAAGCTTTCAGATTGAGATTTAGCGCCTTATTTAACGCCAGCAGTGCGCCAATGGGATAAATCGCCGCATCGTATTCCCCGGATGCGACCGCTTTAAAGATATCGGCGGCGGACTGCTCGCCGTTGGGCTGCAGGTTAATTTGTTGGCCCGGATGTTTTTTGTTGTAGTTTTCAATCACCGTATAACGGGCGTCGGAGGTATGAATCGGCACCAGTTTTTTCTTACCGCTGGCGAGATCGCCAAGGTTATGAATATCGTTCTCATCGTTACGTACAATCAGGCGTAAATCGCTGATCCCGGTCGGCTCACCGGAGTGGTCGTATTTTTCCGCCCGCTCTTTGGTGAGATAAAAGTGATCCGCCGCAAGGGTATACGCGCCGGTCGACAGGCCGACGATCATCGCGTCGCGCGAGACCGCATTAAAATGAAACGTATAGTCGGTTAACCGCTGGTCCAGCACCTTTAACAGATCGCCATCGTAGCCGGTAATATTGTTGTTATCGTCAACAAAGCTAAAGGGAAAACCGTTAGCGTTAACGACAACCTCAATCGTCTTCGCGTTCGGACTTTTTTCAACCGCCTGCGCGGCGTTAATTCCCATTGCCAACGCCAGCGCACTCACCAGTAAAATTTTATTTTTCAAAATACCTTCCCCAAAATGATAACCGTGGAACACTCTTTTTTACGTTTCCTTGCCAGCGGGCGCGCAGAAACCGTTCTACACTGCGCAATGCTCTGGCAATTGCCAGGCACAGCACGATATAAATCACCAACACGACGCAATAGGCTTCGACAAAATGAAACCCGCGCGCGGCGGCGATATTGGCTTTCGCCATCAGATCAATAACGGTGATGGTGTAAACCAGCGAGGTGTCTTTAATCAGATCGATCAGCACGCTGGTGAAGTTCGGCAGTGCGGATACTGCCGCCTGCGGAAAAATAATGCGTCGGAACTGCGTGAACCCGCTTAGCCCAATTGACCATGCGGCCTCGCGCTGCCCCTTATCAACCGCGTTCCAGCCTGCGCGAAAGGTTTCGGCGAAATACGCGCTGAAAATCAGCGATAGCGCGGTGACCGCCGCTACCAGTGGCGAGAGTTTATAGTGGTACATATTGTCCTGCGCGCCGCCAAACAGCCCGGCGGCTATCCACGGCCAGACGTAAAAAAAGAAATACAGCATCACCAGTACCGGGACCGAACGGCTAAAGGAGAGAAATACCTTCGCCCCCCATTGAACGCCGGGAACCTGACGAATAATCACCCACGCCAGCGCCGCGCCCAGCAGAGTGGAAAAGAGTAAGGACAATAACGTTATCACCAAGGTGACCGGCAGCGCGCTTAAAATAAACGTAAAATTGTCCCGAATGAATGCCAGGCTAAACATGTTAATCTATCACTCCAGCAGGAACTGATACTTCTTTTCAATACGAGTGGTAAAATAGAGAATAATACTATTCAGCACCCAGTAAACGATAATAACACTAATAAATGCCGCGACCTGTTTAGACCCATAGCTATTTTGCGAAATCTTTTGTGCACGACCAAAAATATCTACAATACCAATAATATTGACCAGTGAGGTCATCTTCACGAGGTTAATTAAAAGATTACCAAAAACGGGAATGGCAATAATGAGCCCCTGGGGAAAAATAATCCGCAGCATTCCCTTATGCCAGGGAATATTCAAGCTGATAATGGCCTCTTTCTGGCCGATATCCACCGCACGCCACGCTGAACGCATCATTTCCGCAAAATAGGGACTGATGCTGACCGAAATAGACAACACCGCAAAGGTGGTATCGCTAATCCATAGCGGCGGCAGCGCCAGCGCAGTCAAAATTAATTTTCCGCCGAAGAAAAACAGCAGGATCAGCAGCGCCAGGGGGGCGCCACGCAGAATGTCGGTATACCCGTTTGCCACCGCGCTGAGCGGCTTAAAGCGACTAAACTGCAGCAGCACAATCAGCAGCGCGATCGTCAAACCAAGCAGCAGCGAGGCCAGCGTTATCCCGAGGGTCACGGGTAAATTTTCCAGCAGTTTCGGCAATATTCCGGCGATATCCTGCCAGTTAAAGAGCGGGTTATTGTTCATCATTAGCCTCAGGCATGATAGTGCAGTTGCGCCAGAAACGCCCGGGTTCGCCCCTGCTGTGCTGCGCCAAATATCTGTTCCGCCGGGCCCTGCTCAACGATTTCGCCGTTTTCCATAAATACCACCCGGGAAGCGACCTGGCGGGCGAACGCCATTTCATGGGTCACGATAATCATCGTCTGACCCGCAGCGGCAATCGTCTGAATAAGCTCCAGCACTTCACCAACTTTTTCCGGATCCAGCGCGGAAGTCGGCTCATCCAGCAGCAGAACGGCGGGGTTAATTGCCAGCGCCCGCGCAATCCCGATACGCTGCTTTTGGCCGCCGGAGAGACTGTGCGGATAGCTGTCTTTTTTATGCAATAACCCCACCTGCTTTAAGAGTTGTTCAGCAATATCCTGCGCCTCCTGACGCGGGCGCTTTTGAGCGTAAATCAGGCCTTCGGTAATATTCTGCAGTGCGGTCAGATTATGAAAGAGATTCCACGATTGAAAAACCATGGCGGTTTTTGCCCGTAGCTTTTCAATCTCCTTTTTGCCCGCTTTTGCGCAATCCAGCGCCACATCATCTATTCTTATTTGCCCGCTATCGGCAGGCTCCAGGAAATTAAGCGTACGTAATAGCGTAGTTTTCCCTGAGCCGCTGGGGCCAATAATGCAAATAATCTCGCCGGAATGAATACTGAGCGAGACCTCTTTTAGCACTCTTTCACCGGAGAAGCTTTTACTGATCTTATTAATAGTTATCATAATGAAATATTCGTGGATAATTTTTATTTGCCGCACGCCGGCGCTTATTGCTGCCTAAAAACTATATTGCTGCAGTTCAGATGATAGCAAACAAGAAAATCATCTATCGAAAGTTAAAAAATAACTTTTTATATATTTGTTATGACAATGAGGCTGAATTGTAATTTAACTTTCTTAACAAAACTGGATGGCGATACTTGACAATAATTATTCAAATTTACTGAACAATGAGAGCAAATTGTTTCGATTTTAATCATCCGACCGTCAGCCTATCATTTATCACATCGGGGCAACAACGCTCCAACACTGACAAAACACTTCAGGAATACGACCATGAAATCCATCAAAACTTTCGTTGCAGTTGCCGCACTCTCTATGATCTCTTTCGGTACTTTTGCTCAGAGCATCAGCGCCAGCGCTTCCACCCTGGACCGTGCAGAAGCCAAAATTGCCGCGCAGGCCGCAGAGCAAGGCGCGTCTTACAAAATCACCAGCGCTCAATTCAATAACCGCGTACATATGACCGCTGAGCTGACGAAATAAAATCGCCATATTGCCGGGCCGCCGGAAGAAACAGGCGACAGCGACAACACGATGAAATAAGGAACAGAACATGAAAAATATCGGCGTAGTCACCGCACTGCTGTTGGCCGCTACACTTTCGTCCGGCGTGATAGCCGCAGAGAAGAGCCAGACGCATCCGGAGGCGGGTTCAAATATCGATACATCGATGCATCAGAATCATATTGATGTCAGCCATGCCTTTGATAAAGAGAGCCTGACCGCAGGCAATCTTCAGTAAGACACTGCATAAGGCGCGCGTGGAAATATCCGCTGCGCGCTTTTTTTCTGCCCGTTTGACCATGGATTATCCGCCATAACTTCCGCTTTTGCCGTATCGATATACTGCGCTTCTACACCTCGTTGCTTCCTGACAGCACATTTTGCAGATAACACTGCTTTCATCATGCGTACCGGACAGGCATTGAAAGCAGAAGTTGTCTGTTTTACTCAATAGCGTCCGCAGGGTTTTCTGCCAGGGCTTTTATCCACTTTTTCCCCTCTGTTATAGAGTACGACTATCCAGATGGTAAATTACGTCGTAGCATCTATCATTCGACTGTATGACTCATAAGCAGGAGCGGATGACATGAGAGTTAATGGACTTACCAAAGGATTTTTCATCCTTATCGTCTTTATTGTAACCCTGGCCTTTTTTGATGTTCTCTCACCCTATTATTCCGCCATCCTCTGGGCCGCGATCCTTGCGGTGATTTTTAATCCGGTCAAAAACAAGATTCGTACCCGCCTCGGCGAGCGCAATGGCCTCGCGGCGCTGCTGACCATCGTCATTATCTGCCTTATCGTTTTTACGCCGCTGGCGATCATCCTCTCGTCGCTGGCCTACGAGCTGAACGTGGTGTATAGCAAACTTCAGCATAACGACACTCAGTTCCCGACGGTGGTCGCCAGTCTGTTTGCCCACCTCCCCGGCTGGGCGAGAAGTTTCCTTGCCGAGCACAACCTCGATAGCGCGCAGCAGATCCAGCAGCAGCTCTCCGATGTTGCGCTGAAAAGCGGCCAGTATCTGGCCGGCAGCGCGTTTCTGATTGGTAAAGGCACCTTTGGCTTTACCGTCAGCTTCGGCATTATGCTGTACCTGCTGTTTTTCCTGCTGAAGGATGGGCCTTACCTGGTGCTGTTGACCCTCGAATCCCTGCCGTTATCGAGCTACGTGAAGCAGCACCTGTTCGCTAAATTCGCCGCGGTCGCCCGCGCCACGGTAAAAGGCACTGTGGCTGTTGCGCTGGCGCAGGGGGCGCTGGGCGGCTTTGCCTTCTGGGTTGCCGGTCTGGACGGCAGTATTCTGTGGGGAGCGCTGATGGCGTTCCTGTCGCTTATCCCGGCGGTAGGCTCGGCCATTATCTGGGTGCCGGCGGCGATTTACCTCTTCGCCACCGGGCAGCTGTGGCAGGGCGCCTTTATCGTCGGCTTCTTTGTGATTGTGATTGGCCTGGTGGATAACATTCTGCGTCCGCTGCTGGTGGGCAAAGATACCAAAATGCCGGACTACCTGATCCTTATCGCCACTCTGGGCGGCATGGAGATCTACGGTATCAACGGATTCGTTATCGGGCCGCTGATTGCCGCCTTGTTTATCGCTTGCTGGAACCTGCTGTCGGGACGAGAGCATGCCGGTAACACTGATGAATTAGATGAAGAATTCATTGAGGAAGCGAAAAATAGCCGCAACGAATAGCTTCATCGGCCGGCGTCGGGCGCAAGGTGCGTGATGGAATCACGCCAGTACATAACACCATTAATTTTGAAAAAATTAGTAAATAAAACTTAACATTCAGCAAAGCAATGATAGGCTGTATCTGTCAGGAACGAAAATAAAGGATGATCAACCGTGAAAAAAATCACTACGCTAGCTGTTTCTCTGCTGACCGCCGCCTGCATGTCCGCTGGCGCCCTGGCCGCAGACCAGCCGCTGGAGAAAGTCGCGCCGTTCCCGAAAGCGGAAAAAGGCATGAAGCGTCAGGTTATTCAGCTGCCGCAGCAGCAGGATGAGTCAGCGCTGAAGGTTGAGCTGATAATCGGCCAGACGCTGGAAGTTGACTGCAACCACCATCGTTTAGGCGGGAAGCTGGAAAGCAAAACCCTGGAAGGCTGGGGCTATGACTACTATGTCTTTGATAAGCTGAGCGGCCCGGTCTCCACCATGATGGCCTGCCCGGACGGCAAGAAAGAGAAGAAATTTGTCACTGCCGGCCTCGGCGATGATGCCATGCTGCGCTACAACAGCAAATTGCCGATCGTCGTGTACGCGCCGACCAATGTCGATGTGAAATATCGCATCTGGCGCGCCGACGAAACCATCGGTAACGCCGTCGTCCGCTAAGGCGAATCGTCAAACCGACAAAAAAAACGGCAGCCCGCAGGCTGCCGTTTTTGTCAGCGCGTTTGTCAGAGCGCGATATCCGCCATCGGCTTACCACCGCTCAGCGGCTTCAGCTCCGCCTGCGGGGCTTCATCCGCCGCCGCAGCTGGCTCATATTTCAGCTCCAGCACTTCACTGGTCCACGCCAGCGCTTTCTCAATCTCCGCCGGGTTGCCATCAAGGCGAATACCGTAGGTCGGGATGATGGCCTTCAGCCTGGCCTGCCATTCCGGCGAATTGACTTTATCTTTAAACACTTTTTCCATCAGCTGCAGCATGATAGGCGCCGCCGTGGAGGCCCCTGGCGACGCGCCGAGCAGCGCCGCGACGGTGCCTTCGTCATCGCTGACCACTTCGGTGCCGAGGCGCAGTACCCCGCCCTTCTTCGCATCGCGCTTGATAATCTGCACGCGCTGACCGGCCTGCCACAACCGCCAGTCCTCTTTCCGCGCTTCCGGATAGTACTCGCACAGCGCGGCCAGACGATCTTTATCTTTCTGCATCACCTGGCTAATCAGATATTTCACCAGATCGAAGTTGTCCAGACCGACATTGAGCATCGGCAGAATATTCGAGGTATTCGTCGAGGCCAGCAGATCCCACAATGAACCGTTCTTCAGGAAGCGGGTCGAGAAGGTGGCGAACGGCCCGAACAGCACCACGCGTTTACCGTCGATAATACGGGTATCGATGTGCGGCACCGACATCGGCGGCGCACCTACTTCGGCCTGGCCGTAAACCTTCGCCAGATGGTGGTTCACCACCTCCGGATTTTCGCAGACCAGGAACTGGCCGCCGACCGGGAAGCCCGCATACTCTTTGGCCTGTGGAATGCCGGTTTCCTGCAGCAGCGTCAGCGCCGCGCCGCCGGCGCCGATAAAGATGAATTTCGCTTTAATGACCCGCTTCTGACGACGGTTGTCGGCATCCGCGAGAGTGACCGTCCAGCTCTTGTCGGCGTTGCGCTTGAAGCGACGTACCACGGTACCCAGCTGCAGGGAGAAATTATCATGCTTTTGCAGGCCGGCGATCAGCTGGCGGGTAATTTCGCCATAGTTGACGTCAGTTCCCACTTCAGTACGGGTGGCGGCCACCTTTTGCTGCGGATCGCGGCCTTCCATCACCAGCGGTGCCCAGGCTTTGATCTGCTGATGGTCTTCAGAATAGCGAATACCGCGGAACAGTTCGCTCTGCTGCAGCGCCGCATAGCGCGCGCGCAGGAAGTTGACGTTATCTTCGCCCCACACAAAGCTCATGTGCGGCACGCTGTTAATGAAAGATTTTGGTTTGTTCAGGACGCCGCGCGTCACCTGATGCGCCCAGAACTGACGCGAGATATGGAAGGCTTCGTTGATGTCGACCGCTTTGTCGATATTAATGCCGTTGGCGGTCTGCGGCGTGTAGTTCAGCTCCATCAGCGCCGCGTGGCCGGTACCCGCATTGTTCCACCCGTTTGAGCTCTCTTCTGCCACGCTGGACATTTGCTCAACCATGGTAATAGACCAGTCTGGCTCAAGCTCCTGCAGCCAGGTTCCCAGTGTGGCGCTCATAATGCCGCCGCCAATCAACAATACATCCGTCTCTTGCTCATGGCGGGTGTTGGTCCGAGTGCTGTTGGGACCAACCGCCTGTGAGCGTGGTACGGCCATCTTTTTATTCATCGGATTTGAGCCTTACTTTACTCGCTGTTTTTATTTAGCGCAGGTGATACGATTCTCACCACTCACGTTACCACCTAAGCTAAAAAATTTAAATATTGTTTAAATTTTAAGTTCCGTTTTGAGATCCGTTATAAAAATGTTTAATAAATGTATACATAAAATCACTTTTCATACTGGTAGCCTTGCGGATTCCGCGCTATCATCCTCGGTTTTGTGACAGACCGCACGGAAGCCGGGCCTGACACCGCTCCTCCTTTTTTTATAACCTGCGAACTTTTTTTATGCCGCCTGTTCCTGACTCCTCCGCTTCCGGCACTTTGCGTCCGATCCTCCGCTCCCCGTCGCTGCTGACGCGCGAAGTGCTGGCCGGCGTGCTTACCGCCCTGGCGTTGATTCCTGAAGTCATTTCGTTTTCGGTCATTGCCGGCGTTGACCCGCAGGTCAGCCTGGTTGCCTCGGTGGTGCTTTGCCTGGCGATGTCGGTGCTCGGCGGGCGCCCGGCAATGGTGACGGCTGCTGCCGGGTCGGTAGCGCTGGTGATTGGCCCGATGGTGCATCAGTACGGCGTGGGCTACATTCTGCCGGCGGTCATTCTGGCGGGTATGATTCAAATTTTGTTTGGCCTGTGCGGCATGGCGCGCCTGATGCGTTTTATTCCCCCGGCGGTGATGACCGGATTCGTCAATGCCCTTGGGATACTGATTTTCTTTGCTCAGGTACCGCATTTCTGGAGTCGCCAACCGCTGATCGTCGGCCTGTTCGTCCTGACGCTGCTTATCGTCCTGTGGGCGCCGCGCTTCATTAAGGCTGTCCCGGCGCCACTGATCGCCATTGTTGTGCTCACTCTCTATACCGTCACCACCGGCCAGCAGTTGCCCACCGTCGGCGATGAAGGCTCGATGAGCGGCGGCCTGCCAGGATTCACCGCCCTGACCGTCCCCCTGAACCTGGCGACACTGCAGATTATCTGGCCCTGCGCCCTCAGCATCGCCTTTGTCGGCCTGATGGAGTCCCTGCTGACGGCTAAGCTGGTGGATGATCTCACCCATACGCCGTCGAATAAATCGCGGGAGAGCGCCGGGCTGGGTATCGCCAATATCCTTGCCGGTTGTTATGGCGGTATAGCCGGCTGCGCGATGATCGGCCAGACCATCGTTAACGTGGAGATGGGCAAAGCCCGCAGCCGTCTCTCAACGGTGATCGCCGGTCTGGTGCTGCTCCTGCTGGTAACGGCGCTCAGCCAGGTGATGGCGCAGATCCCGATGGCGGTGCTGGCTGGGGTGATGGTGATTGTGGCGGTGAAAACCTTTAGCTGGCACAGCATTCGCCCGAGCGAACTGGCGCGTAATCCGTGGCCGGAAACGCTGGTGATGCTGGTGACCGTCGCCGCGACGGTGGGAACCAGCAATCTGGCGATCGGCGTGCTGGCGGGGATCGTCGCCATGGCGCTCATCCCCCGCCGCCTGCGCACGAAGGCGCAGGCTACATCAGAAACAGCGTCGCCAGACCAAGGAAAATAAAGAAGCCGCCGGTGTCGGTGATCGCAGTGATCATCACGCTGGAGCCGACCGCCGGGTCGCGCCCCAGCTTGACCATCACCATCGGGATTATCACGCCCATCATCGCCGCCATCAGCAGGTTGAGCATCATGGCCAGCGTCATCACCCCACCGAGCTGCGGATCGTCATACAGCCACCAGGTAATAGCCCCCATAATCCCGCCCCATACCAGGCCGTTAATCAGGGCGACCCCCATTTCACGCAGGATCAGGAAGGTAAAGCTGCCGGGCTGGATCTGCTGCAGCGCCATCGCCCGGACGATCATGGTGATCGTCTGATTGCCGGTATTGCCGCCGATCCCGGCGACGATCGGCATCAGCGAGGCCAGCGCCACCAGCTGTGAAATGGTGTGTTCGAAGCCATCGATGACCCTGGACGCGATAAATGCCGTACACAGGTTGACCGCCAGCCACGCCCAGCGGGTTTTAACCGCTTTACTGACCGGGGCAAAGACATCCTCTTCATCGCTCAGGCCCCCCATCCGGCGCAGATCGTTATCGGTTTCTTCATAAACCACATCGACGATCTCATCGATGGTCAGTCGCCCGATCAGCTTGCCGTCGGCATCAATGACGGCGGCGCTGAGTAAGTCATCACGTTCAAAGGTGCGCGCCACCTTCTCGGCCTCTTCGTGCGGCTGAAAGGTGACCGGATCGCCCTCCATCACCTCCCCTACCCGCTTCTGCGCATCGTTGAGCAGAATGGTCTGCAGCTCCAGCTCGCCGAGCAGCAGCTTGTTACGGGTGGTGACGAACAGCTTATCGGTGTTTTCCGGCATTTTACCCAGACGCCGCAGATAGCGCTGCACCGCCGCCAGCGTGGCCTCCGGTCGCACCGTAATGACCTCAAACTCCATGATCGCCCCGACGCTGTTGTCGGCGTAGCGCATAATCTGGCGAATACGGGCGCGCTTCTCGGCCGGCAGGGTCGCCAGCAGCCGTCCGGTCAGGTTGCGCGGCAGATGCTGCAGCAGGTAAACCTGTTCATCGATATCCAGCGGCTGCATCGCCTGCAGCAGCTCGGGGTCGCTCATCTTGTCGATGAGGTCGCCCCAGACGTTTTCTGAGGCTTCCAGCAGCACTTCGCCACGTTTATCGTCAGGCACCAGGCACCACAGCGCGGTGCGGGCGTCATAGGGGAGCGCTTCCAGCGCATCGGCGAGATCCGGCGGCGGCAGATGCGAGACCAGGATCTCGACTTCGGCCAGGTCATCGGCCAGCGTGCCTTCATCGTAACGTTCGGCCAGCGTCAGTTTGCCCAGCAGCGCGGAGGTCACCGCTTTATCGGTGCTCAAGAGCCAAATCAGACGAGCGCGCTCTTCGTCACGCAAGCGGGCGCTTTTTTTATGCAAAACGGACATCGATCGGGCAATCCTTTTGAGAATAGTGAGCCGGCCTGTGGGCCGGAAGCCTTAAGCATAGCGCGGGGAGGGGGAAATAATAACTGTCAGCAATGTAGTCGCTGAAAATTTCAGCGGCGCGGCGCCCGGGGTTTCCCCCGGGCTCGCGGCGAGCATCAGGCCGTACGGGCCACCGCATCGCGGGAAGCCTGCGCCCGCTCCTCCCCGGTGAGTTCGGACAGCTGGCCGGCACGCATCTCCAGCAGGCGGTCGGCGTGCTGGAAGTAGTGATCGTCATGGCTGATGGCGAACACGGTTTTCCCCATCTGCTGCATCAGCGGTAGCAGCACCTGGTAGAACTCGCGGCGGAAATGCGGGTCCTGATCCGCCGCCCATTCATCCAGCAGAATGATGTCCCGGGACTCGGCCAGCGCCAGCAGGAGCGCCACGCGCTTCTTCTGCCCTTTCGACAGCCGGAGGTCGGCGATTTTCCCGTTCTCCAGCTGCAGCTTGTGGGCCATTTGCAAACGCTCCAGCCACGTTGCCACCAGCGCCGGATCGGCCTCCTCGCCCTGCGGCCCGAGCAGACGGTCAAACAGCCAGACATCGGTAAACACCGCGGAGAACAGTTTGCGGTACTCCTCTGGCCTCTCCGCCGCCAGCGGCTGGCCGTCCACGAGGATCTGACCGGAAACCGGCTGATACAGGCCGGTCAGGAGCATCGCCAAAGTTGACTTGCCGCTGCCGTTGCCGCCGATCAGAAACACCAGCTCGCCGCGTTTCAGCGTCAGGTTAAGCGGCCCTACCGCAAAGCGCTGGTCCGGATAATGGAAAGTGACATCGCGCATTTCCAGCGTTTGCCAGTCAGGATGCGCCTGCGGCCGGGGAAATTCGGCTTGATATGGGGCGAGAGAGAACTGGCGCAGCTTGTTAAACGCCACCTGGGCGCTGAGCAAGGTGGGCAGCGCGCCGACGGCGGAGAGCAGCGGCGTGCGTAGAAACAGCAGCGTCAGGGAATAGGTCGCCGCCACGGCGGTATCGGCCCAGCCGAGGCTGTTGGCCATCCAGAACACCAGCCCGATGGCGCCAAGCATCATAATATTCGACCAGTTAACCGCGCTGAGATGGAAGGTATCGGCGCGAACGATATGGTGCCGATACTCCCGGGCATCCGGGAGGTAGAGCTGATTAAACACATACTCCGCGCGCTCGCGGTTGAGGGTCAGCTCTTTGCGCCCCTCCAGCACCGTCTGGTAGTCGTGATACAGTTTATCTTCCGTTTCGCGCAGGCTGGCCATATGTTTGTACACCCTCGACACCAGCACAAAACCGCCCCAGATGGTGAGCGCCATCCACAACGCCGTCACCAGCATCATTTTTCCTGACAGCCAGGCCAGATAGCCGGCAGAGCCGAAGGTCAGAATGATCCCCTGCACCAGCTCCGGCAGGCGCACAAAGGCGATGGTGATGTTACGGATATCGCTGGTCAGCCCGGCAAGCAGCGACGCGCTGCCGATCTTCTCCACCTGTTCAATCTGAGTATCGAGGATGCGTTTAACAAATTCGCCGCGCAGACGATAAACAAAATGGTGGCCGAGGGTGGTCAGCGCCAGCTGGGAGCCCAGCGTCACCGCCATCAGCAGCCCCAGCAGGCCAAGAAACTCCGGCAGGACCCGCAGCGAGGTATCGACAGCGGTAATCAGGCGCAGGTTAATGAAGGCGATTAAGCCGATACCCAGCGCGGCGCTGAGCAGACTGAGGGCAATCACGCCGAGAAACGGCCAGCGATACTGACGCCAGACGAGAGAGAGAAGTTCCATAACAGGCTATCCGGAAAAGCAAAACAGCCAGCAGTTTAAACGGCTCGCCGATGACATCAAGAATAATTCTTATTTTAATACTGGCGACTGCCCGCCTGCCGAAAAGTGAGGTTGTAACGACAGTCGCCCGTTTCGGGGTGATGACCGGCTTTCAGCGGCTGAATACCATGATAAAACAGACGCGACTCGCCGCCCCAGACCACCACATCGCCATGCTCCAGCAGCAGCCGCTGCAGCGGGTCGCTGCGTTGCAACCCGCCAAACTGAAAGATGGCCGGCAGACCCAGCGAGACCGAGACGATCGGCGCCTGCAGATCCTGTTCATCTTTATCCTGATGCAACGACAGTTTTGCGCCCGGCTGATAGCGGTTAATCAGACAGGCGTCGGGGGAAAAGTTCGGATAGCCGCCGGCGGCGGCTGCCGCCAGGGCCAGTTCGCGGAATACGGCAGGCATCGGCGGCCAGGTTTGATCGGTTAACGGGTCGACCGGGTCGTACAGGTAGCCGTAGCGATCGGTGGTCCAGCCCAGCGCACCGCAGTTGGTCATGGCGACTGACATGGTGTATCCACCCGGCGTGACCATCTGGCGAAATGGCGACTGGCGGGCGACATCGGCAATCGCCTGCAGCAGCGCCGGGGCGCGCTCGCGGGCGAAGCGTCGGAGCACCACCGCACCGGGTGCCAGCGGCTCCTGCCACGGTGGCGTATCGCTAAAGAGATCGAGCATTATTCCTCCTCGTGTTGGGCCTCGCGCGCCAGCAGCTGCGCTTTCCGCGCCGTTCCCCAGCGATAACCGGACAGCGCGCCGCCCTCCCGTACCACCCGATGGCAGGGAACGATCACCGCCAGCGAATTCGCCGCGCAGGCGCCAGCCACCGCTCTTGCTGCTCGTGGCAGACCAATATACTCTGCCACCTGGCGGTAGCTGCGGGTCTCGCCCGCCGGGATCTGCCGCAGCGCCTGCCAGACCTGCAGCTGAAACGCAGTGCCCTGCAGATCCAGCGGCAGCGACACCGGCCGCCGGCTGTCGTCGAGGTGAGCGAAAATCTCCGCCATCTGACGACGGAACTCAGGGTCTCCCTGACGCAGCTCGGCGTTGGGAAAGCGCTGGCGCAGGTCGTCGAGCAATGCCGTATCGTTATCGCCCGGCAGAACCGCGCAGACGCCGCGCTCACTTTGCGCCACCAGACAGCGACCCAGCGCGCAGTCGCCCGTCGTCCAGGTCACCACGGTGGCAGCGCCGCCACGGCGAAACTGGCTCGCCGTCATGCCTAATGCCGCATCGGCCTGACGATAATAGCTGCTGCTGTCGGGAAAACCGGCTGCCAGCGCGGCGCGGGTCACCGTGTTCCCCTGCTCCAGCGCTTCCCGCAGGCGTCCGGCACGCCACGCCTGTTGCCACGCTTTGGGGGTCATACCGGTGACGGATTTAAACAAACGGTGGAAATGAAAAGGACTGACCGCCAGCTCACGAGCCAGCGCCTCAAGGGTCAGGGGCGCGTCCTGCTCCAGCAACCGGCAAGCTTGCGCCACTTTGTCGACCCTTTGCTGCTGGGGATCGTCTTTATCCGGCTGGCAGCGTTTGCAGGGGCGGAACCCCGCCGCCACGGCGGAGGCGACGTCGGCAAAAAAGCGCACATTTTCCCGCCGCGCACGACGCGAGCGGCAGGAAGGGCGGCAGCAGATGCCGGTGGTCAGTACCGCGAAGACAAACTGACCATCGGCCCGGGTATCACGTTCGCAAACCGCCTGCCAGCGGCGGTCATCGGTATCGGCAACTATCGGTTTCATGACGAGGCTCCTGCTGTAAGTGTATCCTCAGTCTGCGGCGACGCCCGCAGCAAAAAACCCGCAATCTTGCTTTTTAATTTTTCTCGCCGACGAGGAAGGTGCGGAACTGTGGCGACATCCAGGTTTTAAACCCCTCGCCCTCTTTGACGATCATATAGACCGCCAGCCCCTGCTCGCGCACCACCTGCTGCGCTTTTTCCGGCCCGAGCACCATCAGTCCGGTATCCCAGCCATCCGCCTCCAGGGCCGTTGGCGCAATGACGGTGACGGAGACCAGCTTATGGCTTATCGGCTGCCCGGTCTGCGGATCGATGACGTGCGAGATACGTTTGCCGTCGAGTTCATAGTAATTACGATAGCTGCCGGAGGTGCTGATGCCGTGACCATTGATGTCGACAATCGCCTGGACGGCGTTTTCCCGGTCGGTCGGTTTCTGTATCGCCACCCGCCAGGGCTTACCTTCGCCGTTCATCCCGCGGCTCACCAGCGCCCCGCCCACCGACACCAGATAGCGGGAGATCCCCTCCTGCTCCATCAATCGCGCGAGGTGATCGGCAGCATAGCCCTCTCCCACCGTGGAGAGATCGACAAACAGGTCGGGGATATCTTTTTGCAGGAACTGCCTGCCGCTCTGATTGATAACCTGCAGATGCTGCAGGCCGGTGCGCGCCTTCGCCGCGGCAATCGCCTGCGCATCCGGAGTGGTGACCGGCTGTTTATCCGGGCCAAAGCCCCACAGATTGACCAGCGGCCCCACGGTAATATCCATCGCGCCGTGCGTTTTGGCGCCAATCCGCAGCGACAGCGTCACGATGTCCGCCATCGCTTCGCTCACTGGCCAGGGCCGGGTATCCGCCGCGTGGTTGAAACGCATCAGCGCCGAGTCGTTTTTCCAGGTCGACAGCAGGCGATCGTCGGCGTCCAGCTGGGCCTGAACTTTATCGCGCAACGCCTGAGCCTTTGCCTCATCCACGCCAATGACGCTGACCCGCCAGAAGGTGCCCATCGTTTTGCCATCCAGCACGGTGGCCGTCGAGGTGGGGGTCGCAGGGGTGGTGGCTGAATCGCAGCCAGAGAGCAATACGCAGACGCCCAGCATTGCGGCGCGAAAGAAAGTCATGTCCATTAATCGAGGCTCCTCTTACCAGGGCGACAAGAGTATACCAGCGAGGTTAAACCAGACATAAAAAAAGGCGCCAGAGGCGCCTTTTTCTTGTGCAGCTTGCGACTTAGAACTGGTAAACCAGGCCCAGTGCAACCACGTCGTCGGTAGAAACACCGGCGTTGCGGGTGAAGCTGTTGTCGTCCAGCAGGTTGATTTTGTAGTCAACATAGGTGGACATGTTTTTGTTGAAGTAGTAGGTCGCGCCAACATCAACATATTTCAGGAGGTCCTGGTCGCCGTAGCCTTCCAGATCCTTACCTTTAGACTGCAGGTAAGCAACGGACGGACGCAGACCGAAGTCGAACTGGTACTGAGCAACCACTTCGAAGTTCTGTGCTTTGTTAGCAAAGCCCAGGGAACCGGCGCGGGTCGCGTTGTAGGTCTGGGTGTACTGAGTCGCCAGGTAAACGTTGTTCGCGTCGTATTTCAGACCACCGGTGTAGGTTTCAGCGTTGTCGCCGTTACCCAGAACCAGGTTGTTCTGATCGTCGGTACGTTTAGAGTGAGAGAACGCGAAACCAGCGCTGATGCCATCAAAGATGTCATAAGTTACAGAAGTACCGTAGCCGTCGCCGTTCTGTTTCTGCGCGCCACGACCGTTGTTGGTCGCGCCTTCGCCGCTGACGCTGCCGTTTTTACCCTGGTATTGCAGAGCAAAGTTCAGGCCGTCAACCAGACCGAAGAAGTCAGAGTTACGGTAGGTTGCCACGCCGTTAGCACGGGACTGCAGGAAGTTGTCAGAACCGTAGGTGTCGCCGCCGAATTCCGGCAGAACGTCGGTCCAGGACGTTACGTCGTATACCACGCCGTAGTTACGACCGTAGTCGAAAGAGCCCGCGTCGCCAAATTTCAGACCGGCGAATGCCAGACGAGTCCATGCCTGATCGCTGGAGCTTTCAGTGTTGTTCGCCTGAACGTTGTATTCCCACTGGCCGTAACCGGTCAGCTGGTCGTTGATCTGAGTTTCGCCTTTAACGCCTACACGCATGTAGGTTTGGTCGCCGTCTACGCTCTTGTCGTCAGAGAAGTAGTGCAGGCCATCGATTTTACCGTACAGGTCTAATTTGTTGCCATCTTTGTTATAAATTTCAGCCGCATTTGCTGCGCCTGCTACCAGCAGAGCCGGTACCAGGAGGGACAGTACTTTAACTTTCATGTTATTAACCCTCTGTTTGTTATATGCCTTTTATTATGCCACTGCTTACTGATTACCCTTCTAATCAGTCGGCTATTTCATTGTGCTGCAAAATGCAGAATAATCCAACAAGAATATGATACTAAAACTTCTAAGATGTTTCAAAATGCCCACAAGATGTTTCAATTTGTAAATTTGGCGGAACTTTTTGCACCGCAAAATGGTCTGGGAAATACGCACTAATAATCAAAAAAAATATTTAACCATTTATAATCAATCACATACATAGAAATAACCCTATAGCACTGAATGGTAAAACAAAACTATCATTGGTGACTAAAATAACAGTCGCTATCATCATTAACTTTATTTATTACCGTCATTCAGTTCTGAATGTCTGTTTACCCCTATTTCAACCGGATGCCTCGCATCCGGTTTTTTTTACCCTTCTTTACACAACTTTAATTTATCTGTGCTACAGCCAAAGATTCCCTAACGACTATTAATCAATCAATTAGCTTGTTAGTTGCTCTTATTCAGCCAATGTCTTGTTATTTCGTGCGATTCTTATCCCCACATTTTGTCAATATCGCTACTGGTCAGCGTTGATGGCGCGGTTTCATTTGCGCTTCGATTCTAAGATAATTCCTGGAGGGTATCGCGCCGCTGGCACCATTCTGTAGTATGGATTTACGCCATTAGCCTTTATACTGCCTGCAGCATCTGCTTTGTTGCCAGTTACTCTGGCGCTACATCCTGTTTACAAACAATGATGAGTCGTTCAGCCACAAGATGACCCCGAAAAAATTCTCCCTGATCCCCGGCAACATCAGCCGCTTCTTCATTTTGATGGTTATTGTCCTGCTGGCGACGATGGGGGTGATGATTCAAAGTGCCGTCAATGCCTGGCTGAAAGAGAAGAGCTATCAGGTGGTTGATGTCTCCCACGCCTTGCACCAGCGCATTGACACCTGGCGCTATGCTACCTGGCAGATTTACGACAATATCGCCGCGACCTCGGCTAACGCTTCGAGCGGTGGCTTGCAGGAGACGCGTTTAAAACAGGACGTCTACTACCTTGAGAAGCCCCGGCGTAAAACCGAAGCGCTGATTTTTGGCTCCCATGACAGCTCGACCCTCGAGATGACGCAGAAAATGTCCGATTATCTCGATATTTTGTGGGGCGCGGAGACCATCCCATGGTCGATGTACTATCTCAATGGTCTGGACAATAGCCTGATTCTGGTCTCAACCCTGCCGTTGAAGGACCTCTCCTCAAGCTTTAAAGAGTCAACGATCAGTAGCGTGGTGGAATCCCGGCGCGCGGAGATGCTGCTGCAGGCCAATACCCTTGATGAGCGCGAGACCTTCTCGCCGCTGCGCCATCTCGCCTGGCAGAATGCGCACTACTTTACGTTACGCACCACCTTCAACCAGCCCGGACACCTGGCCACCGTGGTCGCTTTCGACCTGCCGATTAACGATCTGATCCCGCCGGGCATGGCGTTGGACAGCTTCCGTATTGAGCCAGACCCGTCGCAAAACCTTGCCACCAATCCTGACAAAGAGACCACCGACCATATCGGGATCACTTTTAACGGCATGCAGATCGACATCGCCACTGATATCAGCACGACCGGTATGCAGTTACTCTGGACGGTACCGCTGAGCAGCATGCTGCTGGCCGCCCTGCAGAATATTCTTCTGCCGCTGCTGCTCAACATCGGCCTGCTGGCGCTGGCGCTGTTTGGTTTTACCACCTTTCGTCACTTTAAAGGACGCAGCAGTCCGTCTGGCGCCGGGCTCCCTTCCGCCGCCAACAGCGAACTGCGTCTGCTGCGCGCTATTAATGAAGAGATTGTTTCTTTGCTGCCGCTGGGGCTGCTGGTCCACGATCAGGAAGCCAACCGAACCCTTATCAGCAACCCTATTGCCGACCACCTGCTCCCGCATCTGAATCTGCAGAACATCACCAATATGGCGGACCAGCATCAGGGGGTGATTCAGGCCACCGTCAACAACGAGCAGTATGAAATCCGCCAGTATCGCAGCCAGGTCGCGCCGCGCACGCAGATCCTGATTATCCGTGACCAGGACCGTGAAGTGCTGGTCAATAAAAAGCTCAAGCAGGCCCAGCGCTTGTATGAGAAAAACCAGCAGGGCCGGGCGGCCTTTATGCAGCACATTGGCAGCGCCCTGAAGCAGCCCGCCCTGACTCTGGCGGCAGAGGCGGCGGCGCTCAGCAGTACAGAGAACCGGACGCTGGCGCAGCACGCCGATGAGCTGGTCAAACTGATCGATGACATTCAGCTTGCTAATCTGCTGGAAAGCGACACCTGGAAAACCAGCCAGGCGCTGTTCTCGGTTCAGGAACTGATCGATGACGTTGTACCGGAAGTTCTGCCGGCGATGAAGCGCAAGGGTCTGCAGCTGCTGATCAATAACGCGCTCCCTGCCGGTGAGCAGCGCTACGGTGACCGTGAAGCCCTGCGACGCACACTGGTGCTGTTAATCCAGTATTCCATCACCACCACGCCTATCGGCAAGATCACCCTCGACGTTTGCCAGGACGAGTCGGCCAGCGATCGTTTGACCTTCCGCATTCTGGATACCGGCAACGGCGTCTCGGCAAACGAGATCGATAATTTGCACTTCCCGTATCTCAACGCGACCCAGAGCGATCTGTACGGCAAAGCAAACGCCCTCACCTTCTGGCTGTGCGACCGCATGACGCGCAAACTGGGTGGGCAGTTGACCATCAAAGCGCGGGAGTCGCTGGGGACTCGTTATACCCTGCATCTGAAAATGCCGGCCAGCGAAGAGGCGCCAGAGGCGGGCGAACATCTGCTGGATGACGTTATCGTCCTGCTGGATGTGACCTCCAGTGAAGTGCGGCGGATTGTCACCCGCCAGCTGGAGAGCTGGGGGGCGTCCTGCATCACGCCGGACGATCGGGCGACAAGTCAAGCGTTCGATCTGTATTTAACGGATAATCCGTCTAATCTTACTGCTTCGGGCTTGCTTTTAAGCGATGATGAGGTGGGGATACGCAAGATCGGCCCGGGACAACTGCGGGTCAACTTTAATATTAGCACGGCGATGCAGGAGGCTATCCTGCAGCTTATTGAGCAGCAGCTGGCGGAGGAGGCGGTTCAGCCCGCCACCTCAGGAAACGAGAGTAACGCCGAACTCCATGCCAGCGGCTATTACGCACTGTTTGCCGATACGGTACCGGATGATGTTCAGAGATTGTATACTGAAATCGAAGCGGGTGATTTTGCTGCTCTGGCGCAAACCGCCCACCGCCTCAAAGGGGCATTTGCTATGCTTAATCTGATACCCGGCAAGCAGTTATGTGAAACGCTTGAGCATCTGATTCGCGAAAAGGATGCGCAAGGCATAGAAAAATATATCAGCGACATTGACGCTTACGTCAAGAGCTTGCTGTAGAAGGTAGCCTTATACATGAACACTATGAACGTAATTATTGCCGATGACCATCCGATCGTACTGTTCGGTATTCGTAAGTCACTTGAGCAAATTGAGTGGGTGAACGTCGTTGGCGAGTTTGAAGACTCCACGGCCCTTATCAACAATCTTCCGAAGCTGGACGCCCATGTGCTGATCACCGATCTGTCCATGCCCGGTGATAAATACGGCGACGGGATCACGCTGATTAAATACATCAAGCGCCACTTCCCGGATCTGTCGATCATTGTTCTGACCATGAACAACAACCCGGCGATCCTCAGCGCGGTGCTGGATCTGGATATCGAAGGGATCGTCCTCAAGCAGGGTGCGCCAACCGACCTGCCAAAAGCGCTGGCCGCGCTGCAGAAAGGGAAGAAATTCACACCGGAAAGCGTCTCTCGTCTGCTGGAAAAAATCAGCGCCAGCGGCTATGGCGATAAACGCCTGTCGCCGAAAGAGAGCGAAGTGCTGCGTCTGTTCGCTGAAGGCTTCCTGGTGACCGAGATCGCCAAAAAGCTCAACCGCAGCATCAAAACCATCAGTAGCCAGAAGAAGTCGGCGATGATGAAGCTGGGCGTGGAAAACGACATTGCGCTGCTGAACTACCTCTCCTCCGTCTCGCTGAGCTCGACGGATAAAGAGTAATCCCTTTGCTTTCTCCGTCTCGCCCCGGCGAGACGGAGCTCCCCGTTATTCCCGCCCGTTACGTACCCGCGCCGCATACACCGTCAGCGTTTGCTTCAGCACGTCAAGCGTCACCGGCTTGGACAGACAGCTGTCCATCCCCGATTCCAGACAGCGCTGCTTCTCTTCCGCCAGGGCATTGGCGGTGACGCCGATCACCGGCAGCGTCAGGCCAAGCTGACGAATGCGCTGCGTCAGACGATAACCATCCATATTGGGCATGTTGACGTCGCTGAGCACGATATCGATATGCTGTTTGCTAAGTACGTTGAGCGCGTCGACCCCGTCGTTAGCGGTCACGCACTGATAGCCGAGCGATCCCAGTTGATCCGCCAGCAGACGGCGGTTAATCGGGTGATCGTCGACCACGAGGATCATCATGTCGTCGTTATTACCGATCTGCGCGTCCGGCGCCATCAGCGCCCGGCTATTCTCCGCGCTGTCGAGGGCGACGTGGAAAATACGCCCCAGCAGCGGCAGCAGTTCATGCGGCGTCGTCACGCTGTGCAGCCACTCACCGGCGGCTCGCTCCTGCGGGATGCCGATATGGCGGCGGCAGAAGATAACCATCGCACTTCCCCGCCAACCCGCCTGCGCTTCATCGTCAGTCAGCAAGACATCGTCGGCATCCGGCGTTTCTCCGGCATGGCGGCGTACCGTCAGGCCGTGATAGCTGAGCAGCGACGTGACGAACATCGCCAGCGAGGTATTATGGATTGCCAGCCAGCAGGTCTTGCCAGCGAAACCGTCCGCCGTCACCTGCGGTGTATTCTGCACGCCATACAGCGGGATACGGATGGTAAAGCGGCTGCCCATCCCCGGCTCCGTTTCCACGGCGATATCGCCATCCATCATGCTGATCAGCTTTTCACAGATCGCCAGGCCAAGGCCGGTGCCCTGGAAGTTTCGCTGCACGCCGGTCCCCACCTGGAAGAAGGGGTCGAACAGGCGCAACACCTCTTTCGCCGGGATCCCCTCCCCGGTATCGCGGACGCTAATCTGCAGATAATCCCCCGCACACTGGACGTGCAGGATAATACAGCCGGTGTCGGTGAACTTGATCGCATTGCTCAGCAGGTTAGAGATCACCTGCTGCAGGCGCATCGGGTCGCCGGACATCTGCTCCGGGACATCCGGCTCGATAAAGCAGTACAGACCCAGCTGCTTGCGTACCACCAGCGGCAGATAGTTGGCAGAAATATGGTTCATCACTTCGCGTGGGGAAAACTCCCGCGGCTCGATCTTCAACTGCTCAGACTCGATTTTCGAGAAATCGAGAATATCGCTGATGATTTTCAGCAGCAGGCTGGAAGAGTTGTTCATCGCCGTCACCAGGCGATCAACGCCCTTCGGCAGGGCCTTCGTCTGCAGTAGATCGAGGTTACCGATGATGCCGTATAGCGGGGTACGCAGCTCATGGCTGACGGTCGCGAGGAACATCGATTTCGACTGGCTGGCCTGTTCAGCCGCCTGGGCCATCTCCTGCAGCGACTCCTCCATTTTCACGCGGGCGGAAACGTCCACCAGCACACAGATGGCGACGTTTTCATTGCGATAACGCGAATGGACAAAGCTAATCTGCAGGTTGGTATGGTTACTGGTCAGCACATCGACAAAGTTGACCTGCTGGCCGCAGATAATCTGCGTCAGCCGCTGGCGATCCTCATGGGTCAGCATGTTCAGGTAGTTGTGCGCCAGCTCGTTACTGAGAATATTGGTCCCGTCGACGGTGCGCAGAATACAGATCCCCACCGGGGCGGAGGCCACGATTTTGCGGTTGAACTGTTCATGCTCTTCCAGTCGCTGAGCATCATTTTCCGCCGGGATAAAAATGCGCCGCTCATACATTCGCGCCAGCGCAAACAGCATTGCCCCGGTCAGGATATTGAGAATGATGGCGTTGATGATGAGCATGCGGATCCGCTCCAGCACCTGGTCCACCGAAACGGAATAGACGATGCTTAAGGAGGACGGCGCCAGGCTTTTTTTCAGCACCAGCTCGCGAAAGCCGGCGCTGTAGCCAAACCACATCCGCTCCTGCATCCACTTCGCTTCGCTCTGGATTTTGCCTTCCGCGCCGGCCAGCGAGATCAGCGGCTGGCCGTTATCGTCAAAAATCGTCACGCTCATCGGCAAACTGCCCGGCGTGAAGAAGCTTTCCATACGGATGGTCTGCTCCACGCCGAGCATCGCCTGCAGACGGTTGGCCATATAGACCGGGGTCAGGGCATAAAAGTAGCCCACGCCGGGACGCACGCCCTGGCTTATCCAGAACAGGTTGTTGCCTCGCTCGTTTTGCGGCGCGTTGCGATATTGCTCAATGTGCTGATGCAGGACTTTCAGCGCCTGATCGCGCTCAATCGGCACATCCCGCAGGCCAAAGTTGGCCATGCAGAGGTTATCGCTGCCAATGAGAAAGATGCGGTTAAGGTCGTAAGCAGCGGTAAAATTATCCCGCCAGTAGCGCATAAACCACGCCAGCGATTGCAGCGAATTACGCCAGGTGGTGCTCATCGCGCTGCAATCGGAATCAGGGTACAGGGGTTCAAAGTTGGGCACTGCTATATCGCTATTTTGCCCTTGCGCTACCGCATCCCCTGCCGACAGGCGGTTACCGGCGACGTACTTCAGCTCTTTAATCACATCCGCCGTACGCTGAATATAGCGCTGGGCCTGATCGGCATTGAGATTGAGCTCCTGATGGATCTCGGCTTCCCGCTCGTGCAGGGCATTAACGATATAGAACACAGAGACAAACGCAATCAGCAGCCACAGCAATACCGCCAGCGCTCTGAACAGATAACGTGAAACCTTCAGGGTTGTATGAAACGAGGCAAGATATTTCAATGTGGCGATGCTCGGCCGTCAGGGACTCAACAGAATGGGGTTAAAGTAGCGGTAAACCAGCTTTGCCGCAATGTTAATGCAAAAAGGGCCGGGAGAATACCCGGCCCTTTCAGAACATTTACCGCGGACGATTACTCTTCGTCTTCGGCGATGTCGTCATCGGTATCCGCTTCCGGGGCGATATCGTCATCGCCTTCCGCTACGCTACCGTCGATGGCATCCAGTTCTTCGTCGTCCACCGGCTCTGCCACGCGCTGCAGACCCACCACGTTTTCATCTTCCGCGGTGCGGATGAGGATCACGCCCTGGGTGTTACGGCCCACGATGCTCACCTCGGAAACGCGGGTACGAACCAGCGTCCCGGCGTCGGTGATCATCATGATCTGATCGCAGTCATCCACCTGCACGGCGCCCACCACGGAACCGTTACGCTCGGTGACTTTGATCGAGATAACGCCCTGAGTGGCACGCGATTTGGTCGGATACTCCGCCGCTGCGGTACGTTTACCGTAACCGTTTTGCGTCACCGTCAGGATCGCGCCTTCGCCGCGCGGAATAATCAGCGAGACGACGCTGTCATTTTCCGCCAGCTTGATGCCGCGTACGCCGGTGGCGGTACGGCCCATGGCGCGAACGGCGTCTTCTTTGAAGCGCACAACCTTACCGGCCGCGGAGAACAGCATCACTTCATCCTGACCGGAGGTCAGATCGACGCCGATCAGCTCATCGCCTTCGTTCAGATTGACCGCGATGATACCGGCGGAACGCGGACGGCTGAACTCGGTCAGCGCGGTTTTCTTCACGGTACCGCTGGCGGTCGCCATAAAGACGTTGACGCCCTCTTCGTACTCGCGGACCGGCAGGATGGCGGTGATACGCTCATCGGCTTCCAGCGGCAGCAGGTTGACGATCGGACGACCGCGCGCGCCGCGGCTGGCTTCCGGCAGCTGATAGACCTTCATCCAGTACAGACGGCCGCGGCTCGAGAAGCAGAGGATGGTGTCATGGGTGTTAGCCACCAGCAGGCGGTCAATGAAGTCTTCTTCTTTAATGCGCGCTGCTGACTTGCCTTTGCCGCCACGACGCTGTGCTTCGTAGTCGGTCAGCGGCTGATACTTCACATAGCCCTGATGCGACAGGGTGACCACCACGTCTTCCTGGTTGATCAGATCTTCGATGTTAATATCAGCGCTGTTGGCAGTGATTTCGGTACGACGTTCGTCGCCGAACTGGTCGCGGATCAGCTCCAGCTCTTCGCGAATCACTTCCATCAGACGGTCGGCGCTGCCGAGAATGTGCAGCAGTTCCGCGATCTGCTCCAGCAGCTCTTTATATTCGTCGAGCAGTTTTTCATGCTCAAGGCCGGTCAGTTTCTGCAGACGCAGATCCAGAATCGCCTGGGCCTGCTGCTCGGTCAGGTAGTATTTACCATCGCGCACGCCGAACTCTGGCTCCAGCCATTCCGGACGCGCGGCGTCATCACCGGCGCGCTCCAGCATCGCCGCAACGTTACCGAGATCCCACGCCTGGGCAACCAGCGCCACTTTCGCTTCTGCCGGAGTCGGCGCGCGACGGATCAGTTCGATAATCGGGTCGATGTTGGCCAGCGCAACGGCCAACGCTTCGAGGATATGCGCCCGGTCGCGTGCTTTGCGCAGTTCAAAAATCGTACGGCGGGTCACCACTTCGCGGCGGTGACGTACAAACGCGGCGATGATGTCCTTCAGGTTCATGATCTTCGGCTGACCATGGTGCAGAGCAACCATGTTGATGCCGAAGGAGACCTGCAGCTGGGTCTGGGAATAGAGGTTGTTGAGCACCACTTCCCCTACCGCATCGCGCTTCACTTCAATCACGATGCGCATCCCGTCTTTATCAGACTCGTCACGCAGCGCGCTGATGCCTTCCACGCGTTTTTCTTTCACCAGCTCGGCGATTTTCTCAATCAGGCGCGCTTTGTTCACCTGATACGGAATTTCGTGCACGATGATGGTTTCGCGGCCGGATTTCGCGTCCACTTCCACTTCCGCGCGGGCGCGGATGTACACTTTACCGCGACCGGTGCGGTAGGCCTCTTCAATGCCACGACGGCCATTGATAATGGCGGCGGTCGGGAAATCAGGGCCTGGAATATGCGCCATCAGCCCTTCAATGCTGATGTCTTCATCGTCAACATACGCCAGACAGCCGTTGATCACTTCCGTCAGGTTATGCGGCGGTATGTTGGTGGCCATCCCT
>NZ_PIOG01000087.1:0-25669 GCF_002810545.1 Klebsiella sp. A-Nf5 | reverse complement strand
AGTACCAGCGTACCGCCCACAGGATAATGTCACGCTGAAAATGCCGGCCTTTGAATGGGTTCATGTGCAGCTCCGTCAGCAAAAGGTGGCGATGAGTCTATCACCTCCAGATTTTTGCAACAGTGCCGCTGAAAGTGGCGTAGGCATTCTCATCCTCAGGATCATCCCTGAAAGCAATCAGATCGACAAGACGCTCGTCGGTGAGTGATACAACCTGGACGCTGAAATGAGCCACAGAATTCCTCATTTTAAGGATAAGAGCACGCAGAGTCATCTCCGGTCCGGGTAGCTGCGACTCCTGTAACCCCATGTTTGTTTTAAGCTGCTGCGTTAAACGGTCAGCGGGCAGGAAAGAGAGCGCCTTCTCTTTCGGCAGCACGATGAGACCCAGAAGGCAATTCAGGGTCAGTGTGTAGTTGTACTGCTCCCTGAAGGGCTTGCCCTGCACCTCAATCATTTCGTGATATTGATCAATAAGTGCCAGTGTTCGCTGAACAAATTCGGTCTCAAAATCTGAATAATTTCCCATTTAACCCACCCGCTCCGGTTCGAGAATCCACTATATGGGGTCAGTTTGGATATAGAGAATTATTGTACGGTAAGCCTGTTTTTTGAACAGGCTTATCTATAGCAATAAGGGGTACTCCCGCACTATACGGTGTATTCAGGGGATTTGACCTTATCGGATAACATAAATGAGATACCGAGAGCGTGACAACTTAAAAGCGATAGCTGTTGACGAAAAATCAATCTGTACGTATTTCGATAGGTTAAATAATGCGCTTAACGTACAAAAATTTCCGTTCTCCAAACTGACCCCTTAATCAACGGAGAGCAGAACTACCATCTCAGGTCTCTCGCAGCGCCAACAGCAATATCCCTAAAGAAATATTGATTCAGATGCTTAAGAATGCTGAGACGGCAGTTTTATTTGAAAGTAGTCCTTTTGCGGACATGGCATCGAAGTAACTTTTTAATGCCTCACGCTTAAGAGCATCATCAGTTTTCCACACAGGTCCCAAGTACTTCACCCAGAGTTCAATCTCCTCGACTGTGTGTAATTTTGACGACACTAAAGGTTTAGCGGCTTCTATGATGCTTAAAGCTGTATCTCTATCGATTACATTGTCTGGTATCGACCAATGTGCCTTACCAAGACAATCCGTATAAAATGATATTTGCTTTAATTGATCCAATACAAAGGGATGTTCTGATTCATCGCTGAAAATTGGTGCAAAATCGTTGATATTCCTAGCGCCTTTTTTAACTGCATCAAGAAACACCCACATCATATTTTTTTCAGTATGTGAGCGATACCTGTGCCAAATCTGTTTGATATCTTTGCCATCTTTCAACAGCGACATCTCTCGAAGTATTGACACCTTTCCTGCTTCTTCTATAGCCAAGATTGCTAAAGAGGTAGCAGAGGGATAGCGTTCTAAATCAAACAAAGCAGAGGCATCGTTCAGAAGCCTTCGTGCGTTAGATGATGCAGCATTCATGCCTTCTACAATTTTCTCAACGGCAAGTGTATTTTTCCATTGCTCTAGCTTTTTTGCCATAACGTTTGCTCGAGTTAAAAATTTCATCAATCTTAGGGCACATCATTCCTGCTGAATAGCTAGATGCTCTACTGTAAGTGTAAGTATCCCTGCAAAACGAACTATCAATTTTTAGAG
The DNA here is from genome assembly GCF_002810545.1 of Klebsiella sp. A-Nf5. Lineage (NCBI taxonomy): Bacteria > Pseudomonadati > Pseudomonadota > Gammaproteobacteria > Enterobacterales > Enterobacteriaceae > Klebsiella > Klebsiella sp. A-Nf5. The sequence goes on along the minus strand of NZ_PIOG01000087.1, from coordinate 23,990 downwards.
GACCTCTGGCGCTCCAGATTCCGCTCTTGGCACATAGCGGCCCAGTTCTGAGAAAATGTCACCGATTTTTTAACAATCAACCAACAATGGCTTTCTGACATTGCCCGGCAGGCTTCTCTATCCAGCGTGAGCGAACGTCATGCTCAGGGTACACCGGGGACGGTTTTTTGATGCGCGTCAGCGCATGGGAGGCGCTCCGCGCCGGAGACCCCCGCAGCGAAGCGAGGACGAAAAAAGCATTACGGCTTCAGCCGTAATAACCCCCCATCCTGCAAAGCCTAGAACAACCCATCTAAAAACAACTCATAAGCCTCTGTGCGCGGTCGGAGTGGTCACGACAAGGCATAGCCGCAGTCGGGGCGTATCTCCGCGTTAGCGGGCCGTGAGGGCCGCTTACGAGCGTGTACACCAGAACTCAAAGCCACACCTCCCACAGCAACCACAAAATCTAGTTACAACATCCGTCATTAACAGCGATGCATTACCCCGGCCGTTGGCCGGGGTGGGGCGGCGCTTTTTAGTGGCGGTCAGGTGTGCACTGTCGCGATTGAAGCGTCAGCGTTTTCCGGAGGTGAGAGGCGAGGTTTCTGCTTTTGTTTTGTGGTTAATGTGATGCTGAGGACAGCACTGATGCCGTTTGCAGGGGATTTACCCGGATGCTGTAACTAAGCTGTGAGGTGTTGCCGATATGCCCGCCGCATGGCGGCGGGAGGTACTTCTGGTATTCCGAACCGGCGCGGACGTCAGTCCGCTGCAAGGGCGGTCATTTTCATGAACCTGTCCACAGGGCAGGCGATGAACAGGTTATGTATTTATAAGAGATAAAGATTATGTATTTAAAAGAAGTACAGAGCAGATGTTTAAAGGGAACCACGCACTCTGAAACGTCACCGACTGGCGCTCTGTAGGCATTACGGTTGTAACCTTATGGAAAAGTCCCTTGCAGTTATTGGTGGATAACTGAATTCAGCGACCAAAAGTGACACCGGTGATAAATTTTCTGGCCATATTTGCGCAGGGAAGCCCGGGATTCTGACGGGCGAAAGGATACGGTTGGTCGGATAATAATCAGTGACGGACTGCAGACGTGCGAAAGCCTCCGGCGTCGGCCGGATTTTTTGCGGGAAGGAAGGTTATATGGGGACTGTGGCCAGCCGCGTGTAGTTGTTGCCGCGCGACATCAGCATGCGCTCCTGCACACGACGCTCAACCTCACGCTTGAGAGCTTCATGATCGCCCCTGAAGCGGCCGGTGGCGTACTCCCGGGTCAGTTGCTGGCGCACGCGCGTCTCGATGTCCTTACGCTGGCGTGAAGCATCCCGCCTGGCGGTCGCCCGCTTCCGGCCGTGAGCTTTGCGTTCAGACTGGTAGCTGCGAAAACGCTCACGCACGAACCGCCACGCTTTTGCAATCAGTTCGTCCATCTCCATCGGTTTCAGTTTCTGCTTTTTGCGCTGCAGGTTTTCCCACTCCACACGGCTGCGACGCGCAGCCAGCACCGCCACGTCTGAAATATCCAGCGCCGAGAACAGAGCCGGGGTGAACGTGATATCTGTCGGGATATTGCAGCCAATCTGAGGATCATATTCGGTCTGGTACGTAATCAGCCCCAGCTCCGCCATAAACTTCAGCGCACGGGTGGCACGAGTGATGGACAAATTGCCGCCCTTCGACTCAGTAGCAAGCCCGCATTCAATAGCCAGATTGGTGATGGACCGCTGTACCCGGTTGGCCAGCGGGTCGTAATGAAAGCACAGTCCCTGCAGCAGCGCATCAATGGCGCGCCGGCGGAGCAGCGGTGGCATCCGGTGACGCTTACCCAGCGAGCGCATGAACGCCACATGGATGGAAAAATCAAAACGGGACGTGAAGCCTTCGGCTTTCGCCATCAGCTTACGACAGAACGGCAGCGTCTTCTTTCCTTCACGCGGCGTGAACACCGGATTCGGGTTTTTGACCTGCCGGTAATGTGAGAACAGCGTCTGAACGTCAGTCACACCTTCCCGCACTTATGTTGCGCGGAAGGAGTAAGTTCAGAAACTGATCTTGAAGTTCTCTGAGCATGCACATATACTCCCTGCATAGAGCAACAGCTTCTATGCAGTTTACATGACAACCCACTTAATCTACGATTCCGCCAAGTCTCTGCAGATTAGTGGGTTTTCTCTTTTCTGGTCCCGGGTAGATACCTCATCAGAACCAGTTCCCTGCCACCTTAAGGCGTGGCCAGCCATCAACATTCTTTAAACGATCATCAATCTAGCATTTAGCTGAATGACTATCAACAAAGTTACTTAGTGACCGCTTTATGGGTTGAAAATACGGGCTTTTTCACTCTGAATCCAACGTTCAATCATCTGAGTCTGAGTCAATCCTGTTGTTTCACACAGCAGAACAAGATCATCTTTAAGTTGTTTATCGATAAAGACATTAATTGCTTTATGCGTTTCTTTTTTACGGGAAACAAACATTTTCTGTTTCTCTGCCCCCGATAAAGGTTGCCTTTTTCGATAGACTCGTTTCGTTTTCGATGAGGAAGTTCCTGCATTATCAATCTGCGACATCTCTGCCTCCTCAAGGATCTAAAAAAGGATTGTTCGCAGAGAATACTACAGAATATTTGAATCAGCGACTGACTTTATGAACGTAACCCGCGTTGGCGCACGGTTTACGTCCGGGGATCGTTTATGGCGGTGTCAGTACGTCTGTTTCCAGTCCGTTCCCTGCGACCAGCGGGATGACCAGTGGTTCAGGTAGCTGCGGGCGACAGCCGGGTTATCCCACACGACAAGCACGTTCTCTGAATTGGCGCGATCGGCAGCGCGGGAAAAATTGAACGACCCGACCTCCGTATTGCGGCCATCGGCGATGATCACTTTGTCGTGGAGGATTTTGTATGCATCCACCGTCCGGACAGGAATGCCCGCGCTGACCAGCAGATTCATGGCTGCACGGCTGGCCTTGTTGCGCTCGCCGGTATTGGCTTTGTGGTCCAGAACGACCTTCACATCCACGCCCCGCTGTCTGGCTCTGACCAGCGCGCCGGCCACATCCGGAGACGTGAAGGAATAGCCCATCAGCCGGATTTCCTGTTGTGCGGTCGTAATGGTTTTCAGAACCAGCTGCAGGGCTGTTCCTTCCGGAGAAAACCCGGTCTCGATGTTCGCGGCATAAACGGCCGGAATGGGTGCGCACAGGCTCAGGCTGACCAGTCCGGGCAGACACCATCTGAGGAGAGTACGATTTACTTTCACAGTATTTCCTTCACTGGATGTATTCAGAAACGCCGGGGGCGGGGGAAACTGGCTTTTCCCCGCCCCAGGGGTTGGACAACGACGCTCTGCGGAGGCGTCAGGCTTTTGTGGTATGACGGAACCAGTAGCACTCCGGCCCCTCCTCCCGTGGATGTACTAAACCGAGAAACCAGCCCTTACCGGGCGGAGGAACCAGTTCCCATGCTGAAGCGTCAGGCGGGCCATCATCCCATCCGGCACAGAATGCCTCTGTAGCCTCGTCACGCATACTCATCACGAAGCACTCCAGCTTCTGGACGCGCAGCCACCACATCAGCTGTGGCGTGGTCTGGCAGCAAATCCGGATTAACGCCGGGTGTGTCCAGTAGCCCCGCGCATCGCGATCAACCTCTACGGGCACAATCATTTTTCTTCCTCCCTGCGTTCAGTATGCGCTGTCGGTAAAGCTGTGTCGGATGCAGATATTTCGTCGGTTTCAGCTTCACGGTATTTCAGAAACTCACTGACTCTCCTGACCAGTTTCTCTGAGTCCCGGTCACGCAGCAGCGGGATACCCGCCTGCCTCAGAACCTCTTCCAGCAGGATATCGCGCCGGATACGCTGTTTTTTCAGATGTGAGGCGTCATCAAGTTCAATCGCGCCAACGATAGCAAAGGTGCGGATATCAACGATGACCACGTCGCAGTGCCACTGAGACGCCATGCGGAAGAGTTGCCACCAGGTCCGGGAACGTGGCCGGATGTGGGGAGCGAGTGTGGCAATATCCGCCACCCGGACCTGCGGGCATAACAGCCAGCGCTTACGGCTGGTATGCCTCAGCAGTGCCCGGTAAAAGTGTTGTTCCCGTGGTGTCATCAGCGTGTCATTTCCCACCCAGACCCGCTGGCGACACAATCGCTGTTCGGCCTCTGAGGGGCGAATCCCCAGGGCTTTCAGTGACATCAGCACCGGAGAAGTCTTCGTTACTGCTCGTCCTTTCAGAAGCAGAACCAGAAATCCCAGCAGACTCAGTGCAACAACGGTACTGCCTGCCATCATTAATATTTGTGCCATACCGGACCCTCTTCTGCTTTTATACATTCCCTGTCCTGTGCGTATACAAAACGTTCTGCGGTACACAACTGAATCCCGGTTACCATAACTGCTCCCCCGCAGAATGAATCACCTGCACCACCATTCTGAGAAGCGCTATCACCGTCTCCGGATACATCAACAGAGCGGCCAGCATGAGAAGTGCGCCGGTGACCATGCCCGCCATAAACACGGCACAGGTACGACCAGAATTTTTTTGCGACGCAAGCGCCCCTTTCCGGAACAATCGCGGCTGACAGAGATAATCCTTTTTGTCCAGGTTTCTGTCGTTCGGCTGCCGTAATTTCAACGTTCCGTCCCTCTTCTGATGCGCCAGGCTTCTGCCGGCAGCCTGTCGAGCAAGGCGCGGCGGAAGGCATTCGGTAATCCTCTTCCGGCCACCAGGTCAGCTGTCAGCACCGATATCACGGAAATCAGCAGGACGTAGCGCAGGACAAAACCGGTCTGATGCACAAGGTCTGTGGCGGGCATCTCCCGCAGGGCGGTGACGACCCGGACGGCGTCCTGCGGAAATCCCCAGGCAAGAAAGCACAGACCAGCCAGCATCACCGCCGGCGCGTATATCAGACCCCGGCTGACGCACCGTTGAGCCAGGTCCAGAAGGGCAAGCATCTGACGGCGATACACGTCAGCATCCTGCAGAATTTCCCATTCCAGACGGGCCTTTTCATGGCGCGGCAGCATGGCCACCACCTGAATACCGTCACGGATACTGACCTGCGGTGAGACCTCCGGTCTTCTCATCCGGTCGGTGTGCCGGGTGTACAGGGCCAGACCGGCCCAGAACAGCGCGACAGATAACGCAACCAGATAAAATCCGCCTGCCCGGGATACAGGAGAAAATAAAACCATCAGGACCAGCGCCAGCGCGACACCGTATAAATAACAGAATAACTGCTGCTCAGTGCGCAGAATAAAATATCTGAACATATTTAATTTCCTTTTAAAGCCGACAACCTGAAGAATAAATAATTTATCTGCCGCCTTTATTTACCAGCATGATATGAATCAAGCGCGTGAAGATTTAATTTGCAGGTATACTTGTTGAAAAATCCGATTATTACCACTTTGCAGGAAATATTATCTGGCGTCATGCCATATAAATGATTGCGGCAAGTACAAGCATCATTGCTGTAGCACAACCAAGCCAGAAAAAGTTGCGGGCATGTCCCGAGAACACATGCACTTCAATCAACTCATTAGCGTGCTTCCTGTTTAGCCTGAGCTGCTCTTTCAGACCATCGACAGCCTGAATCAGCACAGGGACAAGGTGATGGGCAGGGTCTGTCTTTCTGAGTTTAATGCGGATTCTTAACAGGTCTTTCAGAAGTTTAAACGCAGCGTCTGAGAACAAGCCCCATTCGTATTCTTCCTCATCGAGACATTCCTCCAGTAATATGATTTTTTCGCTGGCATCACTGAATTTATTAACATCCGATGTGGATAACAATTTAATGATATTCCGTGTATCTTCACAAATCTTATCCGTATCAACCCAGGTTCTCATATTACGTCCTCTTTTATAACTGACGAATACCATCAGCTAATGGATGAAATATCCATTAGCTGTTCAATGAAGGGTATATCTGATTTAAGAAATTAAAAGAATTAAATCGTCTGGCTCATCTTACGCTCGGCCCGTAACAGCTCTTTCATCATACGCTCACTGGCATACTTCGCTTCTTCAGCAGTGACAGTGGCCACAACATTTCCCTGCAGGTCATAACGGGAGGCTCCCTCCCGCATCCGGGACAGATAACCCGCCGACCGGGTCAGGCTTTTCAGGCACTTAATCACCTGCTTATGCGACAGCGGCAGGTCGCGCCCCGCGATATCGGCAAACAGCTGTTCACGCATCCCTGTGGCCAGCAGACGTGGCGAATTACCGTCGAACAGCTGCGGCCAGAACGCTTTCAGGGTCATGATGGCCTGCTCCGGCGGCAGCAGCTGAAGATAACGCACAGGAAGCGGAGCCTTTACTGCTTTGAGCTGTTCTGCCGTAGCCTGGCGTGCGGCGGCTTCGGCAGCCTTTTTCGCCTGCTCCAGCTTCTCTTTTTTGACCTTCCAGGCGGGCGGCGTCGAGACCACCACGACTTTTTTGCGGCGAACGACGCCCGGCGTGCTTGTGACATCCTTTCCTGTGCTTTCCGCCGCAGGCTTTCGTTTGAGGCTCAGTACAGGGCGTTTTTCTTCTGCCATAACAATTGCCTGTAGTTCAGTTCAGATAATAAAGGTTACTATACCTGAACGGCATCGCCCTTTCCTGTTCCTGAGAAATAAGGGCGGTGATTCCGTTTGTAACGCGTTTGGACACTGTGTCATTTCCCGGATGACCTCCGGGATTTTTTACATCGTCGCCACGATCCCCAGCACCGCCAGGTGCACGGCATAGAACATCACAAAGAAATGCCGTGGCCAGAACCGTTTAATCTCCCCTCCGACCGATGAGCACACCATTAATACGAGCAGCGCGATGGCCAGCCCGGCCAGTGATTCACCGGCGTCATTCGGGTTCATCAGTAACACCATGATGGCCCACAACACCCCGCACCCGAGTCGCTCCCGCGAAGTCTGTGCGCGGCAGAGCAGCCAGCTGACGGTGAGCATGGCCACCCCGGCCATGCCGTAGCTGCCACAGGAGAACGGTATCCAGACGGCAACGATGGCCATGGCGGCGAAGGTGTAACGCCAGAACGGCAGGCTGAACCACCGCAGCGCCTGACCGGTGACGGCAAAGGCGAACAGGATATTCCCTGCGTACCACGGATATCCGATGAGCATGAACGGCACCTGGGCGACCAGCGCCCAGCCCCAGAGGCTGTTCAGCTGCGACTGGCGGATATCCGCGTGCCGGGCCAGATTCATCCCCCAGACCAGACCGAACAGCGGAAAGCAGCCCCGCCCCAGCAGGCGCATGAGCTCGTTGTTATGGGTCAGCAGGAGTCCCGTGTGGTCAATAACCATCAGAACCAGCGCCACCGTTTTGATGATATCTGTCTGCCCGGGCGTCCAGGCCAGCAGAGCCTTAAGCCAGCGGTCTGCGGCGCTGACGCGTATTACATGTGTTGTCATCGTTATTCCCTTTTTATCCCTGATATTGCTGTGCCTGACAAAAACTGCAGGCGCGTCAGTCGCCGCCGAGGGTTTTCTCCCGGTTCAGGTCGCGCACCATGTCCCGCTCCATCTGCTGCAGACGCTCGCGCTGCAGACTCTCTGAGGCGACCTGCTGTATCGCGGCCTCCTGGCGTCGCGTCTGTGGGTCATCCGGCAGCCGTGTTTTCTCTTCGCCCGGGCGGTCACGTTCCAGACCGCGAATCACGTCCCCGATAACCTCTTTTATCCGCTCGCCTGGCTCGCCCGCTTTCTTCTCCTCCCCGGCGACTTCCCGGGTGGCCTGTTCCGCCTGCTTTTCCATCTCCCGGCGCTGTGCCTCTTCTGCAGCACGCTGTGCCAGCACTTCCGGCGGGAGCGGGATGTCAGTACCGGTATCAGGGAGCGGAGGATTCGGCAGGGGATCAGCCCAGATGCGACCGCCGGTGATGGCCTCCGGGTTCCAGGGGCGGTCATCTCCGGCCAGCCGGACAACCACCCCGCTGTCGGGGTTATCACGTGCAATCCTGACGCCTTCGCCCATATTTCCGGCCAGCAGACTTTCTCCGTTCTGACTGTTCTGCAGCGCCACAAACCGGGCTGTTTCGTCCCCCATAATCCGCCCCTCACCGCCGATGGCCTCCAGCCGCCCGTCCCTGTCGGTCAGCGGGCTGAGCCAGATACCGGCCTCTTTGCCGTTTTTATCGAAGGCCGGCAGGGCCACATGTGGCTGCGGGTATTTTTTACCGGGTGAGATGAATTTACCCGGAGAGCGGCCTCTGGCCAGGCCCGACTGCTGCAGGGCGGCCCGGCCTGCGGCGGTCTCATCCAGCGGTTGTGCGCGGCCATAGAGCTGACCGGCGTTCTTCACCGCCCGGGCGTTCTGCGGTTCGAGCACGTCATGCGCACTGGCCTTCTCCTGAGAACGGCTGACCGCTGTGGTCCAGCCCTCCCGGTTGTCGGTGTAGACCTGCGCGTGCTGCTTCATGCGCGACAGCGCCACGTAGGCCGACTCAAAGCTGACCATGGCTTTCCGGCGCCCTTCCACGCCTTCGAGTGCGATGGCGAAAGGTTCGCTGGCCCCCTGCGCGCCGTGGGCGGTGATGGCGTAGGCAAGGTCGACGTGGCGCTGCGCTTCATCCGCCTTCGGGTTCAGTGTGCGGGTGGTTTTACCGTCAGACAGCGTGACACTGTCACCCGAGACCGCTTTCACCTCCCACACACTGTTGGCGACATAGCCGCGTTCCGGGTCACTTTTGCTGAAGCGCATCCGGTCACCCTGTGACACGGTGATGTGCTCCTCCCGATAAAGCGTGACGCCCTCTGCTGAGGCCTCCCGGGGAGAGAGAAACCGGGCACTCCCCTCGCTGTCCTTCAGGGTAATCAGCTGGTTCTCTTTATCGACGCGCTCAATCCGCTGGTAGATGTTATCCAGAAGAGCCACGGCGCCCTGATGTTCTGACCACGTGGACAGTTTGCGTAGCTCACCGTCACGGATGTTGCTCGTGACCAGTACCGGCAGGGTCACCTCCTCTTTACTGACCTCGCCATTCTGTACCCGCGCATCATGGATGAGCCCGTTCAGCGCCCGGCGGTCTGCGTTCAGATGTGTGATGATGAGCGTATTCGCCTGCGCCGCCGGGGTGCGCCCTGTGTAGTCCTTCACAATCGCATCGTGGAGGGACACTGGCGTGCCAGGCGGTATTTCCTTACCCTCCTTCAGCGCATCCTGTATCGCTTTCTCCTGTGCCGGCGTGAATTCTGTGACCGAGTGTTCAGGTACCCATGCACCGTCCTTACGCGGCACCTGCTCCGGCGTGACCTGTTCAATAGTGGACAGCGCACGGCTGACATCCCGGTCAATCAGGCTGTAGACCGCCGGTCGCAGCTCAGGCACCTGGCGCACGATTTCTTTCATGATGGCCACATCCGCGGCGCTGCGCTGCTGCATCAGCCGGAACGGCTGGCCCGGTGCGATGGACTGCAGCTGGTCGGTATCGCCGCTGAGGACCGCACGACCGCCCCCGGCCGCAATCAGGCTAAGGGCTTTCGCGGTATCGGTCAGCCCGACCATCGAGCTCTCATCGAGCAGGAACAGCGTGTTGCTGAAATCCGGCGTCTGGCCGTTGCGCTGCTGCAGCTGCGTGTCATGCAGGAAAGAGGCAGTCGTCTGCGCGTCCACGCCGGCGCTCTGCATCTCGCCCACGGCGCGGTGTGTCGGTCCCAGACCGATGACGCGGGGACGGGTCTCTTCCGGCAGCAGGCTGATGGCGCTCATGACGGCTTTGAATTGCGTGGTTTTCCCCACCCCGGCATAGCCCTGGACCACGGTGAACCGGTCCGGGGTCTCCAGTATCATCCGGGTTGCCGCCCGCTGACCGGCGGTCAGGTCTGTCATCAGGCTGCCCGGCACCCTGTCCATTAACGGTGCCACCGCATCCTTACCTTCCAGCACCCGGGTCAGGACGCTTTTCTCCGCATCCCAGGTCTGGCGGGAAATCAGCAGGTCGTTGCCGTGTCCGGAGGCCACCGGCACATTCAGCAGACTCCCGGCCTTAATCTGCGCCTGAATGGTTGCCTCTATGTCCTTCATCGGGACCTTACCGCCGCCGGTTTCCAGTGCCGTGGCCAGCAACTGCGGCCGGGTAAAGGTCAGGCTGTTGCTCTCCAGCAGCGGCACGGAAAGGTGAATGGCCTGCTCTGCCGGGGTATGCAGTCCGGCTTTCTGCTGTGCGATGGCCTCCTCAAGGTCTGTTTCTCCCGAGCGGGCCTTCAGCTGCTCTGAGACCACGCTGAATGCGGTGTGACGCGCCAGTTTCTCGGTGGTGCGGGCCGCGTCCTGCGCGGAGTACAGCCGGATATGGCTTCCACTCTGTGCCAGCTGGTTGAGCGTGGCATTGTCGAGTTCGCGTTGCGTGACGGAGGCAAAGACGGTCGCCGTTTCGCTGACCGACCGGCCGGGACTCTCCACCCAGCCGTGGCCGACCTTAATCCCGTCGAACGGGCTGCTGCCGACAGGAAGCGTCTGGGTGGTTTTCTGCCCGGGACGCTGAACCGTCAGCTGCCCGGCTTCCGCTTTCAGCACCGTGACACTTTCCCCGCCCTTCAGGCGCGTGTCGGGGATTTTCCCGAGCACCGCCAGACGCTCACCCTCTGCTACCGGCAGCTTATCCGTGCGAAACAGCGTCCACTGACTGTCGACGGCGGAGACTTTCAGGTCCAGACGCTCCCCCTCGCGGTCTTTCAGGGTCAGCATGTTGCTGCTGGCCGTCACCCGGTCAATGACAAAGCGATCATGCTTCCGGGTCTCCGGGTCCCACCGCTCCATGACCATGCCCTCGCGGTAATAGTCCCGCACACCCCGGCTCTTGCTGTCCAGCCACACCGGCGTCAGCGCGGTCACCGTCATGTCCCGGTTGCCGAGCGCCCCCTCATTTTTGAGAGTGTCGCGGATAACGTTGTTCAGGACATTCTGCTCACGCGTCCCGCTGATTTGCGCCACACTTTCCTGCCCTTCACGCACGCTGGCGGCAAACTCCTGTGCCAGCCGGCTGTAGCGCGCACTCTTGTCCGGCTCACTGATGATGTCTGCCGTCGCCTGTTTTCCGCCCTGCCACCGGTAGGTGTTCACGCCGCTGTCTTTCAGGACCGTCAGCGCGCTCCCGGTTCCGCTGCGTTTGCCGCTGTCGGAGAGCAGGACCTGCACGTTATGGCGCATGGCGCCATCCAGCAGGGAAATCGTCTCCTTCAGGCTCAGCTTCTCCGCCTGGTCCACAATGAGTGTCCCGCCCGGGATAAACGCCGTCCCGTCCTGCAGGGCAGATTTGCCGGTCACCGTCTCGCCAGCCAGGCGGACGTCCCCGGACAGAAAGTCCCTGGAGCGGTTATCGGCGGCGAGGATATGCACATCACGCCCCTGCTCCCGGGCCATCAGGGTTAACTCGGCCACCCGCTCCCGCTGGCCGGCTGCACCGCCCTGGCCGGAGACAATCCCCATCACCGGGCTGTCCTGCGCCAGCACACTGACCGCATCGCTGAAAGGGGCCTGGCGCACCACAGACGCATCTGGCGTGACGGAAACATGATTCTGGCGCTGCACCTCCTGGCTCAGCGCTTTCACAGAGAGCTCATCGAGGACGTGGATATTTGAGGTAAACAGGCCTTTCTCGCGATCGAGCGGGATAATCTGCTCCCGTTCGATGGCGGCATCGATACCCGTTCTCGCCCGTTCAAACACACCCGGCTTCGCCTCCAGCTGGCTGACCGTCCGGGCCAGCAGGTCGGCATACGTAAACTGCACCTTACGATCGCTGAGTCCGGCAATCGCTTTCGTCACCACATCTGTGATATCCGGGCCATCGGTTTTCACCGGCGCGGCAGGCGAACGGGCCAGCTCTGCTGCACGCACATCGGCGGCTTCACGGTAGCCCCGGATGTCAAACCCGGTCTCCTTCAGCGTGTTCATCCACTCCACCATCTTCTCTGCCGGGTCGATGGCTTCCTTCGACTTACGGGTATCGAGCGCGGCCACGTCACGGGACTTCAGGGACGCATCGGGTCCTGCAGCCTCCCTGAGTTCCTGACTGCGTGTGGAAAACGACTCCACCGGCACGCCCTCCATCTCCCACATGCCATGCTTACCCGCCTCCACGGTCTTGTAACCCATAGACTCAACATCGGCCCTGAGAGTGCTCTGGTATATCTTTCCGAAAGCGATACGGTTGGCCAGTATGTTTTCGGAAAACCCGGTTTTGCCGACGGTATCACTGCCCAGCGTCTGCCATTTATCGCCGTTCTGCGTCGCATTGATGACCACGCTGTGCGTGTGTATCTGTGGCTCCTGAGCGCGTGAGGTATCGTGGTTAAAGCGAGCAATAATCAGATTTCCGGTCAGAACCGTTTCGGACACGCCGTCTTTCTGTACCCGCGTGGAGGCCAGGGACTCCACCTGATTCAGTGCCACCGTCACCGCGCGATTATGGGCGTCAATCAGACGCTTATCACCACCCAGCATGGCCAGCATCGATACACTTTTCGGAGCCGAGAACGTCAGGTCATAACCGGGGCGGTGTTTGTTGACGCCGTCCTGCATCCGGGTCAGGTCGCTGCCGTCCGGCAGCTTTCCCTGCAGCAGTTCTGTAAAGACCTGCTTATCTACCTTCCCCTCCAGTCCCAGCGCTTCCGCGCCTTTACCCTGCCAGCGCTCCTCCATGCTGCCGATGACGTAATAATTATCCTTGTCCATGTAGTAGTTACCGGCGCTGCCCGCCGATTTCACCTGGCTGAAACTGAGCATCAGAAGTTCCCTCCAATCTCGATATCATCCTGCTCATCGCGGATGTGGCCGTGGTTGATATTGACCTCTTCGCGCCGCTGCATATCCCGCTGAGTCTGTTCACCGGCCAGCCACGCGTCATACGCCGCCATGTCCTCGATTTCACCGTCCTCATTCATGCCAGCCGGCATCATCTCCTGTCCCGTGTCTGCGGGCTGCTGCGCCAGTTCCTGCTCCGTGCCCCCGGAGTGTGCTGTCGCGCCGGCAGTGGCCGCTGCAGTGCCGGTCGCTGCAGATGCAGGTTTAGTCCGGATTAAGGGAACGGTCGTGACCCGCGTGGCCGGAACCACAGGTTGCGGTGTTTCCGGTGTTTTACCGGACTCATCTGCTGCCGGTATTTTCGCCGCCGACGGGGCTTTTACCGGCACGGGGGAGACCGGGTCTCCTGCCGGTTCATGCTGCTCACCGACTGTGCTGTCTTTATCAGCCTGCTCTGGTTCTGGCGCATCCGGCGTGAAAAGTGCTCTTGCAAGACTGCCTTCGGCTTCCCGGGCTTCAAGCAGCGCACTGAGTCGTGCATCCACCCGCGTATCGAGAGTGCGCTGAATAAACCCCTCAGCAATTTTCGGCCGTGGTTTGTACTTCAGGGCCAGCTTCACGGCCGGATACGGCCCGGGCAGCGTGACATAGCAGGACAGGTCCGGCAGCGTCTGAATATCGGAGTAGCTGACCAGCGTTTCCCGCTCTTTCTCCTTCCCGGTCGACACCCCGTCACGCACCGGGTCTGCACCGTAAGAATACTGCTCGCTGGCCTTGAGGATTTCTTTTTCACCGATTTCCCCGGCGGCAAACTCCGCTATTTCCCTGCTGGGAGAACGGAAGAAGGCCCGGGTGTTCATCACGTCAAAGAGCGTGGCGGCGGGCTTCACGCCGTAGATATCTTCCAGCTGGGCATAGGACTGAATACCAAAGACATAGCAGCCGCCGAACTTACGCGCTTCCGGCAGGATTTCGACCAGGTCCGGCAGCTTGTGCAGCGTGGGCAGCTCATCAGCGAAAATCCACACGCGCCGGTTGCGGTTCTCCCCCATCGCCAGCAGGCCGCGGATGGCAATCGACAGCCACATCGAGATAACGGGCTTCAGGGAAGCATGGGTGTCGGCGTTGGAGGAAATAAACAGCCAGCCGTTGGGCTGGTCTTCACGCACACCGCGCATCCAGTCGCGGATAGTGAACGGCTCGCCATTCTTCTCAATGCCCTGCAGGTAGCGGATGGCCTTGACGTAGTTGGTCAGCACCGCACGGATACTGATGGCGGTTTTCTCAATTTTTTCTTCCACCAGGTTCGCCGCCGGTGTGTTCTGCAGATAGGCGCGCAGCTTGTCGATTTTGATGGAGAGCATGGTGTCGACCAGCTTCTCGTAGCTGCGGTCCTTGTCTTCACGCATCAGATACGCGCCTTCGGCGAAGATGGTTCGCCCTGAGCCCTGCCAGAACGGGTCCTCTTTGGTCCCCATCGGGATAAGGGTATTGGAGACGTTATCGAAGTCCGGCAGCGTCAGGCACTCTTTCCACAAATCCCAGGCGGCACAGCGTGAATCCAGTGGGTTGAGGATTTTATCCAGTGACGGGTCGTAGTAGCTTTTGACGAACTCACAGGAGCGGTCGTAGATGATGGCCATGTCGCCCCGGGCGCGCACGTAATTCAGCAGACGGCGTATCACTTCCGATTTACCGGAGCCCACGGTCCCGTGGAGACAGAAGTTCTGGATTTCGGAGTTCAGCAGTATCGGCAGGTCGCCAATTTTAATGTCCGAGGCCATACCATCACGCTTCATCTGGCGCGCCACTTCTTTCGGCTTGTCGGACAACTGGCGTCCGCCGGTATTCTCATCCTCGCTCTGCTGTTTCCCCTGGCGGCCCAGTACCCAGCTGGCAACAAAGAACGTCACAATACAGATAACGAGGGAAACGACGGCCGCAAACACAAAACTGGTCCACAGCTGCTCGCCGCACCAGATGGTATATTTATCGGCCAGGATTTGTTCTGAGGTATATTCCAGCGACTGGCCGTAATACTGAATGGTGTAGACGGGCTGGGAGCGAATAATATCGCGCATGGGACCCAGCGTCGTACACCACCAGTAGACGCAGCCGTTCACAAAAGTCTGCCAGCTGAGCCGGTACATCAGCATCAGCCCGCACAGCACCCAGAATAAAATAAACAGTACATAAAATATAATATTGGCAATCTGACCAAACATGCGAAAGCGCATATTGGCAATCTGACCGCCCTGCGTCATATCTTTGGCATTGAAACTCATGGTGATAATCCGTCAGTAGACCATTGAGGAAGGGATGCCGGATAGCAGAAAGCTAGCCGGCAGAAGGTAATTGCTGTGTGATTAAATCATTCCGCCGATGGCGGCAACGCCTCACAGGCGCACAAGTAAATTGCGCACCTACTCACCGTTTACACAAACCAACCTTTTAAAATAACAACATCATGAAACATATATAAAGCATTGAACTGAGCAAGAGTCTTCGCATCAATTAGCATGAAGAAAAAAGGATATTAAGGAGTGAAATGTGAACTTTTCATAGATAATTTAATTTTCGCAGTCATGCCTGCTATATCCATAAGGATCACCTCCAACATCGACTCCCCCAACCATAGGGAGACCTGTGGCAGGGTTATGTTCATTAATATTAATACTTTCACACCCTTCATCACTTTGCATCTTTCTAAACCTTCCGGCGTGTTTGAAAGCTAGAACAGTTGACGAAATCATATGAAGCCTAGAAACGTAAAACCCCCTATTTATAGCCATACTGAAAACAATTATAGAACTTACAAGGATCAATGGAAAAAAAACAAAACCAAATGGGATGAAGGTGCAAATAGCAACACTAACCAGATACAACATCAAGAAAACACACAGAAATACCTTTGCTCTTGCTACAAGTAAAGAGTACATCGTCGAGTATAATCTGAAGCCGGAAGGGATAGAAAGATATAACACCTTAGAGCTAAATGAAAAAAACAATGAAGTGAAGCCAAGAACGAATACAGCGACAATTGAAATGAATAAACCAAGCCGCTCCTCACTTGCTAATTCATTGAAAGATAATTTAGCACCAAAACTAACAAGAGGCCAAAGTACAATCCAGAGAAAAACCCCTACTCCTGGCCATAAACAATTCCATTTTGAAGTTCGTGCCAAACCATTATAGTTCAACACTTTTTTTAAAATATTTAACTCACATTCTATAACTTCATTTGTTATCATCTGTCCCTCTAGCAATCTATGGAAGCTTGTGGTCTAAATCCTTAGACCTTTTCAATGCATTCTCTCTAAGCTTCTGTGTTGTATCGCTTATTACAGTAGTCCTTTGACTATCAATTTCTTTATTATATTGATCTGAAAATTTATTTTGCTCTGTTTTATGAACATTTTCCATATCGGCGTTCTGTTTTTTCACGTCAATACCTTGCTGTTGTATGTTTTCACGGGATTCCTGATGCTGTTGGTTATTCTGCGCTATCATCCCATCCACTTTCTGACCCACATTATCCTTAATCCCCGCATCTCGTGTCATGGCTTCTATATTACCAGCGTTATGTCCGTAGTCTCCCATTACCGAACCACGATCACCTCCACCTGATACCCCAGGCATATTCTGACCGATGCTTTCGCGGCCTTGTTGATATGCACCATCAATCTTAGGCTCAACCTGAGTTTTGACGAACTCACGCGCTAGCTCTTCACGCTGCGCAGCGACTTCTGGCGAACTTGTGTTGGTCAGAATGGCCTCTGCATTCTGCGGAGAACGTTGCTGGACAAAGTGAGCAAACTGTTGAGTCAGGTTCTCGTTCATCTGGCCGCTCACGCTCTCTGTACGGGATGCCATCTCGCTGTACTCGTGGCTGCGGGTCCGGCTGCTTGTGTACTGGTCATAGCTGTTTTTAGCGCTCGACAGCGATGCCGCAAACTGGTCAACGCGTGAGCTGGCATTGTTATCTGTCGTATTACCCGATGTACTGGTCTTACGACTGGTAAAGTAGTCGGATGCTTCCTTGAAGTCTTTCGCTGCCTGACTGCTGGTATCATGACGTTTGTCTTCTGAATTACGTCCTGACTGGCCTACAGTATCTGTTGAGCCAGTGCTAGCACTACCAGTAATTGACGCCTTACCGCCAGCTTCTGCTTTTCCTCCGTTACCGAAAACTTCAAATCCACCACTTACTTTAGCGCTACCATAAACTTCACCGGCGATAGAACCTCTCGTATTTTCATCCATAAGATTCTGGAAGGATTGCTCATTACTGATGTTATTGGCTTTTGCATTAGAAACAACCGCATTCCACATTTTACTTCTGGCCATTGAATCCTGCGACGACTCAGTATTATCGGCCCCGGTGGTTGTCGAGGCACTGTTGCCTTTGTTCGTCGAGAATTGTTGCAGGCTGTTCCAGGCACTTGTCACGCTGCTGTTGTAGCCGTGCAGCGCACTCTGCGCCTGCACATCTGACTCACGTGCCATCTGTTGGTTCGCGCTGGCCAGTTGCCGGCTGACATTGATATCAACCGGTAGCTTAGAGGAGCGCGCATCCCAGAGCGTTGTCCCGTCTGCGGTCTGCGTCTCCGTGCCCCCGTTCCCCAGCTGCCGCGACATCTGACCGAAGCTGGTTGAACTGTTGGTGCCCCAGTTGTAGCCGCTGACATTTTCCATCTGCATATTGGCAAACGAGTAATTGCCGTCCACCACCCCGGATGAAGCCTGCGAGGTGGCGCTGAGACCGGAGGAGGCAAAGTGGCTGTAAGCACTGGAGAACCCGGCCCCCATACTTTTTATCATCGCCCAGCTGAGCGGCGGGATCATCATCGAGATATACCCGGCCGTGGTCGCAATATCCGAGTTCTTCAGCTGGACCTGAGAAAGTTCAGACAGGACCACTGGCACGCCGTTTTGCTTCGCATAGTAGGCCATCGCACTGTTCAGAATCGCATAGAGCAGCGGCCAGGACTGCAGCCAGATCAGGGCAAAGATATACCCTTTCAGGACCTGCAGGGTCATCATGTTAAACATCGCCGCCATAATCATGATCGGGAACATCCCAATCATAATCCCCATGATCACCGTCTGCATCATGGGCAGGGAACGCAGTGCCTGATGCCCCATTGTGGCCTGTGCCAGGCGCTGTTTCTCCAGTGAAGTGGTGTTGGCGATGTTCACCAGGCTGGCCGTATCACCACTGCGTGCCGCGTAGCTCTGGATACCGTTGCGCAGCGCATTCATGGTGACGTTCTGGCGGATAATTTGTCCCGCACTCTGGCTGGCGTTATAGAAGTAGCTGTAGCTGTCGCCGATCATCTGGCTGAACAGCAGGTCCGGATTCGGTTTGCCGCCAAACAGCTGACGCGCATAGTAGCTCCAGGTTTTCCCGCCGGTCTGCGTATCCAGCGCCATACGTTGTTTCAGTTGCATCGCGGCCACCTGGCAGCTGATGAAGGAGGTCCCGATTTCGGGCTTTTCCAGGAACTGATAGTTGTAATTGGGCACCTGACGCAGTGGGCTGGGCTTTGAAAATATCAGCGTGTACGGGTCAGACGAATTCATCAGTTCTTCGAGGGTGTACTTGCCATTGAGAAAGATGTCGCCCATCACGCAGTTCTGGACATAGTCGGAGAACAGCGTGGTGATTTCCGGATTCTGCGAAACAAAGTCGGTACTTTTCGCCACCAGATTACCGCCAAACAGCATCCCGGTCTTACTGTAGGTCACGCTGTCAGGCAGGGAGAAGATCATCTCATAGCTCTGTACCAGGGCATTACCCACACGGGTGATCAGCGACGCCGGAATGGCCAGGCCAACCGGGACGTTATCCACTTTGTAGACCTGAGCCACATTGCTGTAGTCAATAACCTGAACCGGTGTGCGGATGACGACCAGCATCGAGACCAGGGTCAGGGAAAACACCCAGCCGACAAGGTCCATCACGTTGTGTTTTTTCACCCAACTGACGGCGACAATCAGCACTGAAAACGCAACGCACATTTTCTCGATGGACGACCAGGTGCCGGTCCCCATAAAGGCCGCAATGGCATTGAGATTGCCCCGCAGCCAGTCGCCTCCGGCGATGGTATAGATTTCAAGTGGCTGCATCAGAGGCTTCCTCCGAAGTGATAGTTATTCTGGTAGCGGGTCATCATGCGGGCAGACACCTGCTGACGCATGTAGCTCATCTGCCGGTCGACAACCAGCATCGCATCCTGCTGAACCTGCACCCGCGCCTGGAAGGCGGCAATCTGCACACTCGCCTGGTTCAGGTTTTCGAGGATTAAATCCATCGTCGACTGAGGGTAGTTTCCGGTCGCGACCATCGCCCGGGCCTGCTGGATGAGCTCCTGAATGTACTGCAGGAGAATGTCGTAGCCGATATAGTCCGTGAGCTGATAAATCAGCGTGTTTGAAATACCCAGCATCTGCGGGTCGACAAGATATTTGAACACCGGGATGGTGGTGCTGCTGATAAAGCCCTTCTCCTGCTCCGTCAGGGCCTGGTCCATTACCGCCTTGCTCTGGATACTGCTCAGAAGGGTCTTTATCTGGTTTTTCAGCGCCTTGTCGGCGGCAATGGTGACCGTCGCATCTGCCACCACCTTCAGGCACTTCTCTGAATCATTGCAGTGATAGATTTTAGCCGTGCCGCCCTCCATCATGGCTTTAATCAGATCCTGGTCAGTGGTGCGTGCCGGCAGCGGGGTGATCTCACTGTTCTCACCAAAAATCAGCGTCCCGGTCAGGGTCATCACAAACTCTTTCAGCTCCTTATTGCCGTCAAAGAGCCGGTTTTTGGACAGGGCATCCCACATAATGTTGATGTTCTTCATCACACGCTCCTTGTCCTTATCGCTGGCTTTATCCTGCACTTTGTCCATCTGCCCCCCCACCGAACAGCCCTGACGGGAAGCCGCCCAGTCCGCAAAAATGTTGCTCTCGCCGGCAATGTCCTGGCAGACCTTTTGCTGCGCCACCTGGGTCCGTGGAAACAGACCGCCCACAATGCCCTGAGCGGCCTGGCAGGAGCTGAGGTTCATGCTGTTGATGTCGCTGGCCATCTTCTGCAGGAAGTCTTTGGCAGTTTTGATCTCCGGAACCGTGGTCTGCAGGGCAAGGTCAAAGAAGTAGCCCGCGGCGTTGGACATAATTTGTTTGCCGAAGCGCTGCAGCTGCTCGCTGTTGATAAATGAGAACGACCCCAGGTACGCATCGATGCCGCCGCAGCCGGCGTTAATATCCGGCAGGGTCATGCTGACCAGCTGGATCGTTTTCACCTGCGTTCTGGCATACAGCGAACCGCCGGAGGCGTAACCCGCCGCCTGTCCCTGCCAGACCTGCGGCTGGCTGGTATTGGACGCAAAGCCAAGCTTATTGAAGAATTGGTTCATGTCGCCATTCACGTCGGCGGCGGCACTAAATGACAGGCCAAGCGCGGCACCGCAGAAGAGTGACAGAAGTTTAATTCGCATCCTGTCCTCCATTACGCACAGCATTTTTTTTAACTCTGTCATTTCTCAGAATAAAAAGGGTCTTAAGGTGATAACTGAAAAAATTGCGGATCGCTAATGTCACTCCGGCAACAAAGAACCCCACCCCAACAGCCATCAGCGCATAAGGGATGGCGTACATCATAATATTCCACAGGTCTTTTACTCGCAGGTCACCGCTGGCTATCCAGTCAGCCACGCAGAGATTAAATAAAAATCTCATTATCCATAACAGCAGAGCACCTGCAGTGAGAAACACAATGAATAATTCCAGATAGATTTCCATACGCCTTTCCCGGTGGATAAATTCCGGCTTCAGTTGTTCTATTTTTTCTGCTGCTGTCTGCCCGGGTGCTTTTAAACTGGCTGGAAATAAAAACGCATACAGTCCCGTCGAACGTATATATTTGTTCATGGCTATTTTCCTTAATCACTTGCTAAGACCGGATATAACAGAGACTCAGTGCATCATCTGAAATACCGTATCCACTCTGGCCATAAAGCCCTGTGCATCCGTGGCGCCCTGCAGGATCGGGTACGCTGCCAGGGTGTTCACGTTGACCAGAAACGTGGTCGGGGTGGCCACCGGGATATTGGGGAAAAAGGTCTGCATCACGTCAGGAGGCGCCGGCAGCGCCTCAGGAAACGCGTCATCACCCTGTCCGTCAATGGTGTAAGAGAACACGGAGAAGCCATACTGTCCGGCCAGCTGCTTCAGCACCGGGTCAAACTTATGACAGTAGGGACAGTGTCCCTGCATGAACAGCACCACTTTCCAGTCGCGCAGGTCCACCTGCTTTCCGTTGCTGAGTCGTAACCAGCGTGGCTGAGATGCCCCGCTCACCGCCTGGGGAGTGTCGCTCTGCGGGGAAGCCGTTTCAGTACCGGAGATTCCCCGCGGATCCCAGAGCGACTTCACCTCATCGAGCGTGCCCGCCTGTGCCAGTCCGGCCAGAGCAAGGGAAAGAGCCAGCGCCGCCAGCGGCGTCTTAGCGATGTTCTTCAGGCTGCTTTTCACAGGCTTTCTCCTCTTTTTCGGCTTCAGCAATGAGGGCGTTAAGAATGCGGTATCCCCCGAACACCACCATTCCCAGCCCGAAGATTTCCCCGGCCTGGACGGCCAGCTCAGGCTGCTTTCTGACAAGCCGGGCTATCAGGTGGAAAAACACGCCCACGGCCAGCACCCACATCCCGGTGATATCTAAATCCGGAAAACGAATCTTTCGCATATATCCTCATCTACTTTCTTAGTTCATATTTATAATATGGTTTTCGTGTGCATGTGAATTTATTAACAAAAGCCCATGAGACATTCACAAAAATAACTTTCACTGAAGCCTCAACACTATCGACAACCACGCAAGCAATGGCATTCCAGCCATAATACAAACTCTGAATATCACCTTACTGGCCTGTCGGGTATAAATGGCCCGATGAATAAACATGGTCTGTACAGGCGCGCAACACTGAATACTGGCAGCCATAAATGATACTACGTCCCAGGCCACACCCTGCTTTGCCACATAACCAATGAAAATACTTTGTATGAGTATGACAACGAATGTGCACCTGAAATACTCTGAAACGTTAATATTACGAGCAAATATATATCCAGTTAACGTGACAAACAGAATAGCCAGGAACGCAGCAATATATACCGTTGTGACATAATGCATAAGCATCTCAAAAGTTTGGTTTAAAGTCGCTGGAGACATAGAGGAACTGTTTCGCCAGGTCGTCCTGACTGATAAAGCCGTAACTGAGAGGCTTCACCTGGCCACTTTTCGGGTTAACCAGCATCATCGCGGGGAAGAACTTCACGCCAAGCTGCTCTGCCTGGCCCTGGTCCGTCCGGCTGTCGGGCAGCATGGGGTTAATCACTCCGTCAACCGACACCGGTATCACGCTCAGGCCATAGGTTTCGCGAAAATTTTTAATCACCTGGACCAGCTGGCCATCGATCGCTTCCCGGCCCCGGTAGAAGAACATCACGCCGTAGTGCTGTGCGAGGGTGGAGATAGCCTGTCGCTGTTCGGCATAGTCGGCAGCGAGCTGGTTTTTTACCGTGCCGTTGTAGTGGCTGTACTGCAGGTTGTAATCGAGTTCGGGGTTTTCCAGCATCGCTTTCTTCGCACTCATCGAGAACAAACCTGCCTGCTGCGTCCAGTAGTTCTGCAGCCGGAAATACTTCACGAAGTTTTCAGACGATGGATACAGAATGGCTTCGTACAACGACCGTTTGGTGGCCGCCTGGAGTGTGGCGAGTTTCTCCAGAATATCCATTTGCGGCGGTGGTGCCGCTGGTACGGCTTTCCTGTCCTCATCACGGGGCTTCAGTTTCTCGTTGTACCACTGCCAGCCCGCGTCTTTGGCGAAAGCCGGCATCAGGGCGCAGCAAAGGCACCCCGCCAGCATGGCGGCATGTATTGTTCGCATGGCAAATACCCTTTTATGAATTATTGCGACTGGCGTGACAGATGCTGATAGACACTGTATTTATCGAGCTGGCGCTGTATCTTTCCTGCATCATCACGGGCTTCAAAGCGGTAACCGCTGCAGTACAGAGGCAGATGATT
Organism: Klebsiella sp. A-Nf5; assembly: GCF_002810545.1. Classification (NCBI taxonomy): domain Bacteria; kingdom Pseudomonadati; phylum Pseudomonadota; class Gammaproteobacteria; order Enterobacterales; family Enterobacteriaceae; genus Klebsiella; species Klebsiella sp. A-Nf5. The sequence goes on along the minus strand of NZ_PIOG01000087.1, from coordinate 1,150 downwards.
TATCTGAAGGTCCACCCGCTCCCCGTCCCTGACCACCCACGCGGCCTGAGAAACAGTGTCNCACTGGATCCCCCAGGCCCGGTTGGTGGTCATAAATGCGTTAACCTGTCTGTCCCGCCACAGGCTGTACGACATAATGCTCACCAGAAAAACAACAAACACGCTGACAAACAGCACCACCATTCCATACGATTTTCTCTCTTCCATCCCTGCTCCTTTATTTTCCCTTCTGTAAAAGTCTGGTCAGCGCCGAAAAAAACAGATAATTCATAAGCCCGACACCGCCCATGCAGAGAATAAAGACCACACTCTCAACATAATCACTCCCCGATGTCCCTTTGACGGCATCCCAGGAGAAATAAATCACCGGAGATATGATAATTACCGTCAGCGTCAGTCTCAGAGAAAAATCGACGGCAGGATGTTTGTGAAAATTAACTTTCATTCTTTTCTCTCCCGTTATGAGTATTCTGTTTTACACCGTCAGCCTTGTGCAGCCCGATAACGTAGAAAATGAGTGATGCCGCCCCCATCCCCATCGACTCAGACCAGCCCCGGGCAGACAGTCCTGCAAACGCAACGGCAACAGCCGCCTGGCACGCCACGGCACCCAGGAATATCAGGAGCAGACTGCGGCCTGACATGAACAGGGCGATACAGGCCGGAATGAAAAGAAAGAGCACAAGCAAAACAACGACCATCAAGGACGCAGCCATTTAGTCACCTTTGATATGTTATTAATGGAGAGTTACTTTGCTGAAGACTGCGTGAGAAGTTCTTTAATACGCGCTTTTGTTTTTTCGGTCAGTTCGCTGTTATCCGGGATTTTCTGGTTATTGATTAAATCCTCCATGAAGTTTGTGAAATCCAGCTCGTTAAAATCAATCCCCTGGAGTTCCGCGACGGTAATGCCCCGACAGTCAGGACTGCTGGCGCCGCCAAAACCGATATGAAGCTGGCCGTTTCTGCCCTGCTGCTGAACGATCTGCGCCAGTTTTGAGTCGAACTGGCAATAGCTCCTTTTTTTCTCCAGGCAAATACCCAGAACCTTTTTAGAGCAGAACTCCCCGATACTGACCGTCAGCTTGTCTTTTTTCGCTTTGGCCAGCGCCTTTTCCTCGCTGCTGCAGCGTGCCAGCCCCACATCCTG
>NZ_PIOG01000125.1:0-680 GCF_002810545.1 Klebsiella sp. A-Nf5 | reverse complement strand
CAATTCGACCTCACCGGGCAGCTGGTTAATCTCCGGCGAACCAATAAACCCGGCAACGAACAGATTCGCCGGCTGGTCGTACAGCTCCAGTGGGGTACCCGCCTGCTCGATGCGCCCATCGCGCAGGACCACAATCATCTGCCCCATGGTCATGGCTTCGATCTGATCGTGGGTGACGTATACCGAGGTGGTTTTCAGCCGGCGATGCAGTTCGCGGATCTCACCCCGCACCTGGGTACGCAGCTTAGCGTCGAGGTTTGACAGCGGTTCATCAAACAAAAACACCTGCGGTTTACGCACGATGGCACGTCCCATCGCCACGCGCTGCCGCTGGCCGCCGGAGAGATCCTTTGGTAAGCGCTCCAGCAGGGGATCCAGCCCCAGCAGTGCAGCGGCTTCATTCACCTTCTGGTTAATCTCCGCTTTCGGCAACTTAGCCATCTTTAGCGCAAAGCCCATATTTTCCCGCACCGTCATCTGCGGATAGAGGGCGTAGCTCTGGAACACCATGGCAATGTCGCGCAGCTTCGGCTCGACGTCGGTAACATTGCGTTCATTGATATGCACTTCCCCGCCGGAAATCTCCTCCAGGCCGGCAATCATGCGCAGCAGCGTCGACTTGCCGCAGCCGCTGGGCCCGACAAGCACGCAGAACTCGCCGTCCGGAATGGTCAGCGACA
>NZ_PIOG01000075.1:0-23682 GCF_002810545.1 Klebsiella sp. A-Nf5 | reverse complement strand
TTCCGGCAACACCAGGAAACTGCTCACCGACAATCCCACCCGCCGGGTTCGACCAAGTGCCGCCAGCGCGTCGTCGGTCACGCCGCGAAAGCTATCGCCCTGCCATGAAACCAGCACATGTTCCAGCGCACAGAAGCGGTCGAGCGTCAGCGGCTGGCTGGCCTGCGGATGGTCTTCGCGCATCAGACAGACATAGTCTTCCTGATACAGCGCCCGGCTGTGCAACGCCGGCGGCGTATCGTGGGGCGTCAATAGCGCAATATCCACTTCACCACGTTCGGACTGTGCCAGCAGCGTGGCCGGTGATTCGGGAATGATGCGCACGCGGATACCCGGCGCCAGTGGCTTCAGCGCGGCGATAAATGGCACGATCACTGCTTTCAACGCATAATCCGTCGCGGCGATGGTCCAGGTAAAATTGGCTTCCAGCGGCTCGAAGATGGCAGGTTGCAGCAGGGTTTCAGCATCGATCAGCAGCTGCTTTACCGGAGCCGCCAGCGCCTGAGCGCGCAGCGTCGGCACCATACCGTGCGGGGCGCGGATAAACAGCGGGTCATTAAAGGCGTCGCGCAGGCGAGTGAGCATGCCGCTGACCGCCGGCTGGGTGAGCGCCAGCCGCGCTGCCGCCCGGGTGACGCTGCGTTCATCGAGCAGCGCATCCAGTGCTTTCAGCAGGTTGAGATCGAGGTTTCTGATATCAGATTTCATGATAGCCATCCGCAAACGCGATAAGTCACATTATGGTATGCCCGGTAGTCGACAGCAGGCAAATTCCCATTATGATAGTGAGGCTGCGATTGGATGAGAGGATGCATGATCTGGATAGGACTGGCCACCCTGGTAGTGGTATTTGTTGTGGGATTTCGGGTGCTTACCTCTGATTCACGCCGCGCGATCCGTCGCCTGAGCGAACGCCTTGGCATTACGCCTGTTCCGCTGGAATCGATGATCGATCAGCTGGGAAAAACCGCCGGTAATGAGTATTTGCGCTACCTGGAGCGGCCGAATGAAGCGCATCTGCAGAACGCCGCACAGGTACTGCTGATCTGGCAGACCGCTATCGTCGATGCCAGCGAAAAAAACCTGCATTACTGGTATCGCCTGATGCAAAAAGCGCGTTTAGCGGCGCCGATTACCGACGCGCAAATTCGTCTTGCGCAAGGGTTTCTGCGAGAGCTGGATCCGGATGTGAGCGATTTGCATAATCTGCAGCAGCGCTATAACGCGCTATTCCTGCCGGAAGACGGCGTGCACTGGTTGCACTGATATCACTGCTGCTTATGAGTATTATCAAGGATGGTGATTCGATTTATATCACTCTCCCGCGCATGATTAACCTCGTTAAAACAATCGTTCACGAGGTTAATCATGAAACAGCCCCTGCTGCAAAGCGCCATCGTCTGGCCGGAAGCGTATCTGCCGGGCACCACCGACAATTTTGCCTCTAATGAAATTATCGTCAGCGGCCTGACGGCAGCTCAGATATGGGCGCAGCTCGATGACACCACGCTGTGGCCGGGCTATTACAGCAACGTTGCCGATATCCATTTCCATGACGGTAGCGGCCCGACCCTCAGCGCCAACGCCCGCTTCCGCTTCAGCACCTTCGGCTTCCCGATTGAGGCGCAGATTACAGAGTATGTACCTCCCGCTGCCGGGCAGGCGGCGCGCGTAGCCTGGCACGGCTGGGCGGAAGGGGATGCAACGACGCGTCTTGATGTGATCCACGCGTGGCTATTTGAAGATTTGCCCGGCGGGCGCGTACGTATCCTCACCCAGGAGTCGCAAAAAGGCGTTCCGGCGCAGGAGCTGGCGCGTACCTTGCCCAATCCGATGATTAACGGTCACCAGGAATGGATCTGCGGGCTGGTGAAATCGGCTCGCGGCGAGTAAATCCGAGTGCCGGATGGCGGCTGCGCCTTATCCGGCCTACGGTTTCCGCACTCGTCCCTTGTAGGCCGGATAAGCGTAAGCGCCATCCGGCAGAATGACGAAGGCTATATTCTCAGGCTATCCCTTTGTATCATGCCGTGAAAAGCGATGAGAGTTGTGAAAACGTTAAATACGTCACATACAAAATGTTACACTGCGCGGCTTTCAGCCACTTTCTTCGCAGGTCACTCATGAGTCATTCAAATGAAGCCAAACCCCACGCACGCGAGCTGGCGCGGCCAAACTGGTCGGCGGTTTTCGCGGTTGCGTTCTGTGTCGCCTGCCTGATTACCGTCGAGTTTCTGCCGGTCAGCCTGCTGACGCCGATGGCGCTGGATTTAGGCATCTCCGAAGGGATGGCCGGGCAGTCGGTGACGACCACGGCCTTTGTGGCCATGTTCTCCAGCCTGTTTATCACCTCCGTCATTGGCAAAACCGATCGCCGCTACGTCGTTATTTTGTTTTCGCTGCTGCTGACCCTTTCCTGCCTGCTGGTATCGTTTGCCGATAGCTTCACCTTGCTGCTGCTGGGGCGCGCCTGTCTGGGCCTGGCACTCGGCGGTTTCTGGGCGATGTCGGCCTCGCTGACCATGCGGCTGGTGCCGATGCGCGTGGTGCCGAAAGCGCTATCGATTATCTTCGGCGCGGTATCAATCGCGCTGGTGATCGCCGCCCCGCTGGGCAGTTTTTTGGGCGGGATCATCGGCTGGCGCAACGTCTTTAACGGCGCGGCGGTGATGGGGGTGCTGTGTACGATCTGGGTGCTGAAAGCGCTGCCGTCGCTGCCCGGTGAATCGGCGGCTCAACAGCAAAATATGTTTGGCCTGCTGAAACGCCCGGGGGTGATGGCCGGGATGTGCGCCATTTTCATGGCCTTTGCCGGACAGTTTGCCTTCTTTACCTATATTCGCCCGGTTTTCATGACGCTCGCCGGGTTTGACGTCGACGGCCTGACGCTGGTGCTGCTGAGCTTTGGTATCGCCAGCTTTATCGGTACCTCGCTTTCGTCGGTGCTTCTCAAGCGTTCGGTGAAAGCGGCGCTGGCGATTGCGCCGCTGGTGCTGACCGCCTGCGCGGTGGCGCTGGTACTGTGGGGAGAAAGCAAAGTCGTCGCCTCGACGGTAGCGATTATCTGGGGCTTTGCGTTTGCGCTGATCCCGGTGGGGTGGTCAACGTGGATCACCCGTTCGCTCTCCGATCAGGCGGAAAAAGCCGGGTCGATTCAGGTGGCGGTGATCCAGCTGGCCAACACCTGCGGCGCCGCGGTCGGCGGCATTGCGCTTGACCACTTAGGGCTGCTGTCGCCGCTGGTGTTGTCAGGGGTATTGATGCTGTTTACCGGCCTGCTGGTGGCGGCCAAAGTGAAGGTGAATTCACCCGCTTAAGGCCGCTCGCCTTTTGCCAGCCGGCACAACTGAGGTTACGGCGCCTGACCGCCCGGCGGCGCTGTTGCTTGCCGGGCCTACGGGGAATCCCGCAGGAAGGAACGTAAGCCGGATAAGGCATGTATGCCGCCATCCGGCATAAATGGAGCGCACCAGTCGTAGCCCGGCTAAGCGTAGCGCCAGCCGGGAACGCGCCTTCGACAACGTTATCGCATCAGAACCACGCCTCAAACATTCCACCGACGTTCAGCGAATCCAGCTGCTGGTCCTGGGTACCGTTAACCTTCGCGGTGTGCTCGTTGTCCACCTGACCGCCGGTCACGTAGAAGCGCAGCATCGGACGGAACTCCGGCCCCATGCCGATGGCGATGTTCTGCGACAGCGTCAGCTTCCAGCCGTGGTTATCCCCGCCCTGGTCGTAATCCACGCGCTGGTAGCCCGCTTCCAGCCAGGTGGAGTGCACGTCGTTCCAGAAGTACATCGGTCGTACGATGGCGCCGTAGTTTTTACGGTTGTCGGTATTGTCCTTGCCGTTGTCGTAGTCGTGGAAGGCCAGCAGGTATTCGATCTGCGCCTGCTGGGTGAACTTATGGCTGCCCTCGAAGCTGGCGTAGACCGTGGTCAGGTCGTCGGTTTTGTTGTAGACGCTGTTATCCGAGTTGTCGGAGTAGCGCAGGATCACCTTGTTCACCCCGCTGTCGTTGGTGTGGCTCAGCACCAGGCCGCCCTGCCAGGCTTCGAGGCGCGCGTCGCTGTCCACCGCCTTCGAGTCAAAGCCGTAGTTGGCGTACACCTCGACGTCGATCGGCCCGGCCTTGATGTTGTGGGTTTTGGTGGTCAGCGCGTAGTGGCCGTTGTCGCCGGTATCGGAGCTGCCGGTACAGGTGATACGCGACGGGTTGGTCTCGTCGGCCATCACTTCCGGGCTACAGGATTTCACCTGCGAGACCGTCGCCACGTCAAACTGCACGCCGCCGATATCAAAGTTTTTCACCCCGGCGCCCTGACCATCGTGGTTCATCCAGAAGTAGTCGTTGATCCCCTGTTGCGGACGCTGATGGAAGTCACGCCCGGCCCAGATATAGGCGTTGGGGTTGGAGTCGAGGACGTTGGTGACGCCGACGTAGGCCTTCTTCAGGTTAACCTCGTCGCTCCAGTGGTCGAACATCACGTTGAGATCCCAGATAGCCCCCTGCGCGCTTTTGAAGGCCTTGCTGATCTGGAATTCGCCGCCGTTGCTTTCGTTGCCGAGACGGCCGATCGCCGAGGCGCCGTTATAGGAGCCGTCGACGCCGACATATTTCTGGTCGCCGGTCTGGAAGTGGGCGCCATAGCGGGCATAGCCGCTGAACTTGAGGCCGAACGGAATGGCCATATCCGGCGAGGCAGCGGTGGTCTGCGGGTTGGTGATCACATCGACCTTTTTGTTGGCCGCGGCGTCGATTTTCGCCTGGCGGTCGGCCAGCGCTTTATCAACGGCTTTGGCAACGATGGCGTCGATCTGTTCCTGCGTAAATTCTTGCGCCATGACAGAAATTGGGCACAGCGCGGCGACAACCGCCATGGCTAAAGGCAGTTTTTTCACAGTATTCATGGTTATCTCGCTTTAATAATTAATATATGTCAGATAATAACCATCCCATTCTGGCTAAAATAAATAACCAAAATAAGCTGATTTGTTTTTTAGGGTACAGCGACGCCGGAGAATCATATTCTCGCTGACGTTATTCCATATTAATTAACGCTGGTACAGATGGATTAATTCTTCTGAGAACTCGCGAGCCAGCAGCGAGTTCATCAGATGATCCTGGGCATGTACCATAATCAGCGTCATGGGTTGACGCGCTTCACCGGCATCCTGCTCGATGAGCTGGGTCTGCATCTGATGCGCCCGGCGGGCGTAGCCGTCGGCCTCATTTAAGAGTAAGCGCGCTTCGTCGATATTTCCGGTTCGGGCCGCATGCAGCGCTTCAAAACATAATGAGCGTGACTGTCCCGCATTCACGATAATTTCCATTACCGCATCTTCTAATTCAATCATGTGTATTCCTGAGGTATTTATTATTTAATAATGCAGTGAAAGTCCTTTTTCTGCATTATTACGCTGTCATCTTATTATCGCTCCAGGCGGAGAGGTATTAGCTAACGGTTCCTGCCACCGGAACGCTATTTTTGGCTTTCTCAACTTCGGTTTTCATTAAGGAACGTTCATAGGCGCGCAGGAACGGCAGGTAAATGACCGCCGACATCACCATGCAGATGAGGCACATCACCACCGGACTCAGGGTCCAGTTAGCCGCCCACGACGCGCCAATCGGTGCCGGCGTGGTCCACGGCGTCAGCGACACCACCTGGCTCAGCCAGCCAAGACGCGTCGCGCCGTAAGCCAGCACCGCGTTGACCATCGGCACGCAGACGAAGGGGATAAACATCATCGGGTTCATGATGATCGGTGCCCCGAACAGAATCGGCTCGTTGATATTAAAGAAGCTCGGCACAATGCCCATCTTGCCGATGGTGCGCAGATGAGTGGCCCGGCTACGCAGCAGCAGGAAAGCCAGCGGCAGGGTCGAACCGACGCCGCCAATCAGCAGATAGTGATCCCAGAAGCCCTGCAGATAGACGTGCGGCAGCACCGTGCCCGCCGCCAGTGCCGCCTGGTTTGCCGACAGGTTGGCCATCCAGAACGGGTTCATAATGCCGGTGACAATCAGCGAGCCGTGGATCCCGGCGAACCAGAAAATCTGGCACATCAGAACAGAGAGCAAAATCGCCGGCAGCGAGTCGGAGGCGGAAACCAGTGGCTCCAGCAGATGCATGATCGCCTGCGGCAGGATCATCCCGGTCTGCGCTTCGATAAACAGGTTCAGCGGATGCAGAGTCGCAATGACCACCAGCACCGGGATCAGGATTTCAAACGAACGGGCGACGCCGGTGGGGACCTCTTTCGGCAGACGAATAGTAATGTTGTTTTGCTTCAGCCAGGCGTAAACGCGGGTGGAGTAGATGGCGGTGATCAGCGCGGTGAAAATGCCCTGACCGGACAGATACTGAGTGGAAATTTTGCCATCGGCATAGGGCGCGGCGACCAGCAGGAAGGCCATAAACGCCAGCAGACCGGACATCACCGGATCGAGCTGAAACTGCCGACCGAGGCTGGCGCCAATGCCGACCGAGATAAAGAAGGTCATTACGCCCATGCTGAGGTTAAACGGCAGCATCAGCTGTTCGCGGTAGTGCTGGGAGAAATCAAGCCAGCCGCGGGCAAAGCCGTTGGTGGTATCGGGTGAAAACGGCGGAAAGATAAATACCAGCATGAAAGAGCCGATGATCATAAACGGCAAAGCGGCAGTGAAGCCATCGCGGATAGCGATAACGTATTTCTGCTGCCCAAGGCGTCCTGCCAGCGGAGTAATAGATTGCTCGATCACGGCAATCATGGACTGATACAGAGAACTCATTTCAACACCTCTCAGTGCGCCGCTGGGATCAGCGACAGAGCATAATTCAGGACGTTGTCTCCCCGCTGCATGCCATAGTCCATCGTATCGATGGGCTGAACGGGAATGTTCAGGGAAGCCGCTTTGTCAGACAGGGTTTTCAACATGTATTTCACCTGGGGGCCAAGCAACACCACCTGATACTGCGGAAACTGCATGTCAAATTCGGAAACACCATAGGCATCAATCTGCACCGGCAGATCACGTTCATTCGCCGCCTCCACCATCTTTCTGACCAGCAGACTGGTGGACATCCCGGCAGAGCAGCACAGCATAATCTTGTACATCGACGACCATCCTCAAAATGTAAAAAGTTATTGCGTGGATGATTTGATATCAGACGGAAACCGGTTTCCATTCATAAAAAGCAGAACTGTGATAGTGGTCAAGATCTCCTGCTTATGGGGCGGATTTATTGGATTTCGCTCACATTATTCTGTCGATTTGGCGATGTTTTGCGCTGAAATGGAAAATCGGTTTCCAAACAAATGACGAAATGGATATACTGCGCTGGTCACAATTGAAGCGATTCAGGTTTACAGGATTTTGGCGGGACGCGGCGCCCGCGCAGGGGAAAATGATGTCGACAATCAATGATGTTTCACGACTTGCCGGGGTTTCCAAAGCCACGGTGTCGCGAGTGTTGAGCGGCTCACGTGGCGTGAAGGAAGCCAGTCGTCAGGCGGTGCTGCAGGCGGCGGAAGCGCTCAATTACCGGCCAAACATGATAGCCCAGTCGTTGCTCAGCCAGTCCACCGGCTGTATCGGCGTCATCTGCGCCCAGGACAACATCAACCAAACCACCAGCTATCTCTACGCCCTGGAAAAACAGCTCAGCCAGCACCAGAAGCACCTGCTGCTGCGCTTCGCCAACACCAGCAACGGCGTGATGAACTCGCTGGAGGAGTTGACCTGCGGGCTGTGCGATAACGTGCTGATCATCGGCGCGCGTTTTCCCCTGAATATTAACCGCCCGGACGTGGTGCTGGTGGACTGCCTCGACAGCGAGGGCGACAACAGCATTCAGTTCGATCATGCTTTCGCTGCCGAAACCGCCTGTCATTATCTGATTAGCCAGGGGAGACGGCAGATTGCGCTGATTCATCCGCAGAGCAGCGGCTTTGCCGACCAGGTGCTGCTGGGCTACAAGCACGCGCTGGAAAAAAACTTTTTGCCGTTTAATCGCAACCTGGTGTTTCTGGATAACACCTCGCCGTCGGTGGCGGTGCAGGAGCTGGTCAATAACGCCACGACGCTGAACTTTAACGCGCTGCTGGTGAGCGATGAACAGCAGGCGCAGCGCGTGGTGCCGCAGCTGCAGGCGTTTAACCGCGCCGTTCCGCAAAATGTGATGGTGTTTAGCCTCGCCGGATCGTTACAGCTGCCCGGTATCCCCACCATTCCGGCCATTGAATATTCCATGGACGCGATGGCGTCGCGGATCGTCAACTGGCTGACCGAGAAAACGGACAACCCGGGCGGCAGCCCGCTGCGCGGCGATTTAATTATTCCGAAGCACTGAACGCCGCTCTTGCCCTGACCCGCCGCCGTTGGCTGCGGGTTTTTTGCTGGCTGGTTTTTGTCGTATTCCTCACATTATAAATAAAACTCATATCTGACGCCGGGTTTTCGAACCGGACAGTCTGCGTGACCTGCCTTAAGTTGAGTACGAAAGTTCCACTCAAAAAAACCTAACCAGAACATTCGTACCGCCTGCTTAAGGAAGTGACCCTATGAATCACATGAACGTTGTCGATGTGAAAGCGTGGATAGATGCCCGTCCGGTCTCGCGCTTTCAATGGAACGTGCTGCTGCTCTGTTTCATCATCATTATGCTGGATGGGTATGACGCTGCGGTGATGGGCTTTGTCGCCCCGGCGCTCATCGAGGACTGGGGCATCAGCCGGGCTGAAATGGGGCCGATACTCGGGGCGGCCATGTTCGGCGTCGCCATTGGCGCCCTGGTGGCGGGCCCGCTTTCTGACCGCTACGGCCGAAAACGTATTTTACTCTGGTCGGTGGCGCTGTTTGCGCTGTTCAGCCTGGCCGGCGCCGTGGCGCAAAGCCCATCACAGCTGGCGCTGATGCGTTTTCTTACTGGCCTTGGCCTTGGCGCGGTGATGCCCAACTGCGTCACGCTGGTGGCGGAATATATGCCGGAGCGGCGTAAAGGGGTGATGATCACCCTGATGTACAGCGGTTTTAACGTGGGCTCTGGCCTCGGCGGCTTTATCGCCGCCGGGTTGTTATCGCATTACAGCTGGCACTCGGCGCTGATTTTTGGCGGCGTGCTGCCGCTCGTGGTGCTCCCCTTTATGATCGTGATGTTGCCGGAGTCGGCGATGAACATGGTGGCGCGCCGACTACCGGGCGAGCAGATCGCCAGGGCGCTTAACCGGCTTGGGGGCCAGTTTACGGCGGAAACCGTTTTTCAGTTAAATGCGCCGCCCATCACGCGGAGCAGCAAAGTGGCGCAGCTGTTTCGGCATGGCTATGCCCGCGGCACGATAGCGCTGTGGCTGACCTATTTTATGGGGCTGTTCGTGATATATCTGCTGAACGGCTGGCTGCCAACCATTCTCCGCTCCGGCGGGCTGTCGCTGCAGCAGGCGGCGATGATGACCGGCTTGTTCCAGCTCGGCGGCCCGCTGGGCGGGATCCTTGTCGGTATGCTGATGGATCGTGCTTCGGCGAAAGCCGTGATTGCGGCAACCTATTTCCTCGGCTGCCTGTGCCTGTTGTCCCAGGGGTTGATGGATTTCGGATCGGCGGCGCTGTCGGTGCTGATTTTTATCAGCGGGATGTGCATTAACGGCGCGCAGAACGGTCTGCAGGCCTATTCGCCAGCCTATTATCAAACCGAGATCCGTGCTACCGGAGTCAGCTGGATGCATGGTATCGGCCGTACCGGGGCTATTCTCAGCTCCACGCTGGGTGGGATGCTGATGCTGGCTGTGCCGGGACACTCGTCGATCTTTTTGGTGCTTGGGCTGCCGGCCTGCCTGGCGGGGATCTGTATTTTGTTGCACCGTATGAATCACGCTAAGCCTCGACTCACAGAGGCAGAACTGAACGCTTTGTCATCCCCCCTGGAACACCGATAAGTGGAGTTATCTGATGGCTAACATTCTCGGCGGTATCGCCGTCTCTCATACCCCGACTATCGGCTTCGCGGTCGATCATCATAAACAGCTGGACCCGGCGTGGTCGCCGATCTTCCAGAGCTTCGAACCGCTGCAGCGCTGGCTGGAGGAAAAAAAGCCGGATGCGCTGGTGTACATCTTTAATGACCATGTGACCGCCTTTTTCTTCGATCACTATTCGACTTTTACGCTGGGAATCGATAGTCAATATGACGTTGCCGATGAAGGGGGCGGACCACGCTGTCTGCCGCCGGTCCAGGGCAATGCGGCGCTCTCAAGGCACATTGGCGCCAGCCTGATGGCCGATGAGTTTGATATGTCGTTCTTTATGGATAAAAAGCTCGACCACGGCCTTTTCTCGCCGCTTTCGGCGCTATTGCCCTGGGATGAAGCGCAGGGGTGGCCGACGGCGGTGATCCCGTTACAGATCGGCGTGCTGCAATTTCCGGTACCGAGCGCGCGCCGTTGTTACAAACTCGGCCAGGCGCTGCGCCGGGCAATTGAAAGCTTCCCGGAAGATATCAATGTGGCGATTGTCGCGACCGGCGGGCTCTCGCATCAGGTTCATGGCGAGCGCTGCGGATTTAATAATCCCGACTGGGATGCCCAGTTTGTTGACATGCTGGTTAATGACCCGGAAAAGCTCACCGAAATGACCCTTGGCGAATATGCTGAGCTGGGGGGGATGGAGGGGTCCGAAGTGATCATGTGGCTGGTGATGCGCGGCGCGCTATCAGCCAATGTCACCGAAACCTGGCGCGACTATTACCTGCCGTCGATGACCGGTATCGCCACGCTGATCCTTGAGAACAATGCGCGCCTGCCCCCCGTCGATACCCTGACGCGCCATCGCCAGCATATGGCGCAGCAGCTGGCCGGGGTGGAGAAACTGCCGGGAACCTATCCTTTTACCCACGAGCGCAGCCTGAATGGCTTGCGGCTTAACCGTTTCCTGCATCGGCTGATTGAGCCTGCCTGGCGCGAACGTTTTCTGCAGTCGCCTCAGTCGCTTTATGCCGAAGCCGGACTGAGTGAGGAGGAACAGCAGTTGCTCAACGCACGCGACTGGCGGGGATTGATTCAGTATGGCGCCAGTTTCTTCCTGCTGGAGAAAATGGGCGCGGTGGTCGGTGTATCCAACCTGCATATTTATGCCGCGATGCGCGGGCAGACGCTGGAGGCGTTTCAGCAAACGCGCAACCAACAGGTAACCTATTCGGTGGCGGGTAAACGTTAAACGGTCCCGTCTTGAACTTGCTGATAGATAAAACGCAACAGCGCCTGCGTCGCCGGGGAGGGCAGGCTGCCGGCGCGAAACGTCAGCCCGATACGCCGGGTGGTATCGGGCAGGGGGACCGGCAACACGCTGAGCAGCCCATTGTCAGTTTCAAAACGCATCTGGCTGGCGGAGACCGCCGCCAGCATGTCGGAGTCCTGCAGCAATCCTCTCACCATCGCCGCATCCCCGGTCTCCACCCTCGGCTGGGGCAGCGGCAGCCCCAGGGTGATAAACGCCTTATCCAGCAAATGGCGCGCCGGCGCGTTGGCGCGCGGCAGCACCCATTGTGCGGTCGCCAGCTGGCTGCGCGGATCCGGATGGCGCAGCAGCGGGTGGTTATTACGCAGTAAAATCAACATATCCTCTTCGAATAACGCTTCGCTACAGAGGTCCGGGAGATCTTCATCCTGGCGCAGGGCGCCGATAATAAAATCGATATTACCTGCCCGCATATCGGCGACCAGCGACTCATACGGGCTTTCATTGGTCATGAGGGTAATGCCCGGGTGCTGGGCCAGAAAGGCGGCGATGGCGGAGGGCAGTAGCCGGGTCCGGCTCAGCGGCAGGGCGCCAATGCGCACGGTGCCCTCCAGCACCCCGCGACGGGCGGCGAGATCGCTCCAGATGTTTTCCAGCTCGTTGAGCGCTCTGCTTACCGGGGGATAGAGTAGCTCCGCGGCGGGCGTGGGGCGCACCCCTTCTGGCGTCCGGCGAAATAGCGCCGAATCCGCCCCTTTCTCCAGGACCTTCAACGCGGCGCTGACCGCCGGCTGAGTGATCCCCAACTGTTGCGCGACGGTTTGGGTATGGTTGACGTGATAGAGCTGAATAAAAATGGCTAACCGGCGGGTATTGAACAGCCAGCCGGCGTCCGCCAGCGGGCCGCTGCTGCGGGTATGGTGCTTCTGCATCAGCGCCGGGATGGCCTGCAGGTCGTCAATCGCCCGCCGGGCGCGCGGCAGGATGCACTTGCCATACTCGGTGGGCACCATGCCGCTGTAATGGCGTTCGAACAGCGTGACGTTCAACGCGGCTTCAAGGTCGCGGATCGCCCGGGTTATCGCTGACTGCGTGCGGAATAAGTCATCGGCCGCACGCGAGACGCTGCCGCGCAGCGCGACCTGACAGAAAAAGCGCAGCTGCATGATATTTATGATTTTATCGTGCTTTTTCTTCAGCATGGTTCGTCAGGCCTGAAACAGTGAGTGAGTCGACAACATAAATAAAAATCATAGCCTTCGCAAGTTAACGAATTACCTCCCTGCGACGGGACATGACAAGCTGAAAAAAACAACAGAGGAAGCCATCATGTCTCATCCGGTTAGCGAAAAAAGTGCCCTTGTCGTCAGCGCCCACTCGGCCGATTTCGTCTGGCGCGCGGGCGGTGCGATAGCGCTGCATGCCCTGCAGGGCTATCAGGTCCATGTGGTCTGTTTATCCTTTGGCGAGCGCGGCGAGTCCGCCAAACTGTGGCGCAAAGGCAACATGACCGAGGAGGCGGTGAAGCAGGTGCGTCGCGAAGAGGCGCAGGCCGCCGCTGAGATCCTGGGCGCCAGCGTCGAATTCTTTGATATCGGCGACTATCCGCTGCGCGCCGATAAAGAGACGCTATTTCGTCTGGCGGATGTGTATCGCCGTATCCAGCCCCACTTTGTCCTGACGCACTCCCTGCACGATCCCTATAACTACGATCATCCGCTGGCCTCCCATCTGGCGCAGGAAGCACGGATTATCGCTCAGGCAGAGGGCTATCGCCCTGGTGAGAAAATTGTCGCTGCTCCCCCGGTTTACTGTTTCGAACCGCACCAGCCGGAGCAATGCAACTGGAAACCCGATGTGTTACTGGACATCACCGCCGTCTGGGAGAAAAAGTATCAGGCCATTCAGTGCATGCAGGGTCAGGAGCATCTGTGGGAATACTACACCCGCGTGGCGCTGCAGCGCGGGGTGCAGGCCAAGCGCAATATCGGCATCACGGCCGCGCGCGATATCGTTCACGGCGAAGCCTTCCAAAGCATCTTCCCCCGCGTAACGGAGAACCTGGCATGAACCTGTTAAATAAAAAAGGCCTTGTGATCCGCCATCTGCCGCGCCATGACGAGGCGGTTTTGCGCCGCTGTGAGGCGGCCGGGGTGGCGACGCTCCATGAAGCCTGGGAGCGCCAGGGGCTGATGGGGCCGGCAATCCGTCCGATTCAGCAGGGCGTCAGCCGGGCGGGCAACGCGGTAACCGTGCTGGTGACGCCAGGCGACAACTGGATGTTTCATGTCGCGGTCGAGCAGTGCCGCGCCGGCGATATTCTGGTGGTGGCCCCGACGTCGCCGTGCGGCGATGGCTTCTTCGGCGATCTGCTGGCGACGTCTCTCCAATCGCGCGGCGTGGTCGGTCTGGTGGGCGATATCGGCATTCGTGATTCGCAGACTTTGCGGGAGATGGGATTCGCCGTCTGGTCCCGTCAGGTTTATGCCCAGGGAACGGTGAAAGAGAGCCTCGGTTCGGTTAACGTCCCGGTGATTTGCGCAGGTCAGCTTGTGCAGCCGGGCGATGTCGTAGTGGCCGACGACGATGGCGTCGTGGTGCTGCCTCACGCGCAGGTCCGTGATGTGCTCGATAAAGCGGAAGCCCGCATGAGCAATGAGCTTGCGAAGCGTGAGCGGATGCGCCATGGCGAGCTGGGGCTGGATATTTACGCGATGCGCCCGCGTCTGGCGGAAAAGGGGCTGCGGTATTACGACCGCGCAGATGAGGTGGAGGAATAAATGGCGCAACGCGGAATCCCCTGTCTATGGATGCGCGGCGGCACCTCGAAGGCAGCCTGTTTTCTGGCTGACGATCTGCCTGCCGATCCGGTGCAACGTGATGCGGTGCTGCTGGCGGTGATGGGCTCGCCTGATCCCCGGCAAATTGACGGGATCGGCGGCGCCGATCCGCTGACCAGTAAAGTGGCGATTATCCGCCGCTCCGCACGGCCTGACGCCGATGTGGACTATCTGTTTGCCCAGGTGAACGTGGCGGCGGCCACCGTGGATTACGGCCAAAACTGCGGCAATATTCTTGCCGCCGTTGGCCCTTTCGCCATCGAGCGTGGTCTGGTTCGCCACGATGCGCCGCTCACTCGGGTGCGTATTTATATGGAGAACACGGGGCAACTGGCGGTGGCAGAGATCCCGTGCGATGCCGACGGGGTCGACTACGTCGGCGAGAGTCGTATCGATGGCGTGCCGGGCAGCGCCAGCCCGATCCTGCTCCATTTTCTTGATGTGGCGGGCTCCAGCTGCGGGGCGCTGCTGCCGACCGGCCGGGTTCGTGACCGTTTTGACGGCGTTGAGGTGACCTGCATCGATAACGGTATGCCGGTGATCCTGCTGCGCGCTTGCGACCTCGGTTGCACCGGCTATGAGACGCGCGAACAGCTGGATAATGACGATGCGCTTAAACGTCGCCTGGAGTCGATTCGCCTGCAGGCCGGGCCGCTGATGCAGCTTGGCGACGTCAGCCAGCGCACGGTGCCCAAGATGACCCTGATCGCCGAACCACGACACGGCGGCGCCATCAGCAGCCGCACCTTTATCCCGCACCGCTGCCACGCGTCAATCGGCGTGTTTGGCGCGGTGAGCGTGGCCAGCGCCTGTCTGCTTCCTGGATCCGTCGCGCAGGGTATGGCGCAAGTGACGTCAGGCCCTACGCCGCTGCTCAGCGTTGAGCATCCGACAGGCGAATTTAGCGTAACGCTTCAGCTTGACGCTGACGGTGCGTTAGCAGGCTGCGGTCTGTTACGCACGGCGCGACTGCTGTTTGCTGGCGAGGTTTTTATTCCGGCCCGCGTCTGGCCGCGTGAGGAGTGATGATGACGATCGCGTTTATTGGTTTTGGCGAGGCGGGTGGCATTCTGGCGGCGGATCTGGCCCGTGAGAATACGGTGACCATGTGGGATTGCAAGCTCAATGGCCCGGCGCGAGAGGCGATGGGCAAAAAAGCCTGTGACTCGCGTGTTCAGGTGGGAAGTTCGCTGGCGAAGGCGCTGGAGAGCGCCACGCTGGTTTTTTCTACTGTGACCGCGGGTGAGGCGCTAAAGGTGGCGCAGCAGGCCGCCGCGCTGCTGCAGCCGGGGCAATACTTCCTCGATCTCAACTCCGTGGCGCCGGAGACAAAACGGCAGGCCGCCGCTCATTTTCTGCCCGGCGCCTACATTGATGTCGCGGTGATGGCGCCGGTACCGCCCGCCCGATTGCAGACACCGTTATTGATCGGCGGGCCGCAGGCGGAGGCGATCGCGCCGCGTCTGCAGGGGCTGGGGCTGAATGCCCGCTATGGCGCCAGTACGGTGGGCCAGGTGTCGGCGATAAAAATGTGCCGCAGCGTGATGATCAAGGGGCTTGAAGCGCTCACCACAGAATGCCTGTTCGCGGCCCGTGAATACGGTGTCGAGGAGGAGGTGCTTAGCTCCTTGCATCATAGTTTCCCCTCTCTGGGCTGGACGGGAGCGTTTCCCGACTATCTGATCAGCCGGGTGGCGGAACATGGCATTCGGCGCAGCGAAGAGATGGAAGAGGTGGTGAAAACCCTGCGTGATGTGGGGAGCGCCGGGATAATGAGCGAGGCGATCGCGAAAAGCCAGCGCCAGTTGCCGGAGCAGATGGCCGCCCGTAGCCTGAGCTACAGGCAGCTGACGCCGTTTGACTGGAAAACGCTGGTCGCCAGCCTGAAATAACCGCTATTTGGCCGGACAGACGATTTTGTCGATCGCGGCCTGGTAGCTTTTCTGGTTATTGCGCTCTTTCGCCAGCGTTGCTTCGCGGACCGCGTTCTTGTTACCGTCGGTCGCCAGCACTTTATTGGCAAAATCGTTATCGCTGAGGTGGCTTGCTGGCGCGCATTTTTCCTTCACCGCTTTGAGCACCAGCTGTTTTTGCTGTTCGAACTGCAGGCTTTGCAGCGGTGAATCGGCCCACGCCGACGTGGCGCTCAGGGCAGTGACCAGGCATACCATCCAACATGCTTTCATCAGGCTTCTCCTTCCGTAATCGCTTCCGTCAACTATATGCGCAGGCGCGAAAACACGCAAATAGTGGTCAGTTTAACTTATTGAAAATGCAATTTTTATCGCCTGCTCAGGCGGCTCTCACCCGCCGCCGTGAGTCGATGGCGATCAGCACCACCGACGCGAGGATCAGCAGAGTGCCCAGCCAGTCCGGCAGCGTGAAGGTGATCCCCAGCAGCAGGAGCGACAGCAGGGCGCTGCTCAGCGGTTCGGCGCAGCTGAGGATCCCGGCCTTCGCGCCGCCAATTTTCTGCGCGCCGTTGAGATAAAGGCTGAAGGTCAGCGAGGTACCGATCACCACCAGATAGAAAAAAGCTAACAGCAGGCTGCCGTTAACCACAAAATCGGTGCCCTGGCCGCCGTAAAACGGCAACAGCATCGCGCCGCCGAACAGCATACTCCAGCCGACGATCGGCAGCGTCCCGTAGCGGGCAATCAGCGTCGAGGGGTAGGTGGTATAAAACGCGGCGGCAAACGCCGAGGCGATCCCCCAGAACAGCGCCGCCGGCGAAATCGACAGCGTCGTTGGGTTGCCGTGGGTCACCAGCAGAAAGGTGCCCGCCAGCGAGGTGCAGATAGCCCCCAGTACCAGCGGAGTGGGACGCGCTTTGCGGGCGAGGGCGAACCAGGCGACGATGATCGTCGGGGACAGGAACTGCAGCACCGTGGCCGTGGCGGCATTGGATTTTTCAATGGTCATCAGAAAGGTGAACTGCACGGTTAACGCGCCAAACAGCGAGAAAAACAGCAGGCTGAGGGCGTCGCGGCGGTTTTGCAGCACGCGGAAAATGCGGTCGCCGTGAACAAAGCCGAGCATCAGCAGGATCAGCCCGGCGAACAGCAGACGCGTCATGGTCAGAAACGGCGACGACATCTGGCTTTCCTGCATAATAAACTGCGCACACACCCCGGAACTGCCCCACAGCACGGCGGCAATCAGTACGTTCAGCATCCCTTTTTTGCTGGAGCCCATCTTTTCCTCAAGCGAAATATGACAAAGGGGAATCATAGCATGCGCGCGCCCGGGCGGCGGGGCAGGAAATGGTAGTCGGGCGCGGCGGCGGGTCCGGCAGACGTGCAGGCCCGGTAAGGCGAAGCCGCTACCGGGCACTACCCGACAGTCGCGTTCTAGCTTAAATCGACATTTTTACTGCCGAACAGCCAGGTGAGAACAAAGCCGCACAGGTAGGAGACCACCAGTCCACCGGCGTAGACCGCCATCCCGGCGTAAATTCCGCTGCCGGAGGTCATCAGCGGCAGCGCCACCAGCCCCGACGGGCCGAACACCGTGTTCAGGCCGACCGGCAGTCCCAGCCAGGCGATCAGTCCGACGAAGAAACCGCCGCAGGCGCCGCCGATACAGGCGGTGACAAACGGCTTCATCCGCGGCAGGGTGACGCCGTAGATCAGCGGCTCGCCAATCCCGAGGAAGCCCGGAATAATCGCCCCTTTAATCTGGGTTCGCAGCAGCGAATCGCGCTTCGCCCGCCAGAACAGCGCCAGTGCCGCCCCCACCTGCCCGGCCCCGGCCATCGCCAGGATCGGGAACAGCGAGTTGAAGCCCTGGGCGTCCACCAGCGCAAAATAGACCGGGACAAACCCCTGATGGACGCCAAACATCACCGCCAGCAGGAACAGGCCGGCCAGCACCGCCGAGCCAAACGGGTTGCCGTTAAGATGCAGGAACAGCCACGACATGCCGGTAAACAACCAGCCGCCAATCGGCATGATCACCGTAAAGGTCACCGCGCCCATGATCAGCAGGGTCACCGCCGAAGTCAGGATCATATCGAGGTTGGCGGGCATCACCCGCCGCACCTGACGCTCAACCCACGCGCCAAGGATAGCGGCGATCAATACGCCGATGATATTGCCGCGCGGGTCAATGCAGTGGCCGAAGAAGGTGGAAATGCCGGCGTAGAAGCCGCTGGTTGCCTCCGGGTTGTAGCCCAGCACGAACAGCGAGGCGATAATCGCGCCGTTCACGCCGGAGCCGCCGAACGCCTTCTGCGCGTTATAGCCAATCAGGATACTCAGGAAGGTGAACATCCCTTTGCTGAAGACCTTCATGTAGCCAATCAGCGCTACCAGACTGGCGTTCGGATGGGCGTTCTCCAGCACGAAGACCTGTTCCGCGAGGGTGGCGAAGCCCAGCAGCAGCCCGACGGCGATAAAGCCGGGGATCAGCGGCGTAAAGATGGTGGCGAATTTGGCGAGAAACTTCTGCACCGCGCTGGTCTGCTTGCCCTTCAGCGCCTGCTTTTTCTCTGCCGCGACGTCGGCCAGCGACGGCGCGGCGGGCGCCTCCTCCAGCAGGCCGTTCATCATCTCGGCGGCGGTTTGCGCCTTGCCGGGGCCGAGCACCACCTGGAACTGCTCGTCGCTGACGATCACCCCCATCACGCCGTCAATCTGGCGGATGGCGGCGCTGTCGGCCAGACTTTCATCGCGCAGGGTCAAGCGCAGGCGCGTCATGCAGTTGCCTGCCTGCGCGACGTTTGCGGCGCCGCCTGCGTGGGCGAGGATCCGCGCTATCATCTCTTTCGTTATTTTTGCCATTGCCCGTTACCTGTCTGTCGGCGCTCAGGTGTTGCTGAGCGCCTTACGGATATAGCCGTTGTTTTTCGCCAGCAGCGACTGCGCCGCTTCGGCGCTTAAGTCCGCCAGCACCATCACGATCGCCGTTTTACAATGGCGGCCGCAGGCCTCCAGCGCCTTCCGGGCAGTGGGACGATCGCAGTCGGTCGCCTCCATCACGATAGAGACCTGGCGCTCGATCAGCTTGGCGTTGGTCGCTTCGACGTCGACCATCAGGTTGCTGTACACCTTGCCGACGCGGATCATCGCCCCGGTGGAGATCATGTTCAGTACCAGCTTTTGCGCGGTACCGGCTTTCAGACGGGTAGAGCCAGTGACCACTTCCGGGCCGACCACCGGGGTGATCGCCACATCCGCCAGCTGGGCCATTTCGCCATGCGGGTTACAGCTGACGATGGCGACAAAGGCATTCTGACGATGGGCGTATTCCATGGCGCCAATGACGTACGGTGTGCGTCCGCTGGCCGCCAGTCCCACCAGCACATCGCGGTGGCTGAAGTTCAGGTTCTGCAGGTCCATTGCCCCCTGCGCTTTGTTGTCTTCCACGTTTTCCACGGCGCTGAGAATCGCTTTATGTCCGCCGGCGATGATCCCCACCACCTGCTCCGGGCGGGTGCCGAAGGTTGGCGGGCATTCGCTGGCATCGAGGATCCCCAGTCGGCCTGAGGTGCCAGCGCCGATATAAATCAAGCGGCCACCGGCCTGCAGCGCCGTCGCGACCTTATCCACCACCTCGGCAATCTGCGGCAGATAGGGCGTAATCGCCTGGGCTACCTGCTGGTCTTCCTGGTTTATCACCGTCAGCATGTCGAGGGTGGAGAGGGTGTCAATGTTGGCGCTGTTGGCGTTGCGTCGCTCGGTCAGCAGTTTGCTCAGGTCGATACTCATAGAAACCTCGTTATTCTCAGTGGCGCGCAGTATAAGGAATTATTTATTCCTTGCCTGTGAAGAGTATCACGATTAGTACGCGGAGAATAATACGAGAATGGTAGGTATGGCGGGAAATAGTGCGGTAATAAATCTGGAATATTTTATTACCGCACCTGGCGTTTAGCGCGCGCTGCGCGGTTTGCTGAGGCCCAACAGTAGCGCCAGCAGGTAGCAGATGGCCATCGCGAAGCTCATTTTCAGCATCGTTTCACCACCGAGGCCCGCCAGCGGCGCGGCGATGCCGCCGAAGACAAACATCAGGGTGCCCATCAGCGCGGACGCGGTCCCGGACTGCGCGGCGTCGACGGCGCTCATCGCCTCCGCGCCGGCGACGGTGCTGATGCCGCTCATCAACGACACGGTAAAGAACAGGCCGATCAGCGCCAGCACCGGCAGCTGCAGCCAGGCAAACAGCAGCATGATCGCCGCACAGCCCACCGCCAGCGTCAGGCCGCCGCGCAGCAGACTTTCGGCACTAAAGCGGCGCGCCAGGCGGGAAAAGATCATCGCCGCGATAATCAGCCCGATACCGTTCAGACCGAACAGCAGGCTGAACTGCATGGCGCTCATGCCGTATTCGCTCTGCATCACGAAGGAAGAGGAGCCGATGTAAGAGAACAGCCCAGCCATCATAAAGGCCTGAATCAGGCAGAAGCGCAGAAAGCGGCGATTTTTCAACACCGGCTGGCCGGGCTGTTGGCGGGCGGCATGCGTTGCTGTGGCCGGGCGCGTTTCCCGCAGGATCGTCAGGCTCATCACCAGCAGCACGCCGCCAATGGCGGCCATCGTCCAGAAGAGAATTCGCCAGTCGAAGGCGGTGATGACGTAGCCGCCCAGCACCGGGGACAGCACCGGCGCAATGCCGTTCACCGTCATCAGCAGGGCGAAAAACTGGGTCAGCAGGGTGCCCTGGTATTTATCGCGGGCGATGGATCGCGACAGCACCGAGCCGCCGGCACCGGCGAAGCCCTGTAAAAAACGCCAGACAATCAGCATGTTGATATCCCGGGTCAGGGCGCACATCACCGAAGCGAAGATAAATAGCAGCAGGGACAGCGCCAGCGGTTTCAGGCGGCCAATGCGGTCGCTCAGCGGGCCGAAAAACAGCTGACCCAGGCCGAGGCCAATCAGCGCGGCGGTCAGCGACAGCTGGGTCTGGGTGCTGGTGGCCTGCAGCTGCTGAGTGATCTCCGGCAGCGCCGGCAAATAAAAATCCGTGCACAGCGGGCCGATACCTGACAGCAGGCCGAGGATCAGCGCCCAGGAGAGGGAAACACGTGGCATAACGATTCCTTACAGAAGCCGGGCGCGGCCGCCCGGCGGGTGAAATTAACTGGCGCCGCCGCCCAGCGACTGCCAGAGGGTGATCCGGTTATTGAGGTCGGTCTGCTGCAGGGACAGCAACGTCGTCTTCGCCGACCACAGCGTGCGCTGAGCGGTGAGCACCGACAGATAATCGCCGACTCCGGCCTGATAGCTCTTCATGGCGATATCCAGCGATGTCTGCTCGGCGGCGACGTACTGCCGCTGGGCATCGAGCTCTTCGCTCAGCGTTTCCCGGCGCGCCAGCGCATCGGCAACGTCCTTAAAGGCGCTCTGAATCGATTTCTCGTAGGTGGCGATCAGCCCCTTTTTCTCTGCTTCCGCATAGCGTAGCTGCGCCAGGTTGCTGCCGCCGGTGAACAGCGGCAGGCTGATGGAGGGGGCGAACGACCATACCTGCATCCCGTGGCTGAACAGCGACGACAGTGAGTCGCTGCCGACCCCGGCGCTGGCGGTCAGGGAAATCGACGGGAAGAAGTTCGCCCGCGCCGCGCCGATATCGGCATTGGCGCTCTTCAGATTGTGCTCCGCTTCCTGAATATCCGGCCGGCGCAGCAGCACCGACGACGACACACCCGCCGGCACCAGCGCGATGCTGTTATCCCCCAGACTCTCGAGAGTACCGGGCAGCAGGCTCTCCGGCACGGTTTCCCCCGCCAGCAGGTTAATGGCGTTTTTATCCTGCGCCACCAGCGTGCGATAGCTGGCGACGCTGGCGCGGGCCTGCTGATAGACGCTTTCCGCCGAGCTTACATCGCCGGCGGAAGCGGTACCCACCGCCATCTGGCGGGCGACGATGTTGCGCGAGTTTGCTGCGCTGTCCATGGTCTGCTGCGCCAGCGCCAGATTGCTATTATCCGTCGCCAGCGTCACCCAGGCGGTGGTCAAATCGGCAATCATCGTCAGCCGGGTATTCTGCGCGGTGAATTCGCTGGCAAGCCAGGTTTCGCGCGCCGCGCGCGACAGGCTCTGGTTCTTGCCGAACAAGTCCAGTTCGAAGCTGGAGACCGCGCCGTCGGCCTGCGAAGTGGAGCTCAGGCCGCTGGCTACCGTTTTGCTGCGGGTATGGCTCAGCTCGGCATCGACGGTGGGAAACAGCGACGCCCGCGTCTCGCCGTACTGGGCGCGCGCGGCCTCGATATCGGCCAGCGCTTTTTGCACATCGCGGTTGCTGTTCAGCGCGAGACTGACCACTTTTTTCAGCCGCACGTCATTGACCACTTTCTGCCAGTCGCCGACCACCGCCGTCGATTCGCCGTGCGCCCCGGGCAGGGTGGCCGGCACCGGCGCGGCCGGGCGATCATAATGCGGGTCAAGCGAGACGCAGCCCGCGGTCAGGAGCGCGATACACACTACACTCAAACGAAACATACCTTACTCCTGAGAAGGACGTTGGCGGGTGAAGAGACGTTTCACCAGCACGAAGAACAGCGGTACGAAAAACACCGCCAGCAGGGTGGCCGTCAGGGTGCCGCCGATGATGCCGGTGCCGATCGCCACGCGGCTGTTGGCTCCGGCGCCGGTGGCGATGGCCAGCGGCAGTACCCCGGCGATAAACGCCAGCGAGGTCATGACAATCGGGCGCAGACGGGTCTGCGCGGCGCGGATCGCCGCCCGGGAGAGCGAATACCCCTCATCCACGGCGGATTCAGCGAACTCCACGATCAGGATGGCGTTTTTCGACGACAGGCCGATGGTGGTCAGCAGCGCCACCTGGAAGTAGACGTCGTTGCTTAAACCGCGCAGCGTCGCCGCCAGCGCCGCGCCGAGCAGGCCGAGCGGGATGACCATGATCACCGAGAACGGCACCGACCAGCTCTCATACAGCGCCGCCAGGCACAGGAACACCACCAGAATCGAGATGGCGTAGAGGCTCATCGCCTGGCCGCTGGCGAGCTTTTCCTGCAGCGAAATGCCGCTCCACGCCCAGGTGGAGCCCGCCGGCAGGCTGTCGGCCAGCTTTTCCATCTTGTCCATCGCCGCGCCGGAGCTGAAGCCGGCGGCGTTTTCGCCCTGGATCTCAAAGGCGGCGGAGCCGTTGTAGCGCACCAGGCTTTCCGGGCCGTATTGCCAGTGGGTGGTGGCGAAGGCGGAGAACGGCGTCATGCTGTTATCGCTGCCGCGAACGAACCATTTGCCGAGGTCCGACGGCACCGCGCGCGCGTCGCTTTCGCCCTGGATATAGACCTTTTTCACCCGGCCGCGATCGATAAAGTCATTCACGTAGGTACCGCCCCAGGCGCTGGAGAGCGTATCGGTTACATCGCTCAGCGACAGCCCCAGCGAGACGGCTTTGTTGTTATCGATATCCACCTGCAGCTGCGGCATCTGCGGCAGATCGTTAGCGCGCACCGACTGCAGCTCGCTGCTCTGGTTGGCCGCCGCCAGCAGCTGGCTGCGCAGCTTCATCAGGCTGTCGTGGTCGGTACCGCCGCTGGCCATCAGTTCGAAGGTGAAGCCGTTGCTCTGCCCGAGACCGTCTACCGACGGCGGGGTCATGGCGAACAGAGTGGCGTCGCGGATCGTCCCCAGCGCTTTGGTGGCCCGCAGG
>NZ_PIOG01000079.1:0-320 GCF_002810545.1 Klebsiella sp. A-Nf5 | reverse complement strand
CTGATGTTAGGGAAAAGTATTGTGACACAATAGTTTCATGTGATGGTAATAAAATATCTAAAGCCAAAATAGATGTTTTAATGTCTAAATATGCAGCAACGTTATTTACTGAGTTTGATATGATTGATTCAGTTAATAAGCAATTTGCTAAACTTTGTTATCATAGAAGTGCTATTTTCTCTCCAGGTCATTTGCCTTTCCTGTCATTAGGCACAGTAGTGAAAAGTACATTTGGTAATGGATGCTATTATATCTGCATTCAGCAAAGATGTGATTCTGTAAGAATAAGTGATGGTGAGTGTCGTCGTTTCTTATTTATT
>NZ_PIOG01000068.1:0-98986 GCF_002810545.1 Klebsiella sp. A-Nf5 | reverse complement strand
TTAAGGTTTTCACCTGCGCATCGCTGAGGGAGTACGCCTGGAAGGCTTCGGCGCCTGAGCTGAGCAGACCATTGGAGTCCATGTTCTGACATCCGGTGAGGGTTGCTGCGATCCCAAGAGCAAGTACGGTTGAGCGAATTTTCATTTTTTATCTTCCACAATCTTATGGTTGTTTATCCGAAAATACGGCGACGGCAGGGAACCGTATTCTGCGTAAATTATAAAGAGTATCGCAGGATGCGGGCGAGCGGATTCCGGGGTAGCACAACCTGTTCCAGAGATTTCTTAAAGGGCAAAAGGATGCTCCATGTACATGACTTGTCGCTTGGGTTACATTGTTCACACTTTTTTCCGGCGTAGCCCAAAACGCGCTCTCGTCAAGTCGTTAAGGGCATGGCCTTCAACAGTCCGAACTGGAGTCAAAATGTCCTCACGTAAAGAGCTTGCTAACGCTATTCGTGCGCTGAGCATGGACGCTGTACAGAAAGCCAAATCCGGCCACCCGGGNGCCCCGATGGGTATGGCTGACATTGCCGAAGTGCTGTGGCGTGATTTCCTGAACCATAACCCGAACAATCCGGCCTGGGCTGACCGTGACCGTTTTGTGTTGTCAAATGGCCATGGTTCGATGCTGATTTACAGCCTGCTGCACCTCACTGGCTACGATCTGCCGATTGAAGAGCTGAAAAACTTCCGCCAGCTGCACTCCAAAACCCCGGGTCACCCGGAAGTCGGCTACACCGCGGGCGTGGAAACCACCACCGGTCCGCTGGGCCAGGGTATCGCTAACGCGGTCGGGATGGCTATCGCCGAGAAAACTCTGGCGGCGCAGTTCAACCGTCCGGGACACGACATCGTCGACCACTACACCTACGCCTTCATGGGCGACGGCTGCATGATGGAAGGCATTTCTCATGAAGTGTGCTCCCTGGCCGGTACCCTGAAACTGGGCAAACTGGTGGCCTTCTATGATGACAACGGCATCTCCATCGACGGCCACGTTGAAGGCTGGTTCACCGACGATACCGCGAAACGCTTTGAAGCCTACGGCTGGCACGTGGTGCGCGGCGTTGACGGTCACGACGCTGACGCCATCAAACGCGCGGTTGAAGAAGCGCGTGCGGTCACCGACAAACCGTCCCTGCTGATGTGCAAAACCATCATTGGTTTTGGTTCGCCGAACAAAGCCGGTACCCATGACTCCCACGGCGCACCGCTGGGCGACGCAGAAATCGCGCTGACCCGCGAAGCGCTGGGCTGGAAACACGCGCCGTTTGACATCCCGTCTGACATCTATGCGCAGTGGGATGCAAAAGAAGCTGGCCAGGCAAAAGAAGCCGCATGGAATGAGAAGTTTGCTGCCTACGCGAAAGCCTTCCCGCAGGAAGCGGCCGAATTCACCCGTCGTATGAAAGGTGAGATGCCGTCTGACTTCGACGCCAAAGCCAACGAATTCATCGCGAAGCTGCAGGCGAACCCGGCGAAAATCGCGAGCCGTAAAGCATCGCAGAACGCCATCGAAGCGTTTGGCCCGCTGCTGCCGGAATTCCTCGGCGGCTCCGCTGACCTGGCGCCGTCCAACCTGACCCTGTGGTCTGGTTCTAAGCCGATCAACGAAGACACTGCCGGTAACTACATTCACTACGGCGTGCGTGAATTCGGTATGACCGCTATCGCCAACGGTATCGCGCTGCACGGCGGTTTCCTGCCGTACACCTCCACCTTCCTGATGTTCGTGGAATACGCGCGTAATGCGGTACGTATGGCCGCGCTGATGAAACAGCGTCAGGTGATGGTCTACACCCACGACTCCATCGGTCTGGGCGAAGACGGCCCGACTCACCAGCCGGTAGAGCAGGTGGCTTCCCTGCGCGTGACCCCGAACATGTCCACCTGGCGTCCGTGTGACCAGGTTGAATCCGCGATTGCGTGGAAATATGGCGTAGAGCGTCACGACGGCCCGACCGCGCTGATTCTGTCCCGTCAGAACCTGGCGCAGCAGGAGCGTACCGCAGAGCAGCTGGCAAACGTCGCTCGCGGCGGTTACGTGCTGAAAGATTGTGCCGGCCAGCCGGAGCTGATCTTCATCGCGACCGGTTCAGAAGTAGAGCTGGCGGTTGCCGCGTGGGACAAACTGACTGCCGAAGGCGTGAAGGCGCGCGTGGTCTCCATGCCGTCCACCGACGCGTTCGACAAGCAGGATGCCGCTTATCGCGAATCCGTACTGCCGAAAGCCGTTTCTGCCCGCGTTGCGGTAGAAGCCGGTATCGCTGACTACTGGTTCAAATACGTTGGCCTGAACGGCGCGATCGTTGGCATGACCACCTTCGGTGAGTCTGCGCCGGCTGAGCAGCTGTTCGAAGAGTTCGGCTTCACCGTCGACAACGTGGTTGCTAAAGCCAAAGCACTGCTGTAATGGCTGGTACGGTGCGGGCTGATGCCCTCACCCCAACCCTCTCCCACAGGAGGGGGTGCAAAAACCAAAAACGGTAACCCCTGGGTTACCGTTTTGCTTTTACCTCGCCACCCGGCTTTTTTGTATGCACTATTCTTCGAACATGTAACCGCACTGTGAATTATTCCAAAGAAAATGTGACATAAGTCATATAGCTGGTTTATTGCTCTGGACAAACATTCCTTTTATTCCTTGTTTCGCTTATTCTAGCTGAAGCGTTTCAGTCGTTTAAATGTTCGACAATTAATCAATCAGTCGCAGTTTGCAGCTGGTAAGGTTCCCCTCAGAGCGTTGCTGGATTACTCTGTCAGCCACCTCAAAACAGGGTTAGCCTTGCAGGAGATCTATGACCATTCGCATCGCGATTAATGGCTTCGGTCGCATAGGACGCAACGTGGTTCGCGCTTTGTATGAATCCGGGCGTCGTGCGGAAATCACCGTGGTGGCAATCAATGAGCTGGCTGATGCGGCGGGTATCGCGCATTTGTTGAAATATGATACCAGCCATGGCCGCTTCGCCTGGGATGTCCGCCAGGAGCGCGAGCAGCTGTTTGTTGGCGATGATGCCATCCGCCTGTTACACGAGCCGACCATTGCGGCGTTGCCCTGGCGCGAGCTGGCGGTTGACGTGGTGCTCGACTGCACCGGCGTATACGGTAGTCGTGAACACGGCGAAGCCCATCTGCAGGCTGGCGCGAAGAAAGTGCTCTTCTCCCATCCTGGCGGCAACGATCTCGACGCGACGGTGGTATACGGCGTTAATCAGGACGAGCTCCGCGCCGAGCACCGCATTGTCTCCAACGCCTCCTGTACTACCAACTGCATTATTCCGGTCATTAAATTGTTAGATGATGCCTATGGCATTGAGTCCGGCACCGTCACCACTATCCACTCGGCGATGCATGACCAGCAGGTGATTGACGCCTACCATCCGGATCTACGGCGTACCCGCGCGGCCAGCCAGTCGATCATTCCGGTGGATACCAAACTGGCGGCAGGGATCACCCGTATTTTCCCGCAGTTTAACGACCGTTTTGAAGCGATTGCCGTGCGAGTACCGACGATAAACGTGACGGCAATTGACCTGAGCGTGACGGTGAAAAAACCGGTAAAAGCATGTGAAGTCAACCAGTTGCTGCAAAAAGCAGCACAAGGTGCATTTCATGGTATAGTTGACTATACGGAATTACCGTTGGTCTCGACAGATTTTAACCACGATCCGCACAGTGCTATTGTTGATGGCACGCAAACCCGGGTCAGTGGCGCGCATCTGATCAAAACGCTGGTCTGGTGCGATAACGAATGGGGCTTTGCTAACCGAATGCTCGACACGACGTTAGCGATGGCGGCTATTGGTTTCAGGTTCGACGCGTAAACGTCGACAAAACTTTATGAATCAACGAGAGGATTCACCATGTCTGTAATTAAGATGACCGATCTGGATCTGGCTGGTAAACGCGTTTTTATCCGTGCGGATCTGAACGTACCAGTTAAAGACGGGAAAGTAACCAGCGACGCACGTATCCGTGCATCTCTGCCGACCATTGAACTGGCGCTGAAGCAGGGCGCGAAAGTCATGGTTACTTCTCACCTGGGTCGTCCGACCGAAGGCGAGTACAACGAAGAATTCTCTCTGCTGCCGGTTGTTAATTACCTGAAAGACAAACTGTCCAACCCGGTACGTCTGGTTAAAGACTACCTGGACGGCGTGGAAGTGGCTGCCGGTGAGCTGGTGGTTCTGGAAAACGTTCGCTTCAACAAAGGCGAGAAAAAAGACGACGAAGCGCTGTCCAAAAAATACGCCGCGCTGTGCGACGTGTTCGTCATGGACGCTTTCGGTACTGCGCACCGTGCGCAGGCTTCCACCCACGGCATCGGCAAATTTGCTGACGTGGCGTGCGCAGGCCCGCTGCTGGCTGCTGAACTGGACGCGCTGGGTAAAGCGCTGAAAGAGCCGGCTCGTCCGATGGTCGCTATCGTGGGTGGTTCTAAAGTGTCCACCAAACTGACCGTGCTGGATTCCCTGTCTAAAATCGCTGACCAGCTGATCGTTGGCGGCGGTATTGCTAACACCTTCGTTGCCGCGCAAGGCCATAACGTCGGTAAATCCCTGTACGAAGCAGACCTGGTTGATGAAGCTAAGCGCCTGCTGAGCACCTGTGATATCCCGGTTCCGACGGACGTTCGCGTGGCGACTGAGTTCTCCGAAACCGCGACTGCAACCCTGAAGTCTGTTAACGACATTAAAGATGAAGAGCAGATCCTCGACCTTGGCGACGTTTCCGCACAGAAACTGGCTGATATCCTGAAAAATGCCAAAACCATCCTGTGGAATGGCCCGGTCGGTGTATTCGAATTCCCGAACTTCCGTAAAGGGACTGAGATCGTGGCTAACGCTATCGCGGACAGCGAAGGTTTCTCCATCGCCGGCGGCGGTGACACCCTGGCAGCGATCGACCTGTTCGGCATCGCTGACAAAATCTCCTACATCTCCACTGGCGGCGGCGCGTTCCTTGAATTCGTCGAAGGCAAAGTCCTGCCGGCAGTAGCGATGCTCGAAGAGCGCGCTAAGCAGTAATTCAGTTCAGGCGGGGAAACCCGCCTGTTTTTCAGCGCGCTTAAGGGCTCGCGAACCTTCTTCAACGGTCGAAGATACAGATACAGGACTAAGTAACATGTCTAAAATTTTTGATTTCGTAAAACCGGGCGTCATCACTGGCGACGACGTTCAGAAAGTGTTCCAGGTAGCTAAAGAAAACAACTTCGCTCTGCCGGCGGTAAACTGCGTGGGTACTGACTCCATCAACGCCGTTCTGGAAGCTGCTGCGAAAGTTCGTTCTCCAGTTATCGTTCAGTTCTCTAACGGCGGCGCAGCGTTCATCGCGGGCAAAGGCGTGAAAACTGACGTTCCTCAGGGTGCTGCTATCCTCGGCGCTATCTCTGGCGCGCACCACGTGCACCAGATGGCTGAGCACTACGGCGTGCCGGTTATCCTGCACACTGACCACTGCGCGAAGAAACTGCTGCCGTGGATCGACGGTCTGCTGGACGCGGGTGAAAAACACTTCGCCGCTACCGGTAAACCGCTGTTCTCTTCTCACATGATCGACCTGTCTGAAGAGTCCCTGCACGAAAATATCGAAATCTGCTCTAAGTACCTGGCGCGCATGGCCAAAATGGACATGACCCTGGAAATCGAACTGGGTTGCACCGGTGGCGAAGAAGACGGCGTGGACAACAGCCACATGGACGCTTCTGCCCTGTACACCCAGCCGGAAGACGTGGATTACGCGTACACCGAGCTGAGCAAAATCAGCCCGCGCTTCACCATCGCCGCTTCCTTCGGTAACGTACACGGCGTGTACAAACCGGGTAACGTGGTTCTGACCCCGACCATCCTGCGCGACTCTCAGGAATATGTTTCCAAGAAACACAACCTGCCGCACAACAGCCTGAACTTCGTCTTCCACGGCGGTTCCGGTTCTTCCGCTCAGGAAATCAAAGACTCCGTCAGCTACGGCGTAGTGAAAATGAACATCGATACCGACACCCAATGGGCGACCTGGGACGGTATCCTGCAGTACTACAAAACGAACGAAGCTTACCTGCAGGGCCAGCTGGGCAACCCGAAAGGCGAAGACCAGCCGAACAAGAAATACTACGATCCGCGCGTATGGCTGCGTGCTGCACAGACTTCCATGGTGACCCGTCTGGAGCAGGCATTTAAAGAGCTGAACGCGATCGACGTTCTGTAAGAAAAATCTGTTTCTTACCCTGAAGCCCGCAGCAATGCGGGCTTTTTTATTACTTTAACAACAGGATAGCGAGCAGGAAAACTGTGATCCATTTGGCAAAACGTGCACTTATTGTTTACCCTATAACCTGACTGCCCTGTTGCAGGCTGAGTTATTTACTTCCCCGTTCGGGGATTCATAAGGAATGTTAAATGGAAGATTTGAACGTTGTCGATAGCATCAACAACGCCGGGACGTGGCTGGCACGCAACCAGGAGCTGCTGCTGAGCTATGCCGTCAACATCGTTGCCGCTATCGTTATCCTGATTATCGGGATGATCGTGGCGCGCATCGTCTCTAACACCGTCAACCGCCTGATGCTGGCGCGTAAGATTGATGCCACCGTTGCTGATTTTCTCTCGGCGCTGGTGCGTTACGCGGTTATCGCCTTCACCCTGATTGCCGCCCTGGGCCGGGTCGGTGTGCAGACCGCCTCGGTCATTGCTGTGCTGGGTGCCGCCGGTTTGGCGGTGGGTTTAGCGCTACAGGGATCGCTGTCGAACCTTGCCGCAGGCGTACTGCTGGTGATGTTCCGCCCGTTCCGTGCGGGTGAATATGTCGATCTCGGCGGCATCGCCGGCACCGTGCAGAACGTGCAGATTTTCTCCACCACCCTGCGTACCGCAGACGGCAAAATCGTGGTGGTGCCGAATGGCAAAATCATCGCCGGCAACATCATTAACTTCTCCCGCGAACCGGCGCGCCGCAATGAGTTTATCATTGGCGTATCCTACGATGCCGATATCGACAAGGTGAAGCAGCTGCTGACCTCGATTATCGAATCTGACGATCGTATTCTGCGCGATCGCGAAATGACTGTACGCCTGAACGAACTTGGCGCCTCATCGGTGAACTTCGTGGTTCGCGTGTGGAGCAAAAGCAGCGATCTGCAAAACGTCTATTGGGACGTGCTGGAGCGTATTAAGCGTGATTTCGATGCCAACGGCATCAGTTTCCCGTATCCGCAGATGGATGTGCATGTGGTCCGCCTGCCGGAAAAGGCAGAGTAAATCGCCACTGACAGAGTCAGGCCGGCCATGCCGGCCTTTTTTAATGGCGTGTTATTAGCTTATCTAATTAATGATTAATACTTTCAATTTCCGCTAATAATCCATTCGCGTTATAGTCAGCGCCACTCTCGAACACAGCGGAAAAATCCTTATGTTTACCTATTACTTTCAGGGCCTTGCCCTGGGAGCGGCAATGATTTTGCCGCTTGGCCCGCAAAATGCTTTTGTGATGAATCAGGGGATCCGTCGTCAGTATCACCTGATGATTGCCCTGCTGTGCGCGGTCAGCGACTTGCTGTTGATCTGCGCCGGTATTTTTGGCGGTAGCGCGCTGCTGATGCAATCCCCGTGGCTGCTGGCGATAGTGACCTGGGGCGGCGTGGCCTTTTTGCTGTGGTATGGCTTCGGCGCACTGAAAACGGCGTTCAGTCAGAATCTTGAACTCGCCAGCGCCGAGGTGATGCAGCAGGGGCGCTGGAAAATCATTATCACCATGCTGGCGGTCACCTGGCTAAACCCGCACGTTTACCTGGATACCTTTGTGGTGCTGGGCAGCCTGGGAGGTCAACTGGCGGTGGAGCCGAAGCGCTGGTTTGCGCTGGGGACCATTAGCGCCTCTTTCCTGTGGTTTTTTGGCCTGGCGCTGTTAGCCGCCTGGCTGGCGCCTCGGCTGCGTACCGCCAAAGCCCAGCGGATCATCAATATTGTGGTCGGTGCCGTCATGTGGTTTATTGCGTTTCAGCTGGCAAAAGAGGGCGTCGACCATATCCTGGCGTTGCTCAACTAAGCGTTGTCCGATGGACTTTCCTGCTGTACGCGCTAAGCTTGCTGGCATGCGTCCCGTAAGGGCGATTTAAGTAACATGGAGAAACGACAGTGAAGTTAAAAATCTTGGCCCTGGCGGCAGCACTCGGATTTAGCACAATGGCGGCACAGGCAAACGAATTGCCAGACGGTCCGCACATTGTGACTTCAGGCACAGCAAGCGTTGCCGCGGTTCCGGATATTGCTACCCTGGCGATCGAAGTGAATGTCGCGGCGAAAGATGCCGCATCGGCGAAAAAACAGGCAGACGACCGCGTCGCGCAGTATCTCTCTTTCCTTGAAAAGAGCGGTATCGCGAAAAAAGACATCAGCTCGGCGAATTTGCGTACCCAGCCTGATTATGACTATCAGAACGGGAAAAGCATTCTCAAAGGCTATCGCGCGGTGCGCACCGTGGAAGTGACGTTGCGCCAGCTGGATAAACTTAACGGCCTGCTGGACGGCGCGCTGAAGGCGGGGCTGAATGAAATTCGCTCCGTTTCGCTGGGTGTTGCGCAACCGGATGCCTACAAAGATAAGGCGCGTAAAGCGGCCATTGATGACGCGGTGCATCAGGCGCAGGAGCTGGCGGCTGGTTTCCACAGCAAGCTGGGGCCGGTCTACAGCGTGCGTTACCACGTCTCCAACTATCAGCCGAGCCCGATGGTTCGTATGATGAAGGCCGCTGACGCAGCGCCAGTCTCTGCCCAGGAAACCTACGAGCAGGCGACTATCCAGTTTGACGACCAGGTTGACGTGGTCTTTGAGCTGCAGCCAGCTCAGGCCGCCGCGCCAGCCGCGCCGGCGAAACCGGCGGAAGAGCCGAAACCAGCGCAGTAAGCGATAGAAACAAAAAAGCCACTTCCGGGAAGTGGCTTTTTTTATGCCGGCGATTTAATCCTGACGCAGCACTTTGTGGCCGTAATCAATAAGCGCATCGGTCACCCGGCGCATCATGCGGCTTTCCGGTGCAAAGCGGTGCCAGTACAGCATACGACGCTGGAACAGACCGGGCGTGAGGTCGATAAGCTCGCCGCTTTTCAGCTCTTTTTCGATTTGCAGATGCGGGATCATACAGCAGGTAGTGCCCTGGCGCGCCAGTTGTACGAAGGCTTCCGACGAGTTGACGATGTGGCAGGGAACGCTACCCGGCGGCAGGTCGAAGTTTTGCTGCAGGAACGCCTGATGCATATCGTCCAGATGATCAAAGGCGACGACCGGCGCTTTCAGCAGCGCAGAACGCGTCACGCCATTCGGGAAATAGCGTTGCGCAAACTCTTTTGAGGCGACAAACAGGTAATCGAGCGCGCCGAGCTGATCCACCAGGCAGCTTGGCAGCGCCTGCGGCTGGATACTCACTGCGCCTACCACTTCCCCACGGCGCAGGCGCTCCTGGGTGCGGGTTTCATCTTCCACCTGCAGGTTGAGACGAATAGGGGAGTCTGACAGAACATTGGCCAGCGCCGGCAGCAGCCAGGTTGCCAGACTGTCGGCGTTCACCGCCAGCGACAGCAGCAGCGGCGTGGAGCCAGTCTGCTCGTCGCCCAGCCACTCTTCTTCCAATAGTTCAACCTGGCGCAACAGAGCCAGCAGCTTTTGCCCCTGCTCGGTAGGGCGTGGCGGCACGGTGCGCACCAGCAGCGGCTGACCGAACATATTTTCCAGCTGCTTAATACGCTGTGAGACGGCGGACTGGGTAATACATAGCTTCTGCGCGGCGCGCTCAAATCCTCGTTCCCTAATCACCGCATCCAGCGCTTGTAGTGTTCTGTAGTCCGGTCGTTTCATTATTCTGGCGTGCCCCCATAACTAATCGTTATCTCGCACTATGACATAAATTTTTATTTGATACAGACGAAATTGGTCTGCTCAGTTGTGTGATCTGCATCGCAGGGACATTTCCACTGTCGATGTTCTATAATGCGCCACAGGCATTCACATCTCGGACCATAATTATGACGCAGGATGAACTGAAAAAAGCAGTAGGTTGGGCGGCGCTGCAATACGTACAGCCAGGGACCATTGTCGGCGTGGGTACCGGCTCGACGGCGGCCCATTTTATTGACGCGCTGGGCACGATGAAGGGGCAGATTGAAGGTGCGGTCTCCAGCTCCGATGCCTCTACCGAAAAGCTCAAAAGCCTCGGGATCACCGTCTTCGATCTCAACAGCGTCGATCGCCTGGGGATCTATGTTGATGGCGCAGATGAGATCAACGGCCATATGCAAATGATCAAAGGCGGTGGCGCGGCGCTGACCCGTGAGAAGATCATTGCCTCGGTCGCCGATAAATTTATCTGCATCGCCGATGCCTCCAAGCAGGTTGATATTCTCGGCGCATTTCCGCTGCCGGTTGAAGTCATTCCGATGGCGCGCAGCGCCGTCGCGCGTCAACTGGTCAAGCTGGGCGGTCGTCCGGAGTACCGTCAGGGCGTGGTTACCGATAACGGCAACGTGATCCTGGACGTGCATGGCCTGGAAATTCTTGATGCCGTCGCGCTGGAGAATGCCATCAACGGCATTCCTGGCGTCGTGACCGTGGGGCTGTTCGCCAACCGCGGGGCCGACGTGGCGCTGATCGGAACTGCCGATGGCGTGAAAACCATCGTAAAATAGTCTGTCCGCAGGGAGCCAACCGGCTCCCTCGCAAATATTTTTTCACCTGGTGCAATTTGGTGACTTCTGTCACATTTATGCAACCATCCTGATTAACAAACTACCATTAATCTTCTTTCTGGTGTTTTGTCCTGCCATTTGCTTCTGGATGACATTTCTTCAGGACGGCGACGCAAACGTTCATATTGCCGCGATAGTTTTTTTTGATATGTTGCTGAGACGAACTTTCGTTCAGCACGACATTAGTTAAGACAAAACAGGACGGGGAAATGGCTAAGGTATCACTGGAAAAAGACAAGATTAAATTTCTGCTGGTTGAAGGTGTGCATCAAAAGGCAATCGATAACCTTCGTGCAGCAGGTTACACCAACATCGAATTTCACAAAGGCGCGCTGGACTCCGAAGAGCTGAAAGCGTCGATCCGTGATGCCCATTTCATCGGCCTGCGTTCCCGTACTCATCTGACTGAAGAGATTTTCGCCGCGGCAGAAAAACTGGTAGCAGTTGGCTGCTTCTGTATCGGTACCAACCAGGTGGATCTGGACGCGGCAGCGAAGCGGGGTATCCCGGTATTTAACGCCCCGTTCTCCAACACCCGCTCGGTGGCGGAGCTGGTCATCGGCGAACTGCTGCTGATGCTGCGCGGTGTGCCGGAAGCCAACGCCAAAGCGCATCGTGGGGTATGGAATAAGCTGGCGGTGGGCAGCTTTGAAGCGCGCGGCAAGAAACTGGGGATTATCGGTTACGGCCATATCGGTACCCAGCTCGGCATTCTGGCGGAATCGCTGGGGATGCATGTCTTCTTCTATGATATTGAAAACAAACTGCCGCTCGGCAACGCCACCCAGGTTCAGCATCTCTCCGACCTGCTGAACATGAGCGATGTGGTCAGCCTGCACGTGCCGGAAAACGCCTCCACCAAAAACATGATGGGCGCGGAAGAGCTGGCGCTGATGAAGCCGGGCGCGCTGCTGATCAACGCCTCCCGCGGTACCGTGGTGGATATTCCGGCGCTGTGCGATGCGCTGGCGAGTAAGCATCTGGCCGGGGCGGCTATCGACGTCTTCCCGACCGAACCCGCGACCAACAGTGATCCCTTTACTTCACCGCTGTGCGAGTTTGATAACGTGATCCTGACCCCGCATATCGGCGGTTCAACCCAGGAAGCGCAGGAGAACATCGGTCTGGAAGTGGCCGGCAAGCTGGCGAAGTACTCTGACAACGGGTCAACCCTGTCAGCGGTCAACTTCCCGGAAGTTTCTCTGCCGCTGCACGGCGGTCGCCGTCTGCTGCATATCCATGAGAACCGGCCGGGCGTCCTGACCGCTATCAACCAGATCTTCGCCGCGCAGAGCATCAACATTGCCGCGCAGTATCTGCAAACGTCGCCGCAGATGGGTTACGTGGTTATTGATATTGAAGCGGAAGAAGATGTTGCCCAGCAGGCGCTGCAGGCAATGAAAGCGATCCCGGGGACTATCCGCGCCCGTCTGTTGTTCTAATCATTTTTGCCTCTCGGGCAGGTCGAGTACCTGCCCGTTTTTTTGTTCATACTTTCCAGGCTGAAATTCTCGTCCCCGCGTACCTACCAACTCCAGGTTTTTCCCGGGGTGATCACCGCGGGTAGCGGGATATCCCACTGTTCGCTCGGCAGGCTATCCACCTGCTGGCAGTCATGCGCGTAGCCTACAGGCTGCAGGCGATACTGCTGCCAGTTTTGCAGCGTACGGTCGTAAAAACCGCCACCCATTCCCAGTCGCTGACCACTGACATCGAAGGCTACCAGCGGGGTCACCAGCACATCGAGTTCAGCGAGCGGCAGCACGTCCCGCACATCGAGCTTCGGTTCGCGGATTTTCAGGCGATTCACTATCAGTTGGCTCTGCGGATGGTAGTGTAAAAACAACAGGTTTCCGGGGCTAAACGGATGCAGCACCGGCAGATACACCCGTTTGCCGGCGCGCCATAGCTGGTCAATTAGCGGCTGGGTGTCCAGCTCGCCATCAAAGGAGAGGAACAGCGCCACGGTATGAGCGAGTACGACCGGCGGCCAGGCCATCATCCGCTCCGCGGCCTGTTGGGCAAACAGGCGCTGTTGCTCCGGGCTGAGCGCGCGGCGACGCTCGCGGATCTGCTGGCGAATATGCTGTCTGGAGAGCGGGATATCGGGCTGTAGGGTCATGCAGGTCTCATTACGAGCAAGCGAAACAATACGAGGAAGTGTAATACAGAGCGGCAGTAGCCGAAAACTAGAGCGTTGGGATAATGCGAACTAAAGAAGGGAATCTCCGAGATGCCGCCGCAGGCTGTAACCCTTGAACCCTTGGTTCAAGGTGAATGTGTCGTCACAGTTTTAAGGCTTCTCGGACGAACCGAGCATGCTCACCAACCGTGGAGCGCCACATTCTTGTGGTATGAAATATCGGCTCAGGGGACTGGCCCGCTTGCAAACATCTCAGAGAAATTTTGTTCCTGGAATTACTCTAACACAGTTAACTGCAAAGTGTTATTCAAACTTTGACCCTGGTCTTTCGCTTATGCGACCTTGCTCAAGCAATGCTTGTTCGATGGTCTGCTGAAGCATCCGAATGCGCTGCTCCATGCTCGAAGCGTAGTCGCGGGTCTTCGCTTTTTCCTGAGTCAACTCATAGCTGATGTTCAACGCGGCGATGAAGACCAGCTGCTCAGTATTTGTGACTCTAGTGCGTTCTTTTAAATCTTGCAACCGCTGATTAAGGTCTTCAGCTGCCTGATTCAGGGCATCCCTTTGTTCAGGCGGGCAATTCACTCGCAGTGAACGGCCGAAAATTTGGAGATCTACGGGTTGTGCAGACATGCCACCTTCCTGCTGATTGACTGCGCTGCCTTCACATCCGAGCCCGGGTCTGCGAAGGGGCGACACTATAGCTACCCTGGTGCGGGGATACAAGCCCTTTTCTGGTTCACCAGGGTCCAAAGTGGTAGCATATCATGAATATTCCTCCCAACGATGACGAATGCGCATGTCTATACAGAACGAAATGCCTGGTTACAACGATGTAGACCAGTTACTGAACCAACAAGGGGTAGGCCTCACCCCGGCCGAAATGCACGGTTTAATCAGCGGATTGCTGTGCGGCGGCAATACTGACAGCAGCTGGCTGCCGCTGGTGCACGACCTGACCAACGAAGGTCTCGCCTTTGGTCATGAACTGGCCCAGGCGCTGCGTAACATGCATTCCGCCATCAGCGATTCACTGGATGACGACGGTTTCCTCTTTCAACTGTATCTGCCGGAAGGCGATGCGGTAAGCGTCTTCGACCGCGCCGACGCTCTCGCCGGTTGGGTTAACCACTTCCTGCTCGGCCTTGGCGTCAGCCAGCCGAAGCTGGATAAAGTGAAAGACGAGACCGGGGAAGCGATTGACGATCTGCGTAATATCGCCCAGCTGGGCTACGATGAAGACGAAGATCAGGAAGAGCTGGAGATGTCTCTGGAGGAGATTATCGAGTATGTCCGCGTTGCCGCACTGCTGTGCCACGACACTTTTTCTCGTCAGCAGCCAACCGCACCGGAAGTCCGCAAACCGACATTACACTAACTAAAATTCGTTCAGGGGGCGTCATGACTCAGCAGGAATTTCTCTCGCGTCGCCAGGCGCTGCTGGCGCAGATGCAGCCAGGCAGCGCGGCGCTGATTTTCGCCGCACCGGAAGCGGTGCGTAGCGCAGATTCAGAGTATCCCTACCGGCAGAACAGCGATTTCTGGTACTTCACCGGCTTTAACGAACCGGAAGCGCTGCTGGTGTTGATTAAAAGCGATGAAACGCACAATCATAGCGTGCTGTTTAACCGGGTTCGCGATCTGACCGCTGAGATCTGGTTCGGTCGCCGTCTGGGCCAGGATGCCGCGCCGGCGAAGCTCGGTGTCGATCGCGCGCTGGCATTTAGTGAAATCAACCAGCAGTTGTATCAGCTGCTCAATGGTCTGGACGCTATCTATTTCGCCCAGGGCGAATATGCCTATGCCGATGAGATTGTGTTTAACGCCCTCGAAAAACTGCGCAAAGGCTCGCGCCAGAATCTGCAGGCGCCGAACTCCGTCATCGACTGGCGGCCTGCGGTTCATGAAATGCGTCTGTTTAAATCTGCCGAAGAGCTGGCAGTGATGCGCCGCGCCGGCGAAATTTCCGCCCTTGCCCATACCCGGGCGATGGAAAAGTGCCGCCCCGGCATGTTCGAATATCAGCTGGAAGGCGAAATTCTCCATGAATTCAACCGCCACGGCGCGCGTTTCCCGTCCTATAACACCATCGTTGGCGGCGGCGAAAACGGCTGCATTCTGCACTACACCGAAAACGAATCCGAACTGCGCGATGGCGATTTAGTGCTGATTGACGCCGGCTGCGAATATCGCGGCTACGCGGGAGACATTACCCGCACTTTCCCGGTAAACGGCAAATTCAGCAAACCGCAGCGTGAAATCTACGACATCGTGCTCGAATCGCTGGAGACCGCGCTGGAGCTCTACCGCCCGGGCACTTCGATCTATCAGGTTAATCAGGAAGTGGTGCGCATTATGATTACCGGCCTGGTGCGGCTGGGGATCCTGAAAGGCGAGATTGACGAGCTGATCGCCAATAACGCCCACCGTCCGTACTTTATGCACGGCCTGAGCCACTGGTTGGGTCTGGATGTGCACGATGTCGGTAACTACGATACCGACCGTTCGCGCATACTGGAGCCGGGGATGGTGCTGACCGTCGAGCCGGGGCTGTATATCGCCACCGATGCCGATGTCCCCGCGCAGTATCGCGGCATCGGCATTCGTATTGAAGATGACATCGTCATTACCGAAGACGGCAACGAAAATCTCACCGCCAGCGTGGTGAAGAAGGCGGATGAGATCGAGGCGCTGATGGCGGCGGCGCGCCAGTCATGAGCGTGCTGATCGTCGGTGGCGGGATGACCGGGGCGACGCTCGCGCTGGCCATCTCCCGTTTGACCGGCGGCGCTCTGCCGGTCCATCTGATTGAAGCGCAGGATCCGCATTCGTCACGCCACCCAGGCTTTGACGATCGGGCGATTGCCCTGGCTGTGGGCACCTGCCAGCAGCTGGCGCGCATCGGTATCTGGCAGAACCTTGCTAAACGAGCGACGCCTATCCAGCGGGTACACGTCAGCGACCGCGGCCATGCCGGTTTTGTAAACCTGGCGGCGGCCGATTACGGCCTGTCGGCGCTGGGGCAGGTGGTTGAACTCCACGATGTCGGCCAGCGGCTGTTTAGCCTGCTGCGCGAGGCGCCGGGCGTCACCCTGCACTGTCCGGCGAAAGTGGAAGCGGTCAACCGCAGCCAGGACAGCGTCAGCCTCACCCTCGATAGCGGCGAAACGATCAACGGTAAGCTGTTGGTGGCGGCAGATGGTTCGCGTTCGTCGCTGGGCGTCCGCTGCGGCATTAGCTGGCAGCAGCAGCCCTATGAGCAACTGGCGATTATCGCCAACGTTAGCACCGCCTTGCCGCACGAAGGCCGCGCCTTCGAGCGCTTTACCGAGCATGGTCCGCTGGCGATGCTGCCGATGTCGCAAGGGCGCTGTTCGCTGGTGTGGTGCCATCCGCAGTCGCGGCGCGACGAGGTGCTGAGCAGGTCCGACGAACGTTTTTGTCAGGCGTTACAGCAGGCATTCGGCTGGCGGCTGGGGCGTATTACCCATGCCGGTAAGCGCAGCGTCTATCCGTTAGCCTTAACGACCGCCACCCGTGCGGTGTCACACCGTCTGGCGCTGGTCGGCAACGCGGCGCAGACGCTGCATCCGATCGCCGGGCAGGGCTTTAATCTTGGCCTGCGCGATGTGATGAGCCTGGCGGAGATGCTTGCCGACGCGCACGTGGCCCGCGACGATGTGGGCGATTATTCCCTGCTGTGCCGCTACCAGGCACGGCGGGCAGGTGATAAAGCCGCCACTATCGGTGTCACCGATGGGCTGGTGCATCTGTTTGCCAACCGTTGGGCGCCGCTGGTGGCGGGGCGCAACGTCGGTCTGATGGCCATGGAATTATTTACCCCAGCGCGCGATGCGCTGGCGCAGCGTACCCTCGGTTGGGTTCCCCGTTAAGGAGTAAAACGTGCAAAGTGTTGATGTTGCCATTGTTGGCGGTGGAATGGTGGGACTGGCGGTAGCCTGCGGTTTACAGGGCAGTGGCCTGCGCGTCGCGGTGCTGGAGAAAGCAGCGCCGCAGCCTCTGGCCGCCGATGCGCCGCCGGCGCTGCGCGTTTCGGCGATCAATGCTGCCAGCGAAAAGCTACTGACTAAGCTGGATGTCTGGCATGAGATCGTCGCCCAGCGCGCCAGCTGCTATCACGGTATGGAAGTGTGGGACAAAGACAGCTTCGGCCGCATTAGCTTCGATGACCAGAGCATGGGCTTCAGCCATCTGGGCCATATTATTGAA
This sequence comes from Klebsiella sp. A-Nf5, assembly GCF_002810545.1. Lineage (NCBI taxonomy): Bacteria > Pseudomonadati > Pseudomonadota > Gammaproteobacteria > Enterobacterales > Enterobacteriaceae > Klebsiella > Klebsiella sp. A-Nf5. The sequence continues at coordinate 81,875 of NZ_PIOG01000068.1, read as the reverse complement.
AATGCCGTGGTGCATCACGCATTGTGGCAGAGAGCGCAGCGCTGCGCTGACGTCACCCTGCTGGCGCCTGCGGAGCTGCAGCAGGTAGCGTGGGGTGAAAACGAAGCCTTTCTCAGCCTGCAGGACGGCAGCATGTTGACCGCGAGGCTGGTGGTTGGCGCTGATGGCGCGAATTCATGGCTGCGTAATAAGGCCGATATTCCGCTGACCTTCTGGGATTACCACCATCATGCGCTGGTGGCGACGATACGCACCACTGAGCCGCATCAGGCGGTGGCACGCCAGGCGTTCCATGGCGAGGGTATTCTGGCCTTCCTGCCGCTGAGCGATCCGCACCTGTGCTCGATCGTTTGGTCGCTGTCGCCAGCGGAAGCGAAGCGGATGCAGGAGGCTGATGAAGCCACCTTCAACCAGGCGCTGAATATCGCCTTCGATAATTGCCTCGGCCTCTGCCAGCTGGCAAGCGAACGTGAAGTCTTCCCGCTGACCGGCCGCTATGCCCGTCAGTTTGCCGCCCACCGCCTGGCGCTGGTCGGCGATGCCGCGCATACCATCCACCCGCTGGCCGGGCAGGGGGTGAACCTTGGCTTTATGGATGCCGCCGAGCTTATCGACGAGCTGAAGCGCCTGCACGCGCAGGGGAAAGATATCGGCCAGCATTTATATCTGCGCCGCTACGAGCGCAGCCGCAAGCACAGCGCCGCGCTGATGCTGGCGGGTATGCAGGGCTTCCGCGAAATGTTCTCCGGTAGCCATCCGGCGAAGAAATTCCTCCGCGATATGGGACTCAAACTGGCCGATACGTTGCCAGGCGTGAAACCGCAGCTGATTCGCCAGGCGATGGGTCTCAACGATCTCCCCGCCTGGTTACGTTAACCGCGTCACACTTCTTTTACCCGGCCTGCGCGCCGGGTTTTCTCCCTCATTTGAAATATTCTAATTTCACCTCTTTTTTCGCATTAGTTTTATTAATGCTCTCTTTTTTTTGTTAAAGAAATTAGGGCCGTAAAATCGCATAAAACACCATCATTGCCTTATCGATGAAAGCTTGATGTTAATTTTATGCGGCATAAATCGCTTTTTTCCAGTCAATAACTCTGTAGGCTTTTCGGCGGATTTTAGTCATAAGCTAATGTGATGCCCTGAATGAGCTTATGGTTTAGCGCCGGGTTCGGTGGTAAGTTCAGGCAAAAGAGAACGTTTGCGTCGGCGTCCGTCAGCGGTGCCGTCGCCGAATTTCGTGGCGCAAAATCGCCGACAATCTCGTGGCTGGTTCCGTTTTATTCGATGAGGAAAAGATGGCTCAACAGACTCCGTTGTATGAACAACACACGCTGTGCGGCGCTCGCATGGTGGATTTCCATGGCTGGATGATGCCGCTGCATTACGGATCCCAGATTGATGAGCACCACGCGGTGCGCGGCGATGCAGGGATGTTCGATGTGTCGCATATGACCATCGTCGATTTCCACGGCAGCCGGATCCGCGAGTTCTTGCGCTATTTGCTGGCCAACGATGTGGCGAAGCTGACCACCCCAGGCAAAGCGCTCTACACCGGCATGCTGACCGCCTCCGCCGGCGTCATCGATGACCTGATTGTTTATTTCCTTTCTGAAGATTATTTCCGCCTCGTTGTTAACTCCGCCACCCGCGAAAAAGACCTCGCCTGGATCTCCGAACAAGCTGAACCCTACGGCCTTGAAATTACCGTTCGCGACGATCTGTCGCTGATCGCGGTCCAGGGTCCGCAGGCGAAAGCGAAGGCGGCGACGCTGTTCACCGACGCTCAGCGTCAGGCTGTGGAAGGCATGAAGCCGTTCTTTGGCGTGCAGTCCGGCGACTTGTTTATCGCCACCACCGGTTATACCGGCGAAGCGGGTTATGAAATTGCGATGCCGAACGAGCAGGCGGCTGATTTCTGGCGCGGTCTGCTGGACGCCGGCGTTAAGCCGTGTGGTCTTGGCGCGCGCGACACCCTGCGCCTGGAAGCCGGGATGAACCTGTACGGCCAGGAGATGGACGAAGGCGTCTCGCCGCTGGCGGCGAACATGGGCTGGACTATCGCCTGGGAGCCCGCCGATCGTAACTTCATCGGCCGCGAAGCGCTGGAAATGCAGCGCGAAAAAGGCACCGAGCAGCTGGTGGGCCTGGTGATGACCGAGAAAGGCGTCCTGCGCGGTGGCCTGCCGGTACGTTTTACCGATAGCGACGGTAATCAAAAAGAAGGCATTATCACCAGCGGCACCTTCTCGCCGACGCTGGGCTACAGCATCGCGCTGGCTCGCGTGCCGGCCGGGATTGGCGACACCGCGGTGGTGCAAATTCGTAACCGTGAAATGCCGGTAAAAGTGACTAAACCTGGTTTTGTACGCAATGGCAAAGCCATTGTGTGATTTCCCTTTTTTGGAGATGAATTGATGAGCAACGTACCAGCAGAACTGAAATACAGCAAAGAACACGAATGGCTGCGTAAAGAAGCGGACGGCACCTATACCGTCGGGATCACCGAGCACGCGCAGGAGCTGCTTGGCGATATGGTTTTCGTTGACCTGCCGGAAGTGGGCGCCACCGTTGAAGCGGGCGCCGATTGCGCCGTTGCTGAATCCGTGAAAGCGGCTTCTGATATCTACGCGCCGATTAGCGGTGAAATCGTTGCCGTCAACGAAGAGCTGAACGACTCTCCGGAACTGGTCAACAGCGACCCGTATACCGACGGCTGGATCTTCAAAATTAAAGCCAGCGACGAAGCGCAAGTTGCCGCGCTGCTGGATGCGACCGCTTATGAAGCTTTATTAGAAGACGAATAAATACGCTTCATCCTTCACGCTGCAGAGGCGTTGGCTTCCTGGCTCCCCCCGGTCACTTACTGTTGTAAGCCCCCGGGGAGTCGCTGTGTCGCCGCCTTCCTGCAACGCGAATGATTTTGCGTATTCTGGCCCGGTAAGCATCAGCGCTTGCCGGGCAAACCAGTCAGACAATCACGATTCACCGCACGTTTCAGGAACCATCGCTCATGACTCAGACTTTAAGTCAGCTTGAAAACCGCGACGCCTTTATTGAACGTCACATTGGCCCGGACGCTCAGCAGCAGCAAGAGATGCTGAAGACCGTCGGCGCGGATTCGCTTAACGCCCTGATTGGCCAGATTGTGCCGCAGGATATCCAGCTGGCGACCCCACCGCAGGTGGGCGACGCGACTACCGAATTCGCCGCGCTGGCGGAGCTGAAGGCGATTGCCGGTCGCAACAAGCGCTTCAAGTCTTACATCGGCATGGGCTATACCGCCGTGCAGCTGCCGCCGGTCATTCAGCGTAACATGCTGGAAAACCCGGGCTGGTACACCGCCTATACCCCTTACCAGCCGGAAGTCTCCCAGGGCCGTCTGGAATCGCTGCTCAACTTCCAGCAGGTCACGCTGGATCTGACCGGGCTGGATATCGCTTCCGCTTCGCTGCTCGATGAAGCCACCGCCGCCGCCGAAGCGATGGCGATGGCCAAACGCGTCAGTAAACTGAAGAACGCCAACCGTTTCTTCGTTGCCGCCGATGTCCATCCGCAAACCCTGGACGTGGTGCGCACCCGCGCGGAAACTTTCGGCTTCGACGTGATTGTCGATGACGCCGACAAAGTGCTCGATCACCAGGATGTCTTCGGCGTGCTGCTGCAGCAGGTGGGCACCACCGGTGAAATCCACGATTACAGCAAACTGATCGCCGAGCTGAAAGCGCGCAAAGTGATTGTCAGCGTCGCCGCTGACTTTATGGCGCTGGTGCTGCTGACGGCGCCGGGCAAGCAGGGCGCGGATATCGTCTTCGGTTCCGCCCAACGCTTCGGCGTGCCGATGGGCTACGGCGGCCCGCACGCGGCCTTCTTCGCGGCGAAAGATGAATTCAAACGCTCCATGCCGGGCCGGATTATCGGCGTATCGAAAGATGCGGCGGGGAATACCGCGCTGCGCATGGCGATGCAGACTCGCGAGCAGCATATCCGCCGCGAGAAAGCGAACTCCAACATTTGTACCTCGCAGGTTCTGCTGGCCAACATCGCCAGCCTGTACGCGGTATTCCACGGCCCGGCGGGCCTGAAACGTATCGCTGGCCGCATTCATCGCCTGACCGACATTCTGGCCGACGGCCTGCAGAAGAAAGGGCTGAAGCTGCGCCATGCGCACTACTTCGACACCCTTTGCGTCGAAGTGGCGGATAAAGCCGCGGTGCTGGCGCGTGCCGAAGCGCTGCAGATTAACCTGCGTAGCGATATTCACGGCGCGGTGGGCATTACGCTCGATGAAGCGACCACCCGCGAAGATGTGCTGAACCTGTTCCGCGCCATCGTCGGCGACGATCACGGTCTGGATATCGATACTCTGGATAAAGACGTGGCGCTGGATAGCCGTTCGATCCCGGCGGCGATGCTGCGCGACGATGCGATCCTCACCCATCCGGTGTTTAACCGCTACCATAGCGAAACCGAGATGATGCGCTACATGCACGCCCTGGAGCGTAAAGATCTGGCGCTGAACCAGGCGATGATCCCGTTGGGCTCCTGCACCATGAAACTGAACGCCGCGGCGGAGATGATCCCGATCACCTGGCCGGAATTTGCCGAGCTGCACCCGTTCTGCCCGGTCGAGCAGGCGGAAGGTTATCATCAGATGATCGCCCAGCTTTCTGACTGGCTGGTTAAACTGACCGGCTATGACGCCGTCTGTATGCAGCCGAACTCCGGCGCGCAGGGCGAGTATGCTGGCCTGCTGGCGATTCGCCACTATCACGAGAGCCGCAACGAAGGCCATCGCGATATCTGCCTGATCCCAAGCTCCGCGCACGGCACCAACCCGGCTTCCGCGCAGATGGCGGGTATGCAGGTAGTGGTGGTTGCCTGCGACAAAAACGGCAACATCGATCTTGCCGATCTGCGTGAAAAAGCAGAGCAGGCAGGGACGAATCTCTCCTGCATCATGGTCACCTATCCGTCGACCCACGGCGTGTATGAAGAGACCATCCGTGAAGTGTGCGAGATAGTGCATCAGTTCGGCGGCCAGGTTTACCTCGACGGCGCCAACATGAACGCCCAGGTCGGGATCACTTCTCCGGGCTTTATCGGCGCTGACGTTTCGCACCTCAACCTGCATAAAACCTTCTGCATTCCGCACGGCGGCGGCGGCCCGGGTATGGGCCCAATCGGTGTGAAAGCGCACCTGGCGCCGTTTGTACCGGGCCACAGCGTGGTACAGATTGAAGGCATGCTGACTCGTCAGGGGGCGGTCTCCGCCGCGCCGTTCGGCAGCGCTTCCATCCTGCCGATCAGCTGGATGTATATCCGCATGATGGGCGCGGAAGGACTGAAACAGGCGAGCCAGAACGCGATCCTTAACGCCAACTATATCGCTACCCGTCTGAAAGATGCCTACCCAGTGCTCTATACCGGTCGCGATGGTCGCGTGGCGCACGAATGTATTCTCGATATTCGCCCGCTGAAAGAAGAGACCGGCATCAGTGAACTGGATATCGCCAAGCGTCTGATCGACTTTGGTTTCCATGCGCCGACCATGTCCTTCCCGGTTGCCGGGACGCTGATGGTTGAGCCTACGGAATCGGAAAGCAAGGTCGAGCTGGACCGCTTTATTGACGCGATGCTGGCGATCCGCGCGGAAATCGATCGCGTTAAAGCTGGTGAATGGCCGCTGGAAGATAACCCGCTGGTGAACGCGCCGCACACCCAGGGCGAGCTGGTGAGCGAGTGGAACCATCCGTACAGCCGCGAGCTGGCGGTATTCCCGGCAGGGTTGCACAACAAGTACTGGCCGACGGTAAAACGTCTGGACGATGTCTACGGCGACCGTAACCTGTTCTGCTCCTGCGTCCCGATGAGCGAATACCAGTAAGTGGTGAATTAGCTAAACTTTTAAAGGCGCTGCGGCGCCTTTATTTTTTGGAGGGAAGGTATGGCGATAGCTCTGATTAGCGGCGCGAGCCGCGGAATAGGCCGGGCGACGGCGCTGCTGCTGGCGCAGGAAGGGTATACCGTCGCGGTCAATTACCATCACAACATTAAAGCCGCCACCGAAGTGGTCAATACCATTGTTGAATCTGGCGGCAAAGCCACGGCGCTGCGGGCGGATATCAGCGATGAAGCGCAGGTGATGGCGATGTTTGAGGCGATTGACCGTATGGGCGAACCGCTGACGGCGTTGGTCAACAATGCCGGGATCCTGTTTACCCAATGTACGGTGGAGAGCCTGAGCGCCGAGCGTATTAACCGCGTGCTGGCCACCAACGTCACCGGCTACTTCCTCTGCTGCCGTGAGGCGGTCAAGCGTATGTCGCATCGGCATGGCGGCAAGGGTGGGGCGATAGTTAACGTGTCGTCGGCGGCGTCGCGCCTTGGCGCGCCGGGGGAGTACGTTGACTATGCCGCTTCAAAGGGAGCGGTAGATACCCTGACCACCGGGCTGGCGCTGGAGGTGGCGGCGCAGGGGATCCGGGTGAACGGCGTGCGTCCGGGGCTGATTTATACCGAAATGCACGCCTCCGGCGGCGAACCAGGACGCGTGGATCGAGTGAAGCATTCGCTGCCGATGCAGCGCGGCGGCCAGCCGGAAGAGGTCGCTCAGGCCATTGCCTGGCTGCTGAGCGACAAAGCGTCGTATGTGACGGGCAGTTTTCTTGAACTGGCGGGGGGGAAATAACCCGCTGATGTCAATTGCCCGGCGGCGCTGCGCTTGCCGGGGAAACCTTTCCGGATAGCGGCTACGCCTTATCCGGGCTACCCAACGATGCGTACCCGTAGCCCGGCTGAGCGCAGCGCGAGCCGGGGAAACCTTCCCGGATGGCGGCTACGCCTTATCCGGGCTACCCAACAACGCAAGCCGGGGAAACCGACGATCTACCAGGAGGCCAGCCACAGTCTCAGACGCATTCCCCAACTGCTGGTCCAGCCGGTGGTAACCGACTTCACCTCGCCTTGAGAAATGAACACCAGCGTTGGCGTCACCTGCACGTCCCACTGCCGCGCCAGCTGGCCGCTTGGATCATTCACCGTCGGCAGCGCCATTTTCTTCCTTGTCAGCCACTTCTCCAGCGCGGCGTTATCGCCGGAACGCAGGGCTACCGTTAGCACATTGCCGCCGTCGGCGGCGAGCGATGCCACCGACGGCGTGGTATAGCGACAAACCCCGCACCAGGTCGCCCAGACGTACAGCAGTAGCGGCTTTTGCTGGCTCATGGCGTTCAGATCCAGCGTCCTGCCGTCGAGGGTTTGTAGCGGCGTGGCGCTGACGTTTTGCGGCAACGCGGGCTGGCGGAAATAATCTACCGCCAGGCTCACCGCCGCGCCAATCAGCAGCCACACCGCCAGCTCGCGCAGCCAGCGCCTGATTTTACTGGCCACGGGCTTTCGCCAGATGTTCTTTCACCAGCCCGTCCAGCTCATCAGCAGGGATCGCGCCGGCCACCATCTGATCGCCGATGATGGTTGCCGGGGTGCCCTGAATATTCAGCACCTGCGACAAAATTAGGTTCATCTTCAGCGAGTCCATGGTCTTGTCATCGACACTGACGCTATCGGTGGCGGTTTTCTTCTGCGCCGCGGCGATACTGGCGTCATCGTGATAGCCCTTTTTCGCCATCAGCCGCTGATGCAGCGCCCAGAACTTATCGGGCTGTTGACGCCAGGTGGAGAGCGCGGCTTTAGCGGCATTCACCGAACTCTGCCCTTTAAACGGCAGCAGCTTAATGATGAGCTGAATGTCCGGATTATCGTGGACGATTTTTTCCAGCATCGGATCAAACTGTTTGCAGTAAGGGCAGTTGTAATCGGTAAATGAGACGATCGTGAGCTTTGGTTCTTTCGCGCCGGTGCGCGGGCTGTTCGGATCGTTAAACAGCAATTGGGCTAACTGGTCATTACCGTTTGCTTGCGGTTCTTCCGCCGGGGCGGCGAAGCTGAAGGCCGATACGCACAGCAGCAATAAGGCGGTGATAGCTCTCATGTTATTTTCCTTTAGCGGCGGACAGGGTGGCGAGAAGGTGTTCGCGGTCTAACAGCGCAGGCAGGATCTGTCCCTGCGGCAATCCCGGTCCGTAAATCTGGTTAAACGGCACCGCGGCGCTGCCGCGAGCGGTTAAAAACTGACTAATCGTGGCGGAGGGGCGGCTCCAGTCGCCGCGTAAGGCGACCACGTTTGGCGCTAACAGCGCCCGCTGGACGTCATCGCGCAGCAGCACGTTGTATTTATTGGCTTTACAGGTCACGCACCAGTCGGCGGTGACATCAATAAATACCCGTTTATGCTCCGCAAGGGCGTTAGCGATAGCCTGCTCGCTGAGCGGCTGCCAGTTAACCCGGTCGCGGCGCGGGCCCTGGCCGTCCTGTTGGGCGACAAAGGCGACGGCGCCCGCCACCACGATGGCCAGGGCGCTCGCGCGCAGCGCCGTACGCCAGCGGTAGCGCCAGGCGGTGGCCAATAGCAGGCCGATGGCCAGAATCACCAGCAGGGTAAGCACCGGCGTGCGGCCGATGTGGATCGTCAGCAGGCTGACCAGCCATAGTGCTGAACCAAGCATCATTAGCCCCAACACCACGCGCAGATGATTCATCCAGCGGCCTGGACGTGGAAGTCGTTGCGCCAGCCCCGGCCAGGCGACAATAAGCAGCCACGGCAGGCTCATGCCGATCCCCATGGCGAAGAAAATCCCCCACAGCAGCGGCAGCGGCGCCACCAGCGCCACCGACACGGCGGTACCGAGGAACGGCGCGGTACAGGGCGTCGCCAGCAGGGTGGCGAAGGCGCCCTGCCAAAAATGGCCCATCAAGCCGTTGCCGCCGCGGGTGGCGAGGAAGGTACTGGCGCTGGAGGAGAGACGGATTTCGAACAGCCCCAACAAACTGGCACTGAACAGCACCATCACCAGCGCCATCGCGCCGATAAACCACGGGTTCTGGAACTGGATCCCCCAGCCGAGCGCCTGATTACCTAAACGCAATAGCGTCATCATCAAAGCCAGCGCCAGGAAGGAGACGACGATCCCGCACACCGAGGCAAGGAACTGTCGCCGCACCGCGCCGCGTTCGCGACGTTCGGTTTGCACCAGCGAGCCGAGCTTCATCGCCAGCACCGGCAGCACGCAGGGCATGACGTTGAGAATGAGCCCGCCGGTCAGCGCCATCAGCAGCACCCAGCCTAAGGCCAGCCCCGGCGCCGCACTGCCGGCGGCAATGGCAATATGGCTTTCCTGCGCCTGGCCGCTATCGGCCAGCACCAGCGACAGCGTTTCACCGCTCAGGTCCGGCGCCGCCTCGCCCCAGCTGTCGGTGACCGGTAAGGTGGCGGTCAACGTATCGCCGCGGCTGGTAAAGCTCGGCTTGCCGAAATCGACATCCTCCATGCTGTCGATAAACAGCGCTGGCTGCTGCCAGCCGGCATCTCGGCGGGCGGTCACCGTCAGTTTGCCGCTGACGTAGCTGGCGCTAAGCGCCGAGGTGAGACCGTCGCGCAGCGGCAGCGTGCCCATCGCGCGGGTGAAATCGTAATTAAATTGCTCTCCCGCCGGAGCCGTCATATCCAGCGAAAAGGGGTAGTCAGTGAGAATGCAGACATTGCTGCAGGTAGAGAGCGTCAGGACGCCGCTAAGCGTCGGCGGTATTTTCCCGCGCAGGGTTATCGGGAAGCTGACGTCGCCGTGATACCCCTGAGTGGAAATACCCGCGACGTCGAAGCGTTGCGGCGTCGGCCAGCGCCAGTTCACCTCCAGCGGCGTGCGCCAGGCGATAGCCGGCGCGATGCCGCCTTCGCCCGGCGAACGCCAGTAGGTTTTCCAGCCTTTTTCCAGCGCCACGTCTAAAAGCAGGCGGGTGTCGCCATTGCTCTCGGTTTGCGCCCGCAGGCGCACGCTGGCGTGTTGATTGTCGGCGACGCGCAGCCAGCCGCTATCGGCGGCCTGGCTGACGGGCAGCCATAGCCAAAGCAGGCAGACCAGCAGTCGCCTGAATACCATAAACATAAATTTTCTCCGTAAGTAATAAATTAACCTGAGCTGTCAGGAGAATTAATCACTCACGGAAGACGCATAATCGCAGATGCACCCGCAATCGGGGTGAGGAGATAACGCGGGGAGGCCACTGGCGTTCGATACGCGGCGGGATCGCCGCCAGCACCGCCAGCAGCAGAGTGATAGCCAACAGCGCCCCTTCAAACAGCATCGGCGGAACGGCCATCAGCGACTTGGCGCTGAGCTCGCACGGCGTGACCGGCGCCTCGGCCTTATCCTGGTTTTGCTGTAGCGACGGGCTGTCGGCGGTGAGGTTCATGACCAGCGCGTGCATCCCGGCCATCCGCTGGGCGGTGCAGGTCAGCACCACCAGACAGGCCAGGAGGACAAAAAGAATGGCTTTGCGTTGTCGCTTAATCATGATCGCCTCAAATATTCACGCGGCCTATCTTATCGGGCGAACGCGTTTTGGCAATGGTAAAGCTGTAAAGAAGTGTCTGGCGGATAAGTGATTTGCCCCCTCCCGGCCGGGAGAGGGCGGTCAGTTACAGATTCTCGCCGTTGCTGGCGATGACTTCTTTGTACCAGTTAAAGCTCTTCTTGCGCGAGCGGGACATATCGCCGGTGCCGTCGTCGTGTTTATTGACGTAGATGAAGCCGTAGCGTTTGCTGTACTGTCCGGTGGTGAAGGAGACGCAGTCGATGCAGCCCCATGGGGTATAGCCCATCAGATCGACGCCGTCATAAGTCACCGCTTTAATCATCTCTTCGACGTGAGCGCGCAGATAATCGATGCGGTAGTCATCGTTGATGCTGCCGTCGGCTTCGACTTTGTCGTAGGCGCCAAAGCCGTTTTCCACGATAAACAGCGGCTTCTGGTAGCGCTCATACAGTTCGCACAGGGCGTAGCGCAGGCCAACCGGGTCAATCTGCCAGCCCCAGTCGGAGGCTTTCACGTGCGGGTTCGGCACGCTGCCTTCGAAGCCGGAAATGGCGTCGCCGGTACCGCCTTCGGCTTTCACCGCGTTGGTCATGTAGTAGCTGAAGCCGAGATAGGCGCAGGTGCCTTCGCGCAGGATCTGCGCATCGCCGTCTTCCATTTTGATGTTGAAGCCACGGCGTTCCCATTCATTCAACACATAGCTCGGGTAGTAACCGCGCAACTGGACATCGGTAAAGACGTAGCGTTCGCGCATCGACTCCTGGGCGAACATGACATCTTCCGGTTTGCAGGAATAAGGGTAGAGGGCGACCATCGCCAGCATGCAGCCGACCTGCATATCCGGGTTGATACGACGGGCCGCTTTCACCGCCAGCGCGCTGGCGACAAACTGGTGATGCAGCACCTGGTACATGGTCTCTTCCGGATTTTCATGCTCGGTATAGACCACGCCGGAACAGCAGTAGCCGAACAGCGGCGCGCGCCAGTTGCGCTGGTTATTGATCTCGTTAAAGGTCATCCAGTATTTCACTTTGTGCTTATAGCGCTCGAAGACCACTTCGGCGAAGCGCACAAAGAAATTGACCACTTTGCGGTTGGTCCAGCCGCCGTACTGCTGTACCAGATGCAGCGGCATTTCAAAGTGGGAAAGGGTGATCACCGGTTCGATGTTGTACTTCAGCAGTTCATCGAACATGTCATCGTAGAATTGCAGCCCTTCTTCATTCGGCTGAGTTTCGTCGCCCTGCGGGAAGATGCGGGTCCAGGCAATAGAGGTGCGGAAGCACTTGAAGCCCATCTCGGCGAACAGCTTGATGTCTTCTTTGTAGTGGCCGTAGAAATCGACCGCTTCATGATTAGGGTAATATTTACCCGCTTCGACCTGGTGGGTGATTTCGCGCGGTACGCCGTGCGCCCCGCCGGTTAAAACGTCGCAGATGCTCGGGCCTTTGCCGCCTTTATTCCAGCCGCCTTCAACCTGATGCGCGGCGACCGCGCCGCCCCATAAAAAGTCTTTTGGAAGAGTCAATTTTTTCATCTTTGCTAATCTCTCTGAATCACTATTGCGATTGAGTCTAGCAAAGCGAAATTGAATGTCACGATATAACAAATCCCGCCAAACGTAATATGTTACATCGAAAAAACAGGCTGTTATTTTTAGCTGATTTTGCGCGCTAATTTACGTCCCAGCGATTCAAGGATATAGATCACCGGAATTTGCGTCGTAATATCGTAGACGCCGCCAATACGCGTCTGCGGCACGTGCCACGAGAGATTGAAATCAGCCAGTTTCGCCAGCCGCGAATGCTCGTGGCTGGTAATCGACATCACCTTGCAGCGGTGCAGGCTGAACTGGCTGGCGAAGCGCAGGATCTCTTCGGTTTCGCCGGAGACGGAAAGCACGATCGCCAGCGCGTTACGGGCCATATCATTGGTTACCGGGAAATAGGGGTCGTCAATATGGTTGCTGAATTTACCGACGTTGGAAAAGAAGCGTGCGCCATATTTCGCCAGCGCGCCGGAGGTGCCGGCACCGACGAAAATAATACGTTCGGAGGCGAGAATAATATCGACCGCCTGTTCGAGTAACGCATCGAACTCGTCATTATTGACGCTTTTAAAAAAGCTCATTATTTCGCTGGCGCCGATATTTGCCTGTTGAGGCTCATTCTGCTCAAGATATAATTTAAAGCGTACGCGAAATTCAGAGTAGCCCTCGCACTGCAGTTTGCGGCAGAAGCGCAACACGGTGGTGGTGGAGACCCCGGCGGCTTCGGCCAGTTCGCGGATGGTCATGTACATCACTTTGTCACGATTCTTAATGACGTAGTGGTAGACCATCATCTCAAGATTATTGAGACTGGCGACAGCGGCGTGGGAGAACATACTCACAGTGGCGAACTCACAATTCATAATGACCAGGACGGAATTATATCATGCAGGCCAATGACATTACCTTTTTTCAGCGCTTTCAGGACGACATCCTCGCCGGGCGCAAAACGATTACCATCCGCGATGCGGCGGAATCGCATTTTAAACCGGGTGACGTCCTGCGCGTTGGGCGCTATGAAGATGAAGGCTATTTTTGCACCATCGCCGTGACCGCCACCTCGACGGTGACGCTCGATACGCTAACTGAACAGCATGCCCGGCAGGAGAATATGACCCTCGAACAACTGCGGCAGGTGATTAGGGAAATCTATCCTACGGAAGAACGGTTTTATGTTATTGAATTCAAACGCCTTTAAATAAAAGCAGCACAGCTGTTAGTTGAAATAATATTGTAACATTATGATTTTAATGTATTTACAAATATACATCGTTTTATTTTAGCTAACAGGTGTTCACTGGAATCATTCTCAGTTACCCTAAGTGGGCAATGAAAGCGTTCTTGTTTTCACGGAGTCAAATATGGTGCGCAAACCATTAATCACTCAGGGATATTCTCTGGCAGAGGAAGTTGCCAACAGTATCAGTCACGGGATCGGGCTGGTGTTCGGTATTGTCGGCCTCGTGTTGCTGCTGGTGCAGGCGGTAGACACGAACGCCAGCGCAACGGCGATCACCAGCTACAGCCTGTACGGCGGCAGCATGATTATGCTGTTCCTCGCCTCCACGCTCTATCACGCTATCCCGCATCAGCGGGCGAAACAGTGGCTGAAAAAGTTCGACCACTGCGCTATCTACCTGTTGATTGCCGGGACCTACACGCCGTTCTTGCTGGTGGGGTTGAATTCACCGCTGGCGAAGGGGCTGATGATCGTCATCTGGAGCCTGGCGCTGCTGGGGATCCTGTTTAAGCTGACCATCGCGCACCGCTTTAAAATTTTGTCGCTGGTGACTTATCTGACCATGGGCTGGCTGTCGCTTATCGTGGTCTATCAGCTGGCAGTGAAGCTGGCGGTGGGCGGCGTAACGCTGCTGGCGGTTGGCGGGGTGGTGTACTCGCTGGGGGTCATCTTCTACGTCTGCAAACGCATTCCCTATAACCACGCTATCTGGCACGGCTTCGTGCTCGGCGGAAGCGTGTGTCACTTCCTGGCGATCTATCTTTACATCGGTCAACACTGACAAAAAGCCCCAACAGGGGCTTTTTGGTGACTCGTTCTGACTACTTCCACGGTGGCGCTACGCTTACCGTGGCTACGATACTCTGCGACCTGGAAATCCCACGGTGGCGCTGACATTCTGCGGCCTGGTAGCCTGGCTAAGGCGCAAGCGCCGCAAGCCGGGAATCATGACGCCTTACTACTCTTCTTCCAGCGAATAGGGCAACGGTTCGATGCGCAGGCTGCCGGCATCGTCGCGCACGCGGAACACGCTGTCCGGCTCCATATCGTTATTCATCACCACCTGCACCAGCAGACGGCCATCATCCAGCTGAACCGCCGCCAGCACCGTCCCGGTGCGGCGCCAGTTGTCGCCCATTTTCAGCTCCAGATCTTCCCCGGCTTCCGGCACCCGGCTGGCGGTCCCTGACAGCGTCCACAGCGCGCGCTTATTGGCGCCGCGGAATTTCGCCCGCGCGACCATTTCCTGGCCGGTGTAGCAGCCTTTCCTGAAGCTGATACCGCCCAGCGCCTGCAGGTTGGTCGCCTGCGGAATGAACTGCGCGCTGTTGGCGCTGTCGATAACCGGCAGACCGGCTTCAATATTCAGCGCCAGCCACTGCTGGCTGTTGTTGAGCTGTGCTTCGCCGCGCAGCGCGTCGGTAACACGGTTAGCGGTGTCGACATCAGTCACCAGCAGGAAGCGTTCGCCCGGATGGTCAAACCACAGCAGGCTGGTGGCGCCTTCGCTGACCACCGGGGTGGCCGCGTCGGGCAGGGCGGCGAACAACGGCGCCAGCGCGGCGCGCGCCTGGAAGCCGGCCACCCCCAGCAGGACCAGATCGTCGTTGGCGGCGATGGTGACTTTAGAGAAGACGGCATATTTTTTCAGTTCGGTCAGCTGCACGTCGCGCAGGCTGCGGCGCTCGATCCATGCGAAGCCGCCGTCGCGGCGGAACACGCGCAGGTTGCTCCACATCTTGCCTTTGGCGTCACAGTGGGCGGCAAGCAGATGCTGAGCATCGGTGAGACTGCTCACATCGGCGGTAATCTGGCCCTGCAGATATTTTTCGCTATCCGGCCCGCTAATCGTCGCCAGCGCCCAGTCATCCAGGGTCATCAGCGTTAACGGCAGACGAGCGGAAGAGGAAGGCTGACGCGGAGGAAAAGGTGTAAAAGCCATAGTCATATCCTGAATCGCTTAACGCAGTGTGTGTGACCAATGGTAAAAGAGCTATAGTGCATTGCAAGTGCTTTCAACAGGCCATTTGTGCGCTGGCGTGAGACAGCCGCCTGACGCAGGGAATCAATAAGCCCATCATTATTTTATGGTTTTTATGGAATGATGCTCGCATTCAGCGATATTCCTGTAAAGTTACGGCATAAAACGGGTTAAACTAACCTATATTTTGCTGCTGGAAGGTCAACATGGACATTAACAATAAAGCACGTATCCACTGGGCATGCCGCCGCGGGATGCGCGAACTCGACATCTCCATCATGCCGTTCTTTGAGTATGAGTACGATACGCTCAGCGATACTGACAAACAGCTGTTCATTCGCCTGCTGGAAAATGACGATCCGGATCTGTTCAACTGGCTGATGAACCACGGCAAACCGGCCGATGCGGAGCTGCAGCGGATGGTAACCTTAATTCAGACACGGAATCGGGAACGTGGTCCTGTGGCAATCTGATCTCCGTATCTCCTGGCGCGCGCAGTGGTTTTCCCTGCTGCTCCACGGCGTTGTGGCGGCGCTGGTGCTGCTGGTCCCCTGGCCGCTGAGCTACACCCCGATCTGGCTGCTGCTGTTGTCGCTGGTGGTGTTTGACTGCGTGCGCAGCCAGCGGCGGATCCATGCCCGTCGCGGAGAGATAAAACTGCTCACCGATTCCCGTCTTCGCTGGCAAAACGCCGAATGGGAGATCCTCGGGACCCCGTGGGTCATCAATAGCGGTATGCTGCTGCGGTTACGCCATGTCGATACCCGGCGCGGGCAGCATTTGTGGCTGGCGGCGGATAGCATGGATGCCGGAGAATGGCGAGATTTGCGCCGGCTGGTGCTGCAAAAACCGGCGCAGGAGTAAGCGGCGTCAGGAGAAGTGTTCGGCCATTTCGCCGAGGATCTGCTCGCACCAGCTCTGGATGCGCTCGTCGCTCAGGTCGTACTGATTGGTTTCATCCAGCGCCAGGCCAACGAACAGTTGGCCATCGGCGATAACCGGTTTTGGACTGGTGAACTCATAGCCTTCGGTTGGCCAGTAGCCGACAAATTTCACGCCTTTGGTCGCCAGCTTGTCGTGCAGCATGCCCAGTGCGTCAAGGAACCATTCACCATAGCCCAGCTGATCGCCCATGCCGTACAGCGCGACGATTTTGCCTTCCAGGTCCAGGGTATCCAGTTGCTCCCAGACCGCCTCCCAGTCTTCCTGAATTTCGCCGAAATCCCAGGTCGGGATGCCGAGGATCAGTACGTCGTACTGGCTCATCAGCGCGGGGGAATCGTCTTTCAGATTGTGCAGCGTCACCAGCTCGGGGCCGATGATATCGCGGATTTTCTCCGCAGCCATTTCGGTGTAGCAGGTACTGGAGCCGTAAAAAAGACCTATATTCATCGCGTAAACGTCTCAATTCTTGCCGTGAATTGCGCCCAGTGTACCAGAAAGGCGGCCTCTTAAGGCATAATGAGACCGTATAACGAACAAAGAGGCCGATGTGAAACAGGATCTGGCACAAATCGAACAGTTTCTCGATGCCCTTTGGCTGGAGCGGAATCTGGCGGAGAATACGCTCAGCGCCTACCGTCGCGATCTGACGATGTTAGTCGAGTGGCTGCACCATCGCGGCCTGTCGCTGGTAAGCGTCGGCAGCGACGATCTGCAGGCGCTGCTGGCCGAGCGGCAGTCCGGCGGCTACAAAGCCACCAGCACCGCGCGGTTGCTCAGCGCCGTGCGCCGGTTCTTCCAGCATCTGTATCGGGAGAAAATTCGCCCGGACGATCCCAGCGCGCTGCTGGCTTCGCCGAAGCTGCCGCAGCGGTTGCCGAAAGATCTCAGCGAGGCGCAGGTTGAACGCTTGCTGCAGGCGCCGCTGGTGGAGCAACCGCTGGAATTACGCGATAAGGCGATGCTGGAGGTACTGTATGCCACCGGCCTGCGCGTCTCGGAGCTGGTTGGCCTGACGATGAGCGATATCAGCCTGCGTCAGGGCGTGTTGCGGGTCATTGGTAAAGGCAACAAAGAACGGCTGGTGCCGCTGGGCGAAGAGGCGGTAATGTGGGTGGAAAATTACCTCGAATACGGTCGCCCGTGGCTGCTGAACGGCGTGGCGTCGGATGTATTATTTCCCAGCCAGCGCGCGCAGCAGATGACGCGCCAGACCTTTTGGCACCGCATTAAACACTATGCCGTCCTGGCGGGGATCGACAGCGCGAAGCTCTCCCCGCACGTATTACGCCATGCCTTCGCCACGCATTTGCTCAATCACGGCGCCGACCTGCGCGTGGTGCAGATGCTGTTAGGACACAGCGATCTCTCCACCACGCAGATCTACACCCACGTGGCGACCGAGCGTCTGCGACAACTTCATCAACAGCACCACCCGCGGGCGTGAGTGCTGAACAAAAGGACTGAGTATGAAAAAAGGTTTATTGATGTTCACTCTGCTGGCGGCCTCGCTTTCCGGCGCGGCGCATGCCGATAGCGCGGCGATCAAACAGTCGCTGGCGAAGCTGGGTGTGCAGAGTACCGATATCCAACCGTCGCCGGTTTCCGGGATGAGCACGGTGTTGACCGACAGCGGCGTCCTGTACGTCACTGACGATGGCAAACACATCATCCAGGGGCCGATGTACGATGTGAGCGGCGCGCAGCCGGTCAACGTCACCAACCAGTTGCTGGTCGGTAAGCTGAACGCGCTGAGCAACGAGATGATTGTCTATAAAGCGCCGAAGGAGCAGCACGTCATTACCGTCTTTACCGATATCACCTGCGGCTACTGCCATAAACTGCACGAGCAGATGAGCGACTACAACGCGCTGGGCATTACCGTGCGCTATCTGGCCTTCCCGCGCCAGGGGCTGCAAAGCCAGGCCGAGCAGGACATGAAAGCCATCTGGTGCGCGAAAGATCGCAACAAAGCGCTGGATGACGCTATGAACGGCAAAGGCGTACAGCCGGCAAGCTGCAGCGTGGATATCGCCAAACATTACACACTCGGCGTGCAGATGGGCGTCAACGGTACCCCGGCGATGGTCCTCAGCAACGGTATGGTGTTGCCGGGCTATCAGGGGCCGAAAGAGCTGAAAGCGTTCCTCGACGAGCATAAAAAACAGACAAGCGGTAACTGATTCGCGTGAAACAACAGATACAACTACGCCGCCGTGAGGCGGTTGACGGCGTCGATCTCCCCGCCGACCTGCCGCCGCTGCTGCAGCGGCTGTACGCCAGCCGCGGGGTGCGCAGTGCGCAGGAGCTGGAGCGCAGCGTCAAAGGCATGCTGCCGTGGACGCAGCTCACCGGTGTTGAAAAAGCGGTTGAGATGCTGCACGACGCTTTCGAGAATGGGTTGCACATTGTCGTGGTCGGCGATTTTGACGCCGACGGCGCCACCAGCACCGCGCTCAGCGTGCTCGCCTTACGTGCGCTGGGCTACGGCAACGTCTCCTATCTGGTGCCGAACCGTTTTGAAGACGGCTACGGCTTAAGCCCGGAAGTGGTCGATCAGGCGCACGCCCGTGGCGCGCAGATGATCATGACCGTCGACAACGGCATTTCGTCACATGCCGGCGTCGACCATGCCCATGCGCTGGGCATTCCGGTGCTGGTGACCGATCACCATCTTCCGGGCGAGACGCTACCGGCGGCCGAGGCCATCGTTAACCCTAACCTGCGCGAGTGTGATTTCCCCTCGAAATCACTGGCCGGGGTCGGGGTGGCGTTCTATCTGATGCTGGCGCTGCGTACCTTCCTGCGCGATAAAGGCTGGTTCGACGCCCGCGGTATCGCCGCGCCAAACCTGGCTGAGCTACTGGATCTGGTGGCGCTTGGCACCGTCGCGGACGTCGTGCCGCTGGATGCCAATAACCGCATTCTGACCTGGCAGGGATTAAGCCGTATTCGCGCCGGTAAATGTCGCCCAGGCATTAAAGCGCTGCTGGAAATTTCCAACCGCGATCCGCAAAAACTGGCCGCCAGCGACCTCGGTTTCGCCCTCGGGCCGCGCCTGAACGCGGCGGGGCGGCTGGACGATATGTCCGTCGGCGTGGCGCTGCTGCTGTGCGATAACATCGGCGAAGCGCGCGTGTTAGCCAATGAGCTCGATGCGCTTAATCAGACGCGCAAAGAGATTGAGCAGGGAATGCAGGCCGAGGCGTTGACCTTGTGTCAGCAACTGGAGCGCAGCAGCGACACCCTGCCCGGCGGGCTGGCGATGTATCATCCGCAGTGGCATCAGGGGGTAGTCGGCATTCTCGCCTCGCGGATTAAGGAGCGCTTCCATCGCCCGGTTATCGCTTTTGCGCCTACCGGCGACGGCACGCTCAAAGGCTCCGGACGCTCCATTCAGGGGCTGCACATGCGCGATGCGCTGGAGCGCCTGGATACGCTCTATCCGGGGCTGATCCTGAAGTTCGGCGGCCACGCGATGGCGGCGGGCTTATCGCTGGAAGAGGCGCGCTTTGAGGAGTTTCAGCAGCGCTTCGGCGAGCTGGTGACCGAATGGCTGGATCCGGCATTATTGCAGGGCGAGGTGGTCTCCGACGGCCCGCTGGCAGCGGCGGAGATGAGCATGGAAGTGGCGCAGATGCTGCGCGATGCCGGACCATGGGGGCAGATGTTCCCGGAACCGCTGTTTGATGGCCGTTTTCGCCTGCTGCAGCAGCGGCTGGTAGGCGAGCGTCACCTGAAAGTGATGGTCGAACCGGTTGGCGGCGGCCCGCTGCTGGACGGTATTGCTTTCAACGTTGATACTTCCATTTGGCCGGACAACGGCGTGCGCGAAGTGCAGTTAGCCTACAAGCTCGACATCAACGAGTTCCGCGGCAACCGCAGCCTGCAGCTGATCATCGATCACCTCTGGCCAAATTGACAACAGTGTATGAATAAGGGCGCGAATCCGGTAGAATTCCGCTCTTATCACCGCATTTTGACAAATCCATTAAAAGAAACCGACCATGTTTGAAATAAATCCGGTAAAAAACCGCATTCAGGACCTCACGGAGCGCTCCGACGTTCTTAGGGGGTATCTTTGACTACGATGCCAAGAAAGAGCGTCTCGAAGAAGTAAACGCCGAGCTGGAACAGCCGGACGTCTGGAACGAACCTGAACGCGCCCAGGCGCTGGGTAAAGAGCGTTCTTCCCTGGAAGCCATCGTGGATACCCTGGATCAGATGTCCCAGGGGCTGGAAGACGTGGCTGGTCTGCTGGAGCTGGCGGTTGAAGCCGAAGACGAAGAGACCTTCAACGAAGCGGTTGCTGAGCTGGACGGGCTGGAAGAGAAGCTGGCGCAGCTTGAGTTCCGCCGCATGTTCTCCGGCGAATACGACAGCGCCGATTGCTACCTCGACATTCAGGCCGGTTCTGGCGGCACCGAAGCCCAGGACTGGGCCAGCATGCTGACGCGCATGTACCTGCGCTGGGCGGAAGCGCGCGGCTTTAAGACCGAAATCATCGAAGAATCCGAAGGTGAAGTCGCGGGCATTAAATCCGTGACCATCAAAATCATTGGCGATTACGCCTATGGCTGGCTGCGTACGGAAACCGGTGTTCACCGCCTGGTGCGTAAGAGCCCGTTCGATTCCGGCGGCCGTCGCCATACCTCCTTTAGCTCGGCGTTCGTTTATCCGGAAGTGGATGACGATATTGATATCGAAATTAACCCGGCCGATCTGCGTATCGACGTTTATCGCGCGTCCGGCGCCGGTGGACAGCACGTTAACCGTACGGAATCCGCGGTGCGTATCACCCACATTCCGACCGGCTTAGTGACGCAGTGCCAGAACGACCGTTCGCAGCACAAGAACAAAGACCAGGCCATGAAGCAGATGAAAGCGAAGCTTTATGAGCTGGAAATGCAGAAGAAAAATGCCGAGAAGCAGGCGATGGAAGACAACAAGTCCGACATCGGCTGGGGCAGCCAGATCCGCTCTTACGTGCTGGACGACTCGCGTATTAAAGATCTGCGTACCGGGGTGGAAACCCGCAACACTCAGGCGGTGCTCGACGGCAGCCTGGACCAATTTATCGAAGCAAGTTTGAAAGCAGGGTTATGAGGAACCAACATGTCTGAACAACAAGCACAGGGCGCTGACGCGGCAATTGACCTTAATAATGAACTGAAAACCCGCCGTGAGAAGCTGGCTGCGCTGCGTGAGCAGGGCGTCGCTTTCCCGAACGATTTCCGTCGTGACCATACCTCTGACCAACTGCACGCTGACTTCGATGCGAAAGAAAACGAAGAGCTGGAAGCGCTGAACGTTGAAGTGGCCGTTGCTGGCCGCATGATGACCCGTCGTATTATGGGTAAAGCGTCTTTCGTTACCCTGCAGGACGTTGGCGGCCGTATTCAGCTGTACGTCGCGCGTGATGACCTGGCGGAAGGCGTTTATAACGACCAGTTCAAAAAATGGGATCTCGGCGACATCATCGCCGCCCGCGGTAAGCTGTTCAAGACTAAAACCGGCGAGCTGTCTATTCACTGTACCGAGCTGCGTCTGCTGACCAAAGCCCTGCGCCCGCTGCCGGACAAATTCCACGGCCTGCAGGATCAGGAAGCGCGCTATCGTCAGCGTTACCTCGATCTGATCTCCAACGATGAATCCCGCAATACTTTCAAAGTGCGTTCGCAGATCCTGGCGGGTATCCGTCAGTTCATGGTTGGCCGCGGCTTTATGGAAGTGGAAACCCCGATGATGCAGGTGATCCCGGGCGGCGCTTCCGCGCGTCCGTTCATCACCCATCACAATGCGCTGGATCTGGACATGTATCTGCGTATCGCGCCGGAACTGTACCTCAAGCGTCTGGTGGTTGGCGGCTTCGAACGCGTCTTCGAGATCAACCGTAACTTCCGTAACGAAGGGATTTCCGTTCGTCATAACCCAGAGTTCACCATGATGGAACTCTATATGGCGTACGCGGATTACAAAGATCTGATCGAGCTGACCGAATCCCTGTTCCGCACCCTGGCGCAGGATATCCTCGGTAACACCGCCGTGCCTTACGGTGACCAGGTGTTCGACTTCGGCAAGCCGTTCGAAAAACTGACCATGCGTGAAGCGATCAAGAAATACCGTCCGGAAACCGAGATGGCGGATCTGGATAACTTCGATTCCGCGAAAGCGATCGCTGAGTCCATCGGCATTAAAGTTGAGAAGAGCTGGGGTCTGGGCCGTATCGTGACCGAGATCTTCGAAGAAGTGGCGGAAGCGCATCTGATTCAGCCGACCTTCATCACCGAATATCCGGCAGAAGTTTCTCCGCTGGCGCGCCGTAACGATGAGAACCCGGAAATCACCGACCGCTTTGAATTCTTCATCGGCGGTCGTGAGATCGGTAACGGCTTTAGCGAGCTGAACGACGCCGAAGACCAGGCGCAGCGCTTCCAGGATCAGGTTGATGCGAAAGCTGCTGGCGACGACGAAGCGATGTTCTACGACGAAGACTACGTCACCGCGCTGGAACACGGCCTGCCGCCGACCGCTGGTCTGGGTATCGGTATCGACCGTATGGTCATGCTGTTCACCAACAGCCACACCATCCGCGACGTGATCCTGTTCCCGGCGATGCGTCCGCAGAAATAATCGCGTCTCGCGAAAGACAAAAAACCCGGCTTGCCGGGTTTTTTTATGTCTGATGTGAGGTCCGAAGCCTGGCGTAGCCCGGCTCAGCGCAGCGCAAGCCGGGGGATCCCGGATAGCGGCGTAAACGCCTTATCCGGGCTACGTAACGGCGCAGAACCGTAGGCCTGTGCATGCGTAGCGCCGCCAGGCAATGATGACAGGTAGGGGGGCAGCTGCGAGAATAGTCAGCTTACGCGCGCAGATGCGCAACGAAATCGATCAGCGCCTGGCGGGCGTCCTGGTTTTCGGCTTCCAGCACCATCCACGGGCTAAACGCCCACGGCGTAGCGGCCAGCGCGCTTAACATGGTTGGCAGGTCAACCCACTGATAGTCCATGACTTCATCATCGTTAGGCTGCACTTCGCTCACTACGCGCGCGGCATACACCGGGCATACTTCGTTCTCAACGATACCGTTCGGGGCGACCGCCCGGTAGCGGAAGGCCGGGTGAATCGGCGCGATATCGGCGATCTCCACGCCGAGCTCGAAACGACAGCGGCGTGTGACGGCCTGCTCGAAGGTCTCGCCCTGCTGGGGGTGTCCGCAGACTGAGTTGGTCCACACACCGGGCCAGGCTTTTTTGCCCAGCGAACGACGGGTGACCAGAAACTGACCCTGCTGATTAAACAACCAGCAGGAAAACGCGAGATGCAAAGGGGTATCAAGCGTGTGGGCGGCATACTTCTCCAGCATACCGGCAGGTTGATCCTGCTCATCCAGTAAAATGACGTGTTCCCCGGCCATGACGACTCCTGAAAATAAAAAATGACCCGGCACAAACCCGCCGGGTCATGTACTCAGGCCACTAGGGTAGCCCATAAATGGGAGAAAGGCATTACCAAAACAAGCCCTGGCAGCATGTTGGCGACCGGGAAAAGCTTAATGTTGCAGATGCGTAATCCCGTGGCCACCATCAGCAATCCACCGGCGCAGGAGAAATCCGCCATCATTGACGGGGTGATCATCGGCAGAATAAACACTGCCAGCATCGCCAGCGCCACCTGAATCACAATCTGCGGGATAGCGATGGTCATCACCGCGTAGCCCAGCAGCGTCGCGAAGATCCCGGCGGTAAACAGATCGAGGATCGTTTTAATGTACAGGATCGATGGATCGCCGCTCATACCTTCGGTCATGGCACCAAAAATACCGGTACCGCTGGCGCAAAACAGGACCAAAATAGCCACGAATTTTTCGGTGAACTCTTCGTGACCTAATCCCTGAACGGGGGGCAGGACTTTATTAATCAACCCACGCGTTGATCCCGCCGCGCGACCGATACGTTTTTCCAGGTGCAACAGTTCGCCAAGGAAAGCGCCGAGTACCATCGCCAGCACTACCGCCGGCATATATTTCACCTTCAGCACCAGGGTGATCCCCAGGCCGACGGAGCAGAGACCAAAGGTCATCGGCAGAGCTGTTTTGACGCGTTCCGGAAGTTTGCCTCCGGCCATTGCGCCAATTAATCCGCCGATAATCACGGCGGAACCATTTACATACGGACCAATTAACATTGCGAGTTCCTGTTACGCGTAATGCAGCTCGCCCTCACCCCAGCGTGGGATGTTATTGACCTCCAGGCCAAACAGGTCAAGCGCGCGGTTTACGCTATGGGTAATAATGTCATCTGCGCTTTGCGGACGCTGATAGAGCGCGGGCACCGGCGGAAAGATGATGCCGCCCATCTCGGTAACCGCCGCCATATTGCGTATATGGCCGAGATTAAGCGGCGTCTCGCGCGCCAGCAGCACCAGCCGTCGGCGTTCCTTGAGCACTACGTCCGCCGCGCGGGTAAGCAGATTATCGGTGAGACAATGGGCGATAGCGCCCAATGACCGCATCGAGCAGGGGGCGACCAACATCCCCAGCGTTTTAAACGAACCGCTGGAGATCGACGCGCCCAGATGGTTGATGGGATGTACCACGTCAGCCAGCGCCATCACGTCGTCTAAGCGGTAATCCGTTTCCAGCTCGCAGGTTTTTTCCGCGCCTTTGGAGACCACCAGATGAACCTCTATCGCCAGTGGCCGCAAAAGTTCCAGCGCTTTCACGCCGTACTGGAACCCGGAAGCGCCGCTAATCCCAATGATGATGCGTGGTGTCATGGTTATCGCCCTTATTCGAAGTCCGGCAGGAAACGTTTTACATCAACCGCTTTGAACTTAGAGCGCTCAAAGTTGTGTTTCAGATGGAACGGTACGGTGCAGTCGAAAATGGTTTTGCACGACATTCCCTGCTGCAGCACGCTCGGGCTGTATTCTGGCACCTGCGACGGGTCGAGCGGATGGCAGCGCACGCCCGGGATCATTACGGTATCGACATCACCCTGGTAGCGGGTTTGCATCGCCCACAGCACGTCGTCGCTATCGAAAATATCAACGTCTTCATCCACCAGAATGACATGCTTCAGCTCCGGGAAAGCGGAGAACGCCAGGAGCGCCGCCTGGCGCTGGCGGCCTTCATCGGCAGGGGAAGATTTCTTAAATTGCAGTACCGCCAGCAGCTTGCCGCCGCCTGCCGAGTGGGCGAAGACG
Organism: Klebsiella sp. A-Nf5; assembly: GCF_002810545.1. Taxonomy (NCBI): domain Bacteria; kingdom Pseudomonadati; phylum Pseudomonadota; class Gammaproteobacteria; order Enterobacterales; family Enterobacteriaceae; genus Klebsiella; species Klebsiella sp. A-Nf5. The sequence continues at coordinate 56,522 of NZ_PIOG01000068.1, read as the reverse complement.
TTGAGTAATTTGCCCGGCATGGCGCGTTCCACCATATCGAGAATACTGGCTTCGGTCGGGATCCCGGCCATGTTGACATGTTCTTCGCCTGGCCCGACGGTGGTGCGCCAGATGGGGTTGATACGATGGGTAACCGCTTTAACTTTAATGACCGGAATCGCCTCTTTCGCTTCGCCGGTATAGCCCGGGAACTCCGGCATCGCGCGGCCGGTATGGGTGTTTTGATCTTCACGCACGCGCACGTTCGGCAGCAGCTCGCCTTCAATAACGATTTCGGCGTGAGCGATGGCTTTTTCATTAATGGTTTTACACTGCACCATCTCCACCGCGCGGCCACGCAGCGCGCCGGCGATGCTTAGCTCGTTGAAACCCAGCGGGGTGGTCGGCGGCTCAAAGCAGGCGGCGATTTCGATAGCCGGATCCACGCCGATGCTGATCGAAATAGGCAGCGGCTGGCCCGCCGCTTCAGCTTTCATGCGGAAGGCATCGATATGACGACCCGGCGTCAGCCACATTGAAAGCTCATCGCGGCTCTGAACACACAGGCGGTGAATGGTGATATCGGATTCACGAGTTTGCGGATCGGCGGCGTAGCACAGGCCCATGGTGATATACGGGCCGGCATCTTCTTCGGTGTTGGTTGGCGCAGGCAGCAGTTTACGCAGATCGAAATCAGCATCGCTGGCGAGATGAACCACTTCCTGGCATACCGCCGCGCCCTGCACCATGGTTGGGGCAATAGCATTTTCAACGGAATCTTTCAGCAGATGACCCAGTTTTGCCGGCTCACACTGCAGGAACTGGCTAACGCGCTGGCGCGAGCCGTTCAGACCGATGGCTACGCTGATATCGTCGAAGCCCTTAATTTTGTTAAAGACCATGACCGGGCCGTTCTTGCGTGTTGGACGCTGGCAGGTGCCGCCGGCGCCCACGTAGCGGTAAACGCCGGAGAGTTCGGCATGGGGATCGACTTCGGTATCGGTTTCAACATATTCGCCCGGCAGCGTTTTTAACAGCGCCAGAGCCGAACGTAAATCATGTACCGGTGACGGTTTTTTTTTATCTGAGTTTGCCATGAGTGTTCCTTTGAAAAGCAATTTTGCTAAGCGCACAATATTTTTCTTCGATAAATTAAACAAATACCGTTTACCGGATGCTCAGTAGATCAAAAAAGTTGGCTTTAAAAAAATGTTAATGAACAATTAATCAATATGGTGAATTTAACGCGGCTTTTTATTTCTCAGCGTTAGTGTGATACTGCCCGGAAGATAATTAATGAGGTCGGTCATGGATCTTAAACGCTTACGCTATTTTTGCCGGGTAGTGGAACACGGTTCGGTGAGTCAGGCGGCGAAGTCGCTCAACATGGCGCAACCACCGCTCAGCAAGCGGATTCAGGAGCTTGAAGAAGAGCTGCAGGTTTCGCTTTTCGAGCGCCGCGGCAACCGCATTGAACCGACGGAAGCGGGGTATTTCTTATATCGGAAAGGCTGTGAAATTTTACGCCAGGTTGAGGATACAGCCCGCGAGACGGCTGATATTGCGCAAAAGGCCCGTGTGGAAGTACGTATTGGCTTAACTCATCTGTATCAGAATTATTTCCAGCCTTTATTAATGGAGCTCTATCGGCGCAACCCTGAGACCGCGATAAATATCTCGGTGACCGACTCAAGTCATCTGGAAACATTATTAAATGAAGGTGCTATCGACCTGGCGTTAATACAGCGGCCTTATCGCAGCGAAGGCTTCGATTATATCTCCTTCGACCCCATTAAACTGGTAGCGGTCATTAATAAAAAATGTCTGTCGCAGCCGCCTTCCAACCCCTATGACTACAATGCGCTGGCGGCGATGCCGCTGGTGCTGCTGCACCGGGCGAAAGATTCCGGCACCTATGAAATGCTAATGGACCTGTTCCGTAAATCCGGCGTTAGCGCGAAGGTGATTATGCATATTACCCAGCCCGGAGTGATCCTCGACTGGCTGGAAGACGGGCTGGAAGCGGCGACATTGCTGCCATCTTCGGAAGTGAATGCCGAAAAACTTCCTCATTGCTATGTGGTTGATGTCTTCCCCTCACCGCAGATATTCTATCCGGCGCTGGTGAAATTGCCGTCGATGCCGTATCTCCCGGCGCTGATGGATATTATCGCCGGGGGTTATCCGTTTATCGCGCCGAGGGAGTAGAGATCAGAGAAAAAGCGTAGAGCATTGGGGATTGTTGCATGGACTGGTATGATATTCGCCCTGGTTGCGAGGTAAGTGGTTGTGTTAAGTGCAGGATGCCTGATGATGAAACGCTTTTATATGACACTGATGCTGGTGGCAAGCCTGGTGCTGGCCGGTTGCTCCAGCACCTCCGATTCCGGTGCGACCTACACCGTCAAACGTGGCGATACCCTGTATGGCATCTCCCGCACCACCGGCACCAGCGTTCGCGATCTCGCCCGTCTGAATAACATCTCGCCGCCTTACACCATTGAGGTGGGGCAGAAGCTGAAGCTTAACGGTAGCGGCGCGTCAAAGACGACGAAGAAAAAGTCTTCCTCTACGCGTACTGCGGCGGTCACCCCTTCTTCTGCGGTACCTCAATCCTCCTGGCCGCCGGTGGGACAGCGCTGCTGGCGCTGGCCGACCAGTGGCAAAGTGGTCCTGCCTTATTCCACCGCCGATGGCGGCAATAAGGGCATTGATATTGCCGGGACACGCGGGCAGCCGGTGTATGCCGCCGGGGCGGGCAAGGTGGTGTACGTCGGCAACCAGCTGCGCGGCTATGGCAACCTGATCATGATTAAGCACAGTGAGGATTACATCACTGCCTACGCCCACAATGATAAGCTGATGGTGAATAACGGTCAGAGCGTGAAAGCCGGCCAGCAAATTGCCACCATGGGCAGTACGGATGCCGATTCAGTGCGTCTGCATTTCCAGATCCGCTATCGGGCGACGGCCATCGATCCGCTGCGCTATCTGCCGCCGCAAGGCAGTAAACCTAAGTGCTAAAAGGTTATTTTATCGCCAGTCAGTATCCGGCGGGCTTGTCACAGGGTGCGTAAGGGCTATAATGCTTCTCGCACCTCTTCGCGGGCGTAGTTCAATGGTAGAACGAGAGCTTCCCAAGCTCTATACGAGGGTTCGATTCCCTTCGCCCGCTCCAAACTCAAGTCTCCTGAAGTCTACCCAACTCAATTTTCCCTAGATAAATCAGCGGTTATAGCTTTCTGTTAGTCTATTGAACTCAATTGTACTCCCCCAGGGTCAAGCTCAATGTGGGGGTATGGATGGGGGTATAATTGTACCCCCTGCTGAGAGGTACCCCCAATGAAGCTGACAGCTCGTCAGGTTGAAACTGCAAAACCCAAAGAGAAGCCCTACAAACTGGCTGATGGTGGTGGTCTTTACCTGCTGGTTAATCCCAACGGCAAAAGATACTGGCGTCTCAAATACCGTTCACTAGGTAAAGAGAAACTGCTCGCTATTGGCGTTTACCCCGATGTTTCTTTAGCTGAAGCCAGAAGCAAGCGAGAGGATGCTAAAAGGACATTAGCGGCTGGCAACGATCCTTCTCTTGAACGGAAAATTGAGAAACTTAGTCGTCAACAAGACGCAGAAAACTCGTTTGAGGCTATCACGCGGGAGTGGTATCAGCGTCGCTATGACCGCTGGTCTGTCTCCTACCGCGAAGAGATGCTGAGAACCTTCGAAAAGGATGTGTTCCCTTATATCGGTCACCGGCCAATCAAAGATATCAAGCCGATGGAGTTGCTTGCAGTTCTTTCAAAGATAGAAGCAAGAGGGGCAACTGAGAAGGTCCGTAAGGTTCGCCAGCGCTGTGGAGAGGTCTGGAAGTATGCTGTTGTGACTGGCAGGGCCGAATACAATCCAGCACCTGATCTAGCCAGCGCCGTGACTACTCATGAGAAAGAGCACTATGCTTTTTTAACCCAGGATGAATTGCCTGAGTTTCTTCGGACTCTCAACACCTATGCTGGTAGTGTACTTGTTAAGATTGCGATGCAATTGCTTATTTTAACGGGAGTAAGGCCTGGGGAGTTGAGGCAAGCGGAGTGGCAGGAATTTGATTTTGAGAAAAAGGTTTGGAATGTACCAGCGGAACGCATGAAAATGCGCCGCCCTCATCTGGTTCCGTTATCAAGCCAGGCAATTGACCTACTTAATCAGCTTAAACCCATGACGGGAGCAGGAGCGTTGCTGTTCCCAGGACGTAATAATCCTAAGAAACCGATGAGTGATATGGCATTGACTGTGTTGGTCAGGCGTATCGGCTATGCCGGGCGCGTTACAGGGCATGGATTCCGCCACACGATGAGTACCATTTTGCATGAGCAGGGTTTCAATTCGGCCTGGATTGAGTTACAGCTGGCTCACGTCGATAAGAACTCAATTCGTGGGACGTATAACCATGCGCAGTATCTGGACGGGAGGAGGGAGATGATGCAGTGGTATGGCGAGTTGTTATCTTTTATGTGTGATGTAAGTACATAAAATAATATATTTAGAATGTACAATGTCTTTTTATTTGTCTGCGAAAAAATTTTCGCAGACAAATCTAAAAGGATATTCATCTTTAAAAGTTAAATAGGGATGTTGTATGAAAAAATATGATCAGGTTGATAAGGCTTTTGATTTTTTAGTAGGAAAGGAAAATCGGCAAGAATTTTTTACTATTGCTGATTTAGCAGTGGCTACTGGTTGGAAAGTTCAGACATGTAAAACATATCCAACTAAAAGATGGAGTAAATATATATCAAGGGATGGCGCTCAATATACCACACTTGGATTAAAATACTTAAGTAAGGAAGACTTCAGAAATCTTCATAGTCAGAAGAGCGTTGAACCGGCCAAAAGTGAGCGAAGCATTAATTTAAAAAAAAAGCAAGAGAGTTCGCTATGCTTGCTGTTTCTGTTTACAATAATCCATTTACAGAGTTTAAAACTCATGGTTTTATAGTTAATGTAGTTATAGCATATACATCATTATTTCATGCTATATTCGCAAAAAGAGGTGTTGATTATTTTTACTTGAATGATGATGGCTCTCATAAAATTGTTGATGGTGACAAAAAAGCGTGGGAACTGAAAACCTGCTGTGAAAAATATTGGCTTGGAAAAAATACCCCAGAAAAATCTAATGTATTTTTTTTAATAGGTTTACGTAATATCATTGAACACCGAGGTCTCCCTGAAATAGATACACTAACTTTTGGTGAGTGCCAGGCTTCAATAAATAACTTTGAAGATATTCTCATTAACGAATTTGGTGATGAAAATGCTTTAATGGTAAACTTATCTCTTGCAATGCAACTTACAAGGATGTCTCAGCAAGCGCAGATCGACGCTTTGAAGAAAGTCCAATCAAAAAATTTCACTATTGTTAAGAAATATATCGAGGATTATAAAAGAGACTTGGAGCAAGAAATATTAGAAAGTCAACAATATCGACTCAGAGCTTTGTTAGTCCCCTTGATTGGTAAAAAGGCATCAAGTTCTGATATTTCTATAGAGTTTATCAATGTTAATAATCTCACCGAAGATGAACTTGAGAAATTTGATACTGGAATTGCTTTCATCAAAGGAGTGGAGAATCAATTTAAGTTGAAACCTAAAAAGGTAGTTGAGTTGGTTCAAAAAAAACATAAGTCTTTTAATCTTAGTACTCATGCAAAGTTTTGGAAGCATTTTGATGTCAGACCATCTCATGTAGATAAAACTCTAAAAGGGAAGTACTGTGGTTATATCGAAGGTTTTGATGGGTATTTATATAATCAGGAATGGGTGCGTAAAATACTAAGTGTTTATTCTGATAGTAAAGAGTTGGATAAGGTTTTAGGCTGACATTAAAATAATATTTTTTTGGGTTTTGCATTTAACTTCAGCGAGGCTTTTTATGAAAGATGATTATTATTGGTGGGATCTGGAGGGGACTGCTTTCAAAGGGGGACTTTATGATTCGATTAATACATATTTTCTGTATGATCATTCCTACGCTGATTGGAATGAGTTCTCTAAAGCAGATCCCCATATGGCATATGCGCATTTGACCTATATTAGATTTAACGCATTAGAACAACAATTCGTAGATTTAAGAGTCATCCCTCAAATGCTAGGGGTTAATAATTTGCCATTGGTTTCAAAAGTAAGAAATATAAATCGATATGATTGGCTTAAGGCAATTGTTGATTTGGCATTATTTAGATTTTCAAGCCTTCGCGATATAACCTTTCATTTTGTTAATGAGGTTTTGGAACTTAATATCCCAGATTACTCTTTAAATATTAAACAATTCGGTAAGATTATTAAAGACACTCATTCTGATATTTTGAGTAACTTAAAAATAATTGATTCCTCTGGTGGTCCTCTACGTACAGATAGAAATACAAGAGCTCATAAGGGATTCTGTAATTTATACACCGATGATGATGAGATGTTTAAGAATATGTCGTGGATAGAGGGCTATGGTTCACACTTAGAAGGATATGATTTAAATGTAATATATGAAAAATCAAGAGATAAAATATACGATCTTGTAGTTAATGAAATACAAAGCGCTCTCTCTTCTTGTAAAAATATTGTCGATGAGCTTTATTTTTATTATAGAGATAGGCATGAAGAGCTATCTATAAATTCCAGGAGTGGTGTATCTGCACATTTCTATAATTATCATGGAAAGAAGGAGTAAATAAATTATTTCACCTGTACAAAAATCCGCTGAAGATGCCACCTGGAGTATCCTGCCCGCGCAGCAACATCCTCTATCTTCAGCGGCTTATGTAAGTTTGAATTAATCCATTGAATTATCTCATCGATGATGTCTTCTGTTCTGAACATTGAACGACGCTCACTATAAGAGGGCTGTGACACATCCTGTTCGAGATGCTAATGATTTACTTATAGATTTCAGCAACCCCGTGCAGTCGATTATTCCCCGTGGTTGACAGAATTTTGAACGACGTTGCTCCTTGCTCATCAGCCTTACGAGAGAGCGCATCCGATAACTCATCAAGTGTATAGGCATTGCTTGCCGAGACGACACCGATCTTTTCTTTCCCATCTGCATGATTAATTTCTTGAGCAGCAGAAACGGAATTCACAGAAATAAATCCCATGACCAATGTAGCAATAAGTTGTGCTTTCATATCTAATATCTCTTTAAACTCTATGTTTGAAACTGAACTAGTATCAGGGGGGAACGCCCACTGTCTATATATTCAAATATACAGACCTAAGCTGTCATGAGACTGACAGCTATATGACAAAATTGTCAGGGTTGTAGATTAGTTAATTTTTTTGAATACAAATTCAGCTCGTTAACAATGCACTCCGGTTCTTCCCTGAGAGGCATATTGTCTATGTCTAAAACCCCATCATTTTTTTGTGGATCATCAGTCTGCAGATCTGCAAAGAGTGGGGTAAGATCCTGCTGAGCTTCGCCTCGCTCGGCCACCAGCTCAAAAGTTTTATTTTTTGCCTCGTCGTTGGTCAGGGCACTGACCAGAACCTGGGCGATTTGTTCCCGGGATATCACGCCATCTTCCGGTGTTCCTGCGTGGCGACGATCCCCCTGAAGCATAACGATTCGGTGTTCATCATCATTGTTGTAATCAAACCAGCCGGGCCTGACGATGGTATAGGGGTGACCAGTGGCCCTGACCAGACGCTCGGCACGTCTTTTCCAGTCATGAACCTCAGTGCGTTGATTCCAAGTGCTGAGTCGTTCAGTCACGCCAATCGTGGTCATCAGGCTGATACGAACAGGTGTATCACTGAATATTCGTAAAATATTACGCACTCCGCCGTAATCGATCGCTCTGGCACCAATACGACCCTGACCATCGGAACCGAGCGTGAAGATGATGGCATCAATATCTTTCGGCAATTGGGTGAGTGTTTCCGGCATTGAAACATCGCCGTAAAAAACATCTGTTCCACGAGGAAGCAATTTTACTTTGCGTTTATTTCTGACCAGCGCGATGGGCTGATGGCCCATTTTAATTGCGGTATTCACGACATGAAGGCCAATGCTTCCTGTCGCCCCAGCAACGAGTATTTTCATGATAAACCTTCTGATAATTCAGACTTATTTTCGATACAGCCAGAATATCAATTATCATTATTGTCAGTAATGGGGCTAAAATGATTGTGTCTATGAACACCCTTCATGAGTGTGCGATGAAGGGAATCCCTCCATAAGGAAATCGCCGATGCTTAAAGAAAACTTTAACGAACTGCAAATCTTTCTTGTGGTGGCAAGGGAGCGAAGCTTTACAAAAGCAGCGGGTAAACTGGGGGTTTCTCAGTCTGCACTCAGCCACGCGATGAAGGCCCTGGAGGAAAGGCTGAATATCCGCCTTCTGACTCGCACGACCCGAAGCGTTGCCCCTACGGAAGCCGGTGAGCGAATTATTGCCTGCCTTGAACCTCGCATTGCCGATCTTGAACAGGAGCTGGAATCGCTTGTTCAACTGAACGGCACCGCCTCCGGCAATATCCGTTTATCTGCCGGGGAGCATGCCGCGCGAAGTCTGGTATGGCCGAAGCTAAAACCCTTCCTCAGGGAATATCCCGAAATTAATCTCGAACTGGTGGTTGATAACGGCTTTGTCGATATTGTTGAGGGGCGTTTTGATGCAGGGATCCGCCTTGGCGAAAGTGTGGATAAGGATATGATTGCGGTAAGAATTGGGCCGGATATGAGAATGGCTGTGGTAGGAGCGCCGTCTTATTTCGCTGCAAATCCTGCACCTGAAACGCCGCACGAGCTACAAAATCATCGGTGTATCAATATGCGCCTGCCGACAGCCGGTGGGCTTTACCACTGGGAGTTTGAGAAGGAAGGGAAACCGTTACGTGTCAGAGTAGAAGGGCAGGTAACCTTTAATCTGCAGGCGGAAAGGATTGATGCGGCGTTATCTGGTTTTGGCATTGCCTGCATACCTGAAGACAGGGTGCAGGATTATATAAAGTCAGGAGAGCTTATTCAGGTTCTGCAGGACTGGTGTCCATCTTTCCCCGGATATTACCTCTACTACCCGAGCCGTAAGCAGCATCCGCCCGCTTTTGCGCTGATGATCGATGCGCTTCGCTACCAGGAATAACGGGTCCGTAGACCCGTCCGGGTATTAACGGCCTACACGGGCCTGGTGCTCAGGAGAGTAACGTTCGCCGACGATTTTAATCGTTTCAAGCGCCTGGGTTATCTGCCATGAGTCATCCTGCGAGAGAATGATGTCGGCAGCCCCCAAGTTTTCCTCCAGCCGATGTAGCTTGGTGGTACCTGGGATAGGAACAATCCACGGCTTTTGTGCCAGAAGCCATGCCAGCGCGATTTGTGCAGACGTCACGCCTTTCTCTGCCGCCAGTTCACCCAGCAATGAGACCAGCTTTTCATTGGCTTCAATCGCCTGCCCGGCGAAACGCGGCACCGTGCTACGGTAATCATCCTTCCCAAAAGTGGTTCCTGGCTTAATCGATCCCGTCAGGAAGCCTTTGCCTAATGGGCTGAAGGGAACAAAACCAATGCCCAGTTCCTCCAGTAACGGCAGGATCTCCTGCTCAGGCTCGCGCCACCACATGGAGTATTCGCTTTGCAGGGCCGTGACCGGTTGTACGGCATGCGCACGACGAATGGTTTGCGCACCTGCTTCGGACAGACCGAAATGTTTAACTTTGCCTTCAGCGATCAGGTCTTTTACCGTACCGGCAACATCTTCAATCGGGACATCCGGGTCGACACGATGTTGATACAGCAGATCAATGACATCAGTCTTAAGACGGCGTAACGATCCTTCCACCGCTTCACGGATATGCTCCGGACGGCTGTTTAAAATCTGCTGCTTGTTGTCGTCGCCAAAAGTAAAACCAAACTTGGTGGCGATGACCACGCGGTCACGAAATGGTTTTAAGGCTTCGCCAACAACCTCTTCATTAAGGAAGGGGCCATACACTTCAGCGGTATCGAAGAAGGTGACGCCACGTTCAACCGCTGCGCGAATGAGCTCGATAGCCTGTCGGGTATCGGTCGCCGGGCCATAGCCGTGGCTTAATCCCATGCAACCGAGCCCAAGCGCGGATACTTCGAGTCGGGATTTACCCAGATAACGTTTTTGCATTGAATGAATACCTCTTTTATCGCGACTTAAACATCAAGTTTGCGGCCAGTCAGCCATTCCACCATTGCCGGGTCACGGTGAGAGAAGAAGGCACTGGTTGCAGTGTCGAGGGCAGCAATCTGCAGCATATCTTCAGAACTGAGTTCAAAATCGAGAATATTGATGTTCTCAGCCATACGTTCTTTGCGCACCGATTTCGCCAGCGAAACGATGCCTCGCTGGAAGATCCAACGCAGCACAACCTGACCCACGCTTTTGCCGTACTTCTGGCCAATCGCCGTTAACACGGGATGCTGGAACAGGCCATTTTTACCCTCAGCAAACGGTGCCCAGGCTTCCGGCTGAATGCCATGGCTTTGATTCCACGGAACAGCATGCAGCTGCTGGTTGAAGGGGTTTACTTCAATCTGGTTTACCGCAGGGGCCACTTTGTTGAAGGCGATAAGGTCGGCCAGTCGGTCAGGATGGAAATTGCTTACGCCAATGGCGCGAATTTTGCCAGCCTGCTGCAGTTCTTCCATGGCACGCCATGCCCCATGGACATCGCCGTAAGGCTGGTGAATCAGATACAGGTCAACGTAATCAAGCTGCAGTCGGTTCAGAGAGCGTTCGAACTGGGCTTTCGCGCCTTCATAATTCGTATCCTGCAGCCACAGTTTGGTGGTGACAAACAGTTCATCACGGGCGATGCCGGTCTGTTTAAGCGCGTTCCCGACCTGGGTTTCATTCTGATAAGACGCGGCGGTATCGATCAGGCGGTATCCCGTATCGATGGCATCAATAACCGCTCTTTCGCATTCAGCGGGATCAGACATCTGAAACACACCAAAGCCCAGCAGGGGCATTTCAATACCGTTGTTCAGTTTTACAGTTTGCATGACGTTATCCTTCAGCTGTTGTGTAGGAAAAGCATAACGCAAAGTGATTTATTCGATTAGATGGGGTAATTAGCTAGGGTTTATTAGATGTGTTCATTAATTTAGAGGGGGAAGGAAGGTCGGCTTTGTGCCAGGAGCGGACATTCCTCTTTATTGAAAAGAGAAAAATATGACTAAATCATACTCTTTTCGCCTTACAGAGAAGTATTCCGGGTCTTCAATGGGTTAGATGGGAAAGAGGAAAAATGGTATTTTAATATTGGCTAATAACGATTACTTATTCGAGAGTCTCAATGGACCCATTATCTGATGTTCTGCAACTGCTGTCAGCAAGCAGTTACATCACCAGCGGCCAGTCCGCAGGTTCTTGCTGGTCTATGCGTTATCCGGGCTTCACCGGAATGAAATTTATCTCCATTCGCAAAGGATATCTGTGGTTTCGTCTGGAAGCGGAAAAGGAATGGCTCAGATTGAATCCTGGTGACGGACTTATTCTGACACGCTCAGCCCCCTTTATAATGGCAACAGATCCTGGTCTGACTGCCGTCCCTTCGGAGAGCGTCCCGTATCAGCGACGCAATGGTATTGCGGATTACGGCGGTGAGGACAGCATCCTGTTGGCCGGTAAAATGGAGATTGATCCGATGCCAGCCAGTCAATTACTGAGCGTGCTTCCTGTGCTAATCCCGATTAAGACAGGGACAGAATCTTCCTCAACGTTATACTGGCTGATGGCCCGACTTCATGAGGAAAATTTATCCCGACTTCCGGGGGCGTCACTGGCAGGAAATCATCTGATGCAGCTCATTATGATAGAGGGTATTCGCGGTTGGATATTGTCTGAAGACTCAGGCCTGAGCGGCTGGATGGGGGCATTGAAAGAACCACGAATTCTTAAAGCCGTCGAAGCTATGCATACAACCCCGGAAAAGAACTGGCAACTGATTGAATTAGCTGGTATTTCTGGTATGTCACGGGCAGGCTTCGCGCGGCGGTTCAGCGAGGCGACAGGAACTACACCTTTGAGTTACCTCACGCACTGGCGGATGCATATCGCCAGCAGGGCGCTAAGGCTCAGCAGCGAGCCGGTTAAACATCTGGCTTTCAGACTTGGCTATGCTAATGAAAGTACCTTCAGTACCGTTTTCAAGCGTGTTTATGGGATATCACCCACGGCACATCGGGCTCAATATCGGGAAGGGCCCGTATACCCTCTTCGCCCTTACCAGCATAAAAGCCTCTGATATTCCCATGACTTTGTAGTAGTGATACTTTCACGAATGTATTATGGATTCTTGATTATTATCAGTCTCAGTCAGGAAGGTTATCATTTCCCGCACATATCAGCTGGTTCCTTGCCCTGACTCAGGGCATGGCTGCAGAACTGAAATAAATGATCTTTTTCGTCAGCGACGAAAAGACATCTATCAACGGGAAAAATAAAATGACTATTACACAGGCCAGCAAGCGGTTATTTACTGCGGCATCCTGCCTGGGGATCGTTCTTGTCCAGCTTGACGTAAGCATAGTCAATGTTGGGTTACATTCGCTTAAGGAAGCCTACGATGCTGCGGTTTCGGATCTGGAATGGGTTATTAATGCATACGCACTCGTTTTTGCTGCATTGATGCTGAGTTCCGGTAGCATTGTTGATCGCTTCGGTTCTAAAAAAACCTTTATAAGCGGGGTGCTGCTTTTCATCGCTGCATCTGTATGTTGTGCGCTGGCACCGACTATCTACTGGCTTGATTTTACCCGCGGGATACAGGGGATAGGGGCTGCACTTTTATTGCCCAGCTCACTGACTCTTCTTCGCCAGTATTTCTCAGATCCGCGTGAACGCGCATCCGCCATTGCGATGTGGGCGGCTGCCGGTTCTCTTGCGCTTGTGGCAGGTCCGGTTGCTGGCGGGCTGCTGATTAAGTTTTTTGGCTGGAAAAGCCTGTTTCTTATCAACTTTCCCCTGGGGATGTTGAGCGTAATAGTGATTCAGCGTCTGGGACCAGCGAGCCCGCAATCCAGCATCAAAATGAATCTCTCCAGTCAGGGGGTTATCATACTTGGGCTGGCAATGCTGACCTTTACGCTGACTGAAGCCGGGAATTATGGCTGGGCGAACCCTGTAATTCTAACCACCCTGGTGCTGGGCGTAGCGCTAATGGCGGTTTTTCATCGCGTCGATAACCGTTCAACAAATCCCGTTATTGCGAGAGGTGTCAGAGATAATCCATTGATAGTCAGCGCAGTGGTCGTTGGGTTTCTGTGTAACCTGGTGTTCTACGGGGCTGTCTTTATTTTCAGCATCTTCTTTCAGAACCGGCTACATTTATCGGCCCTTGAAACAGGTATCGCATTTATGCCGATGATGGCATTAACCGCTCTCGTTAATTTTTGTTCAAAATGGTTTTCAGCGTGGTTCTCTGTTCGGACACTCTCCATCCTGGGAAGCCTGATCAGCATGCTAGGGTTTGCGATAATTTTCTTCATTACACCAGGCTGGACTGCTGACCAGTTGTTCATACCGATGATTCTCCTGGGGAGCGGGACGTCATTTGCTATGCCAGTCATGACCAATGTCGTGCTGTCGCAGGCAACACAAAGTACTGCGGGGTCTGCCTCGGCGTACTTTAACTGTGCAAGGCAAATGGGAGGCGTAACAGGAGTCGCCGTTTTTGGGCTTATCCTGAGCACGGGTGGCGATGACATGACTCAGGGCTTACGGTTAGTCGCTTATGCGGCGGCGGCGGTGACACTCTGCTGGGTAATCGTCAGTCTGAAAAAGCTACCGTTTCTTAAGTTGCAGGCGCTGTCATCGCATGAGTAAAAATCATAATCCGGCTTTTTATATGCCTGACGATATTGTCTGAAACCTCAATTGGTCGGGGCCGCTATTGCGGCCCCGACCAGAATAACTGGACAATCAGAATTTAAGACTAGACGTCAACAGCTTATAATTCCTGAGCTGTTGGTCTGAAAATGATTTCACTGACGCCAACATCTTCTGGTTCGTTAATTGCGAAAGCCACCATACGAGCATAGGTTTCCGCTGGCACGCCGACGTTCTCGACGTAATCCTGATTTGCCGCCTTAACGTCTTTATCCGTTATATGATCAAGGAGCTCAGTTTTTACAGCACCGGGGGAGATTAATGTGGCGCGGATGTTATGTGCCGCCATTTCCTGACGTAAACCGTCGGTCAAAGCCCGGACAGCAAATTTTGTCGCTGAATAGACTGCTGAGCTCTGGAACACCAGATGTGCAGCAACTGATGCAGTGTTGATGATGTGGCCTGCTTTTTGTGATTTCATATGAGGCAGTACCGCTGCAATCCCATGCAGAACTCCGCGTAAGTTGACATCAATCATCTGATTCCATTCATCAACATTTCCCTGGTCCAGGCGGGAAAGCGGCATCAGACCGGCATTGTTGATCAGAACATCAACACGTCCAAATGTGTCAACTGCGATCTGAATGAGGTTATTGACGTCATCCAGTTTCGTCACATCAGTTGCGACGGCGATGGCTTCTTTATTCTGCTTTTGGAGTTCACTCACAATAGCCTCTATGCGGTCTATTCTCCGCGCGGCCATCACAACCTTAGCCCCTTTTTCAGCGAGATGACGTGCAGCTGCCTCACCCATGCCGCTGGATGCACCGGTGATTACAACGACTTTGCCTTTAATGTTATCGGTCATTTTACTCCCCTGAAAAAATTGATTTGCATTGATCATATTGAGCTAGCTGGATTCTGATTCCAGTAATATCAGTCTCTCAAGGACCAGTACCAGAACGAGGAAATCTTAGCAGAGGTGTATTGATTCGATAATAGTCATAAACTTCTAGTGTTTATGAATATGGCTCATAAATTAAGCTGGGGCTCGCTGCTGAAGTTGAACTGGTGAGGATATATCTCAGAAACACTATACTGCTTTTTCATCGGGAAGGGCCGCCATGAAGGGTAGCCAATGGATAGTCCGCCTGGACAATACTCATAATGATGAAATCTGAAAACACATAGTTTAGTTGCGATAATGATTAATAAAACACTTATTTACCGGGAATTTGGCAAACCAAACCGAGTTCTGCAACCTGAAAGAGTACTGAAGGAAAAATGTTCAGTGCATCATCTGCGTGTGAAAATGTTGTACTCGCCAGTGAATGCGTCTGATTTAATTCCCATCTCAGGAGCATACCGACACCGGGTGACTTTACCCGGGATTGCAGGATATGAAGGTGTCGGAGTGGTTATTGAAGCGCCAGCAGAATTTTCATCGTTTCTGGGGCGGCGGGTATTACCCTTACGCGGTGAGGGGACCTGGCAGACATATACTGACTGTCTTCCTGAGATGGCTATCCAGGTTCCTGATGATATTGATGATATCCTGGCATCAAGAGCTTACATTAACCCTTTAGCAGCCCGGTTAATGCTGCGCGATTACCCGCCTACCAAAAAAAACATAATACTCACTGCCGCTGGCTCAGATTGTGCTCTTCTGTTGGGCCAATGGGCTCTGCAACTGGGTGCCTCTTGTGTGTATGGTGTTTATCGGTCCCCACACCATAAAAGTAAACTTCAACGCTGTGGTATTACACCCGTACAGCAGAATGATACGGTACATCTTACAAGGTGTGCCAAAGGCAGTGATATTGTTTATGACGCCGTCGGCGGTTCGCTTGCTGAGTTTTTGCTGGGCAATATGAAGAGAGATGGAAGGTTTGTTTCTTACGGTTTACTTTCGGGTCATCCCTATAAAATCCAGCCAGCCTCGCCTGCGACAAGCTGGTTTCATATCCGTAATTATCTTGATGATTTCAGTAATGGCGACTGGCAGCTTGAGTTCAGCGATATCTGGCGACTACTCCGCAAAAGTGAACTGAACGAGTATCAGCTTTTTACGTCGAATCAATGGCGGGAGGCAATTGACAGTTACTATAAGTGCGGGCGCTTACTTAAACCCATATTGATGTTAAATAAATAGTCTGAAGGTCCGCTTTTCGCTCA
Organism: Klebsiella sp. A-Nf5; assembly: GCF_002810545.1. Classification (NCBI taxonomy): domain Bacteria; kingdom Pseudomonadati; phylum Pseudomonadota; class Gammaproteobacteria; order Enterobacterales; family Enterobacteriaceae; genus Klebsiella; species Klebsiella sp. A-Nf5. The sequence goes on along the minus strand of NZ_PIOG01000068.1, from coordinate 40,512 downwards.
TAGCTGACCGTCATTTATCAGGAAAGATTAACTCTGATGCTTCTCGCGTGTTGAATAGCGAAGTTCATCAACTAGCAGGCTAAATGCCGGGGTGGGTTGTCGGTGGCCTGGATAGTAAAGGTGATATCCAGAGTAAGGTTCACACCAATCCTCAAGCACGCGAACAAGAGCCCCGGATGTTATATAGGGTTCAAGCTGCCCTTCTGGTAGATAGGCTAGCCCTCGACCTTCAAGCGCCGCTTTCAGTATCATGCTTCCCGTATTGAAAACCAGTTGACCATCAACTCGCACATTCAGTTCTCGCCCGTCCTTTTCAAACTCCCATGCATAGAGTCCTCCATGCCCGGAAAGGCGCAGGTTTATACAACAGTGTTCTGTCAATTCCTGTGGAGTAATGGGCGCATGCCGGTTACTGAAATAATCTGGAGATCCCGCCACTGTCATCCGCATATCTGGCGCAATACGAACAGCAATCATGTCTTTGGCAATAGTTTCTCCGGGACGTACACCGGCATCAAAACGATCTCTTACGATGTCAGTTAGCCCATAATCTGTAAGAATTTCGACTTTAATATCGGGGTATTTTTTAACGAGACGCGACACTGCTGGCCAGAGTATTGACTCTGCTGCATATTCTGTTGCGGTAAGTCGTATTGTACCGGCTGGCTTATCACGTAATTCACTCAGCACCATTAACTGCCGCTGAATATCCTCTATCTGAGGTCCAACTGAAGCGAGTAAACGTTCCCCAGCTTCAGTTGGGACAACTCTTCTGGTCGTTCGGTTAAGCAACCGGATCCCGAGTTGTGCTTCCAGAACACGAACAGTCTGACTGAGCGCTGACTGTGAAACACCCAGACGTTTTGCCGCTCGCGTGAAATTCTGTTCCTTAGCCACCACCATAAATGCAGCAAGGGCATTCAGATTATCATCAGCCATTTAGAGGTTCTCCTTATAATTTCAATCTCATTTTACCATCTAATCACTTAATACGTCCTCAGATATACTTTCTTCGTTCACTAAATAACCATTCCTCCCGACAAAAGGCGTTTTCATTTGCAGGGAATTAATGTAATCCGCTACGCCATTTAGCCGAAAGTAACCAGCGAGGTGAAAGATGAAAGCGATTATTGCTGCAGCAGCCATGTCCGTACTCGGTGCCGCCCAGGTATCTGCCGAAAGCATTGAGATCCGTCGTAACGGGCAGACCCCTTCTGTCGTCGGCAAGGCCGATAACTTCTCAGGGAATGCGATTGTCAGCCCGTTGTTGCCGCCAAACGAGTCCACGCGCGCCAATCTGGGCCAGGTGGATTTTGCCCCGGGCGCGCGCACGGCCTGGCATACTCATCCAGCCGGACAGTTGCTGATCGTTATGGCCGGTAAAGGCTGGGTTCAGGAAGAAGGTAAAGCGCGCCAGGATATCGTCCCGGGTGACGTTATCTGGATCCCTGCTACGGTACGCCACTGGCATGGCGCCACGGCGACATCCCCTATGAGCCACCTGGCCATGACGTACATGGCGGACGGAAAAAACGTGGACTGGCAGGAGCCCGTCTCCGACGAACAGTACCAATAATCCGGAGGTCAGATGAAAACTTCAACGGCAGTTGCGCTGGCGCTTTCTCTCGGATCGGCTGGCACCCTTGCAGAAACGGGGGCGCAGCGGGGCCCGCTGTCAGACACCGACATAGAGGCAGTATCCCCCGCGCTCGGACGCTATGCCAGCACCAGGATGGCAGGAGACCTCTGGAAAAGAAACGATTTGTCGCCACGCGATCGCAGCCTCGTTACCGTTGCAGCGGTTATTGCCCGGAATCAGACCGTACTTTTACCGGAGCAGCTGGAGCTGGCGCTGAAAAACGGTGTCAAGCCGGCGGAGCTTTCTGAGACCATCACGCAGCTGGCGTTCTATGCCGGCTGGGGCAATGCCATTACGGCCGCAGCAGTTACGAAAGAGATATTCCTGCAAAAAGGAATTAACGCTGAACAGCTTCCTCGCGCGGAGGAGACGCTTCTGCCGATCGATGAAAAAGCAGAAGCAGAGCGCGCTGCCCGTGTGGAACAGAGTATCGGTAGCGCGGCGCCGGGGCTTGTCAGTGATACCACCGATGTGCTTTTCCAGGAATTGTGGCTTCGCCCTGGGCTTGCACCACGGGATAGAAGTCTGGTGACCGTGTCTGCCCTTATCGCAAACGGGCAGATACAGCAAATACCGCCGCACCTTAACCGGGCAATGGATAACGGCCTGACCCGGCAGCAGGCTTCAGGCGCACTGAGTCAGCTTGCGTATTATGCCGGGTGGCCTAATGCTTTCTCAGCAGCGCCGGTTTTCAAAACGGTGTTTGAGCAGCGTGAATCGAAATAACCATTCCTTACAGGAGGACAGTATGTCTCAGGGTATCGAAAACAAAATCATCGTCATCACTGGGGCCAGTAGTGGCCTGGGGGCAGAAACAGCCCGACACCTGACGAGGCTGGGCGCAAAAGTTGTTCTGGGCGCACGCCGTATGGAGAAACTCGAGCAACTTGCCGGCGAACTGGGGCTGGATACCAAAGCAGTACTGCGCACCGACGTGACGGACCGCGCACAGGTCCAGTCCCTTGTTGACCGGGCGGTAGAGTTGCACGGCCGTATTGACGTCATCATCAATAACGCCGGCTTAATGCCGAGTTCCATGCTCGACAAGCTGAAGGTGGATGAATGGGACCGGATGATCGACGTGAACATTAAGGGCGTACTTTACGGTATTGCCGCCGCTCTGCCGTATATGAAAGCCCAGAAGTCCGGACAATTTATCAACGTGTCATCAGTAGCCGGACACAAAGTTGGGCCCGGCGGTGCTGTCTATGCCGGTACCAAATGGGCCGTACGGGCTATTTCAGAAGGCCTGCGTCAGGAAGTGAAGCCCTGGAATATCCGCACAACGATTGTTTCTCCCGGCGCGGTAGATACCGAACTGACTAAAACCATCACCGACGAAGATATTGCGAAAGGTATGTCGAAAACCTACGAGAATGCGATCCCGGCGGATGCTTTTGCGCGGATCGTTGCATTTGCCATCAGCCAGCCTGACGACGTGGATGTTAACGAAATACTTTTCCGGCCAACCGTGCAGGTTTATTAAACCATCAACAGGCGGGTAGCTGACGCCTGCATTATTTCCGGATGGTTTATATCATCTGGAAATAAAAAGAGTAGGACCAAATAACACATCTTTGAACTCAGGAAATTCAAACCCGAATTTTCTGCGGGCCACATCGTGCCCTAAAAACGAAATACGTAAACGACATTCTGTTCATTAAAAGGTAAGAGGCTGCATTAAATGCCTGTAAAACATTCTCACACTAAGTCCGGTGCCGGTGTTGTCTCAGCGCTGATGCCGGTAATGGCTGCGGTACTGGTCGGCTTTATTATTATCGGTGTGGCACTGCCCGTCCTGCCGCTGCATGTCAAAAATGACCTGGGCTTCGGGACGTTTATCGTGGGCCTGGTCGCCGGGGCACAGTTTGCGGCATCGCTGATTTCCCGGGTGTGGTCCGGGAGTTATTCAGACAGGCGCGGCCCCAAAAAGGGGGTGGTGGCCGGGCTCATCGCCGCTGCCGTTTCAGGACTACTGTACCAGGTGTCGCTCTGGCTCGTCGGCATGCCGGTACTGTCTGTGGGTGTATTGCTTGCCGGGCGCGCGATCCTTGGCGGGGCGGAAAGCTTCATCATTACCGGCGCCGTGGCATGGGGTCTGGCCCTCGTGGATAAGGAGCATGCAGGTAAGGTTATCGCCTGGGTGGGTACCGCGATGTTTGCCGCTATGGCTCTGGGCGGGCCGGTAGGCACAATGTTATTCGAAGCCTTCGGCTTTGAGGCGATCGCACTGCTGACGTTTCTGCTTCCTTTACTGGTACTGGCGTATCTTGCTCGCATGCCCGCAGTTGCGCCCCATCCACATGCCGCGCAGGCAACCTTTGGCTCGGTCATGCACGCGGTCTGGTTACCCGGACTGGGCGCCGCGCTTGCCAGCACGGGCTACTGTACCATCCTGGCCTTCAGCTCACTGTATTACAGCGCCATGAACTGGCAGCCCGTCTGGATGGCATTCACTGCCTTTGGCGTTGCGCTGATTGCTGCCCGGACCGTTGCTGGCCATCTGCCAGATCGCTTTGGTGGCGCGCGTATTGCGCTGATTTTTGTGCTCGTACAGGCCGCCGGGCTGTTCCTGATATGGCTTGCCGGTACGTCCCTGATTGCGACGACAGGTGCTGCCTTAGCCGGTTTTGGCTACTCACTGGTTTACCCGGGCCTCGGTATTGAAGCCATCAGTGGTTCAACACCCCAGAACCGCGGCATGGTGATGGGCATCTACACAGCATTTCTTGACGTGGCGATGGCGATCGGCAGTCCTGCGCTCGGCTGGATAGGGAGCCACCTGGGACTGAACGCGATATTCCTGGCCGGCGCGCTGACAGTGCTGTCCACCGCTGTGGTGGCGTTCTTGCTGTTAAAACGCCCGGGCCAGAGTAAACAAAATCCGGCCTGAATAGGTCCTGCTGTCCGGAAGTTTAATGTTCTCCGGATTTTTCACTCCGTTTGTCTTAACACCGTTATTTAATTCAGGAGGTAATATGAAATTGCATTCAAAAGGGAAATTAAAAACCCTGGCCGCGCTGACAATACTGAGCGTTGCTCTGGGTATGGGGGCAAACATAGCTGTCGCGGCGGATATGTCCCACGGTGCGGATAATTTCTATAAAAGCGATAAGGTGAAGACTGAAACCGTTAAATTCAAAAATATTTACGGTATGGAGGTTACCGGCACGCTATTTACTCCACGCAATATGGAAGCCGGTAAAAAATATGACGCCCTTATTGTCGGCCATCCTTTTGCTGCAGTAAGACAGCAGGCTGCTAACCTCTACGCAACCAAAATGGCGGAAGCCGGTTTTGTTGCGCTGTCCTTCGACCAGTCTTTCTGGGGTGAGAGTGCGGGTACGCCGCGAGGGGCCGTGCTGCCGGATGTGTATGCAGAAAACTTCAGCGCTGCAGTTGATTTCCTCGGAACGCGCGCATTTGTGGATCGTGAAAAAATTGGCGTGATAGGTATCTGCGGTAGCGGCGGCTTTGCCATCGCCGCGACGAAAATGGATCCCCGCATCAAGGCGCTCGCCACCGTCAGCATGTACGACATGGGTGAATATTTCCGTACCGGTCTGAACCATGAGCGGACCGTGGAGATGAGAAACAAGGACCTGGCGATTGCCGCAGAACAACGCTACAAAACCGCGGAAACCGGACAACCCGTTTATGGGCCAGGGCAAAACGATCCGGTGTTCATCGAAGGTAAAGAGTCCAATGACTTTTATCAGACGGAGCGCGGTAAGGTGGCATCCAACGATCGCCGCTCAACACCGGCGACCTATGTTAAGCTCATGAACTTCCATCCGTTTATTGATATCGAGTCCATTTCACCGCGACCAATACTCTTTGTCGTGGGTGATGCTGCACCATCCCGCACCTATACCGATACCGCTTACAAAATGGCCGCAGAGCCGAAAGAGCTGGTGGAGATTAAGGGTGCTAACCGTATCGACCTGTATGACCGCACTGAACTCATCCCGTGGGACAAGCTGGTCTCATTCTTTAATACCAATCTGAAATCAGATAAATAATGTTTCTGAACGGCACTATTGCAGTGCCGTTATTCCTGAAAATATAAAAACAACGGAGAGTTTTATGTTCAAACCAATCATGCTTGCTCTGGCCTCCCTGACGGCTGTGTCATTCTCATCTGTGGGTGCCGAGGTTGAAGGCATCCGGGTCAAGATCACGGCGGGTGACCAAGTGATGACGGCAACGTTTTATGACAACGCCACCACCCGGGCGCTGGTCTCTCGTTTCCCGCTGACGCTGCCCATGGAGGATTTATATGGACGTGAAATGTGCTACCGGTTCCCGGATGCGCTGCCGGCAAACGAAACGAAAACTAGCGGTTATGACGTGGGCGATATTGTTTACTGGGCATCCCGCCACAGCTTCGTCATCATGTACGAACAGAACAATGAACGGATAGGTAACCTTCAGAAAGTGGGTCGTATCCACTCTGGAGTTGGGATTTTCAGGCATACGGGTAATATTGATGTGACATTTGAGATGGCACATTGATTGCAATTCAATTTCGATAATTTGATGCAGTAACATTATTTGTCTTCATTGAGCATAACTTAGGTGTCCGGGTCAGCGTCCGCTTTTCGCTCAAAGCAGACCTTGGAATTGAAAGCAGAGGGACTACCTGACACAATTTTGCACAGTGAAGAGTCGGGCGTTGTTAACGTTCAGATTTTCAATGTATCAATGACCATCCGCAGGGCGGGAGAGACGTTGCGATGGGGATAATAGAGAAACAATCCTTCCATTCGCAGGCTGTAACGCTGCAACACCCTGATAAGCTTACCGCGTTCTAAATCATCCGCGACCAGTTCAACAGGAACATAGGCCAATCCGAGGCCCAGTCGGGCGGCCTCTGCTTCCATATAGCTGTCGGATAAGGCCCATTGCCCTTCGGGTTGATGAGTGATTTTTTTATCATCCTGAGTGAGTTCCCACTGGTATACGCTGCCGTCGGCAAACTGATAGGCGATACAGGGATGCGTCTTTAAATCTGTCGGGGTTTGCGGAAAAGCGTAGCGACGAAAATGTTCCGGAGTCCCCACAATCGCCATCTCCATATCGGGCGTGATGCGCACCGCGACCATGCCCTGGCCGACTTCAGGCCCCAGACGGACACCAGCATCGAATCGCTCTTCGATGATATCGACGAACCGGCTCTCATTCATCAGTTCCAGTCTGATATCAGGATAGCGCTGTTTAAATACCGCCAGCTTTGGCAGCAGGCATTTATCAATCGCGTGCTGGCTGGCATTGATACGTACCGTACCGGAGGGCGTCTCTCGATAGTGCGCCAGCGTGGCAAGCCCAAGATCTAACGTATCAAATCCAGATGCCGTCTTCTGGTAGAGCTGCTCGCCTGCTTGCGTCAGCGATAGTTTACGCGTGGTGCGCACCAGCAGCTGGACGCCCAGCCTTTCTTCAAGCTCGCGAACAGAACGGCTGACTCCTGACTGAGCAAGCCCCAGCCGCTGAGCCGCTGCGGTAAAGCTGCCTTCTCGCACCACCTGCATAAACAGGTACAGCTCGTTGTAGTTCTCCCTTTTCGCCATTGAAAAATCCCCCCGGAATGACAGCAAATTCAGTATTGATTTATAACAATATGGTATCAATCTTAGCAGTAATCGCCCCCTAATCAGCACTAATTCTGCTCACTATAATGACCCCATCAAAGCAAAGCACCGCAGCGTTGTCCGTCGGAAACCTGTATCTCTCTGTTGTTTTTTATGGGGATTTTTATGAAAGCCTTCACCCGAACGCTAAAAACCGCGATGCCGGCCATGCTGTTATTCGCATCATTAAGTGGAGTCACGACAATGAGTTATGCTGATTCAACCAATCCTAATGCCCCTGTGTCCATGACAGATAAATGGGATAAAACGTTCGCCGAGAGCCAGAAAGTCGAACATCGTAAAGTCTCGTTCCCGAACCGATATGGCATCACCTTAGTGGGCGATCTTTACCTGCCTAAAGACCGTGGCGATCGCAAGCTGGCGGCGATTGCGGTCAGTGGGCCATTTGGCGCGGTGAAAGAGCAATCCAGCGGCCTGTATGCGCAGACGCTGGCGGAACAAGGGTTTGTTACCCTGGCGTTCGATCCTTCTTACACCGGGGAAAGCGGCGGCTATCCGCGAAACGTCGCCTCACCGGATATCAACACTGAAGATTTCAGCGCGGCGGTGGATTTCTTAGGGCTGCAAAAAGAGGTGGATCGCAACCGTATCGGGCTGCTCGGTATTTGTGGCTGGGGCGGCATGGCGCTGAACGATGCCGCGATGGATACCCGCGTTAAAGCGGTGGCTACCAGCGTGATGTACGACATGAGCCGGGCGATGGGCCATGGTGTGGGGGATGGCAAAGACCGTTATTCCACCGCCGACCGTCGTGCTGTTCTGCAATATCTGAATGAACAGCGCTGGAAGGATGCGCAGAGCGGCACGTTCGCACACGGTGCTCATGATATTAGCGTCGACAGCAACGGCAAGGTCAGCGCGGGCGAGCGCGTTCTGCCAGAAACGCTGCCAGCAAATCCACATCCGGTACTGAAAGAGTTCTTTGACTACTATCGCATGCCGCGCGGCTTCCACGAACGTTCCGTTAACTCGACCGGGGCGTGGACGGCAACGATGCCGATATCATTTATGAATATGCCGCTGCTGAGCTACGCCAGTGAAATCACCATCCCGACGCTGATTGTGACTGGTGAAAAAGCGCATTCACGCTATTTTGCTGAAGATGCTTACAAGGCGGTCGGTAGTAAAGACAAAGAGCTGGTGGTGGTGCCTGGGGCAAATCACGTGGATCTGTACGATAACGTGGCCGGAAAAATACCTTTCGCGAAATTCGAACAATTTTTCCAGACCAAACTGAAATAAACCCTCTCCTGAATTGATGCAAAGCCACCGGCCTCTGGCTGGTGGCTTTTATCCTGGCCTTCGTGAAATTTCACTATGTCGACGCTAAACCAAACACCATCACCTCATCATCAGCGCGCATACTGGGGCGGTATTTTTGCCATGACCCTGTGCGTGTTTGTGCTGATTGCTTCTGAATTTATGCCCGTCAGCCTGCTCACGCCGATTGCCCGCGATTTAGGCGTGACGGAGGGGTTGGCTGGGCAGGGGATTGCTATCTCCGGCGCACTGGCGGTTCTGACCAGCCTGACGCTTTCAACGCTAGCAGGAAAGATGAATCGTAAATTCCTGCTGCTGGGAATGACGGTTCTGATGGCCGTATCGGGGCTTATTATTGCGCTGGCTTCCAGTTATCTGATGTATATGATCGGTCGCGCGATGATCGGTATGGCGATTGGCGGATTCTGGTCGATGTCTGCGGCAACGGCGATTCGTCTGGTGCCGCAGCAACAGGTCACGCGTGCGCTGGCGATTTTCAATGCCGGTAATGCGCTGGCGACGGTCGTGGCCGCGCCGCTGGGAAGCTATCTGGGTGCCACGGTCGGATGGCGAGGCGCTTTCTTGTGCCTGGTGCCCATCGCGGTGGTCGCCTTTATCTGGCAGTGCATCAGCCTGCCCAGTATGGATGCGAATAAAAGCCGCACGTCACCTGGCGATGTATTCCGCATACTTAGCCGCCGCGTGGTTGCGGTTGGCATGCTGGCCTGCGGCCTGTTTTTCATGGGCCAGTTTACGCTATTTACCTATGTGCGCCCGTTCCTGGAGACCGTGACGCGGGTTGATTCCTCAGGCTTGTCGTTGATTTTGCTGATTATCGGCGTAGCCGGTTTTATCGGCACGCTGGTTGTTTCGACATTCCTCAACAGAAAATTCTACCCTACGCTGATGGCCATACCTGGGTTGATGGCCGTCATTGCCATCGGCCTGATGCTGACCGGGCATCTGGTCTGGACGGTTTCGTTGCTGTTAGGGCTCTGGGGCATGCTGGCCACCGCTGCGCCAACCGGATGGTGGACATGGATTGCGCGTACGTTGCCTGATAACGCAGAAGCAGGAGGCGGGCTCATGGTCGCGGTGATTCAGCTCTCCATCGCCCTTGGATCAACGGCAGGAGGCATCGTGTTTGACCACCTCGGTTGGCAGAGCACGTTTGCCATGAGTAGCGTGCTGCTCCTTTGCGCGGGCGTACTGACCTTTTTTACCGCACGCCAGAAGGCCGGTGCGCGTTAATCCGGCGAGGGGCCGCGCTCCAGAAAAGTGGAAAGCGCAATATAGCTGCGTACGGAACGTACGCCCTCAAGGCTCTGAATCTCCATCAGGAAATTTTCCAGCGATTCGGTATCGGCGGCGCGTACTTTGATAAAGACGCAGCCGTCGCCGGCAACGGTATGCAATTCTTCCACCTCCTTGCGGCTGGTGAACTGCAAAAGGGCGCGCGTCGCCTGATAGCTACTGGTGTCGATAACCAGAAACGTTAACAGCGTCCGTCCCAGCTTGCAGCCATCCAGGACCGCCACGGTACCCTTGATCACCCCATCGCGCTTCAGTCGTTTTACGCGATCGTGAACCGCCGGGGCTGATAAGTTCACAATCTCACTCAATTCCGTGTAGCTGCGTCCTGCATCCTCTGCCAGGGCACTTAATATTTTTCGGTCAATGGCATCCAATTCCGCCGGTTTATGTCTTGTCTGCCGAATACCATCTTTTTCTTTATCAAATGCGCTCATAGGGCTTCTCAATCTGAATGAAAATATGAATATACTTAATTCTACCTAATATTATTAAGCCATAAAACGAATAATGGAGTTGCAATGCCTATCGCACTTTTCGCCCTCGCCGTGGGCGCATTTGGTATCGGCCTGACGGAATTTGTCATCGCCGGGATCCTGCCACAAATCGCAGCAGAATTTAGCGTCAGTATCCCGAAGGCGGGAATGATGGCGACGTCATACGCGCTGGGCGTATTTATTGGTGCACCGCTGTTAACGATTATTGGCGCGAGGATCCCCCGCAAGGCCATGCTGATTACGCTGGCGGGTATTTTTACGGTCGGTAATATCATTACGGCCATCGCGCCGACGATGGCGATAGCAATTGTCGGTCGTATTATTACCTCTTTTAATCACGGTGCCTTTTTTGGTATCGGCTCGATTATTGCCGCATCGCTGGTGGCACCCGGACGCCAGGCAAGCGCCATTGCCTTTATGTTTTCGGGGCTGACGTTAGCCAATCTGCTTGGCGTTCCGGTGGGTACGTGGCTTGCGCAAACCTTTAGCTGGCGGCTGGTATTCTGGATCATTGCTGGTATCGGGGTGCTGACGATGGCAAGCATAGCCGTGCTGGTTCCGCATATTGCGAAAGGCAAAGCTATTGCTTTACGCAACGAACTGAGAGCCTTTGTTGACCCGCAGGTGCTGCTGGTCATGGGGATCACGATTTTCGGTCCGGCCGCCTTTTTCACCTCGATTACCTATATTGCGCCAATGATGGTGCAGGAGGCCGGTTTCTCCTCAGGCGGCGTGGCAGGGTTAATGGTGCTGTTTGGTCTGGGACTTGCTGTCGGTAACTGGATTGGTGGACGCTTCGCTGACCGCTCTCTGTTTGGCACGCTGTTCGTTACCCTCGCGGCTCAGGGGTTGGTGCTGCTGGTCTTCTGGGCGGGTGTTGAAAGCCAGTGGGTTGCCGGCATCTCAGTCTTCCTGATGGCGGCCTTCGGCTTCGCGACGGTCTCACCGATTCAGAAACTGGTTATGGAGCGCGCCAGCCATGCGGGAGCCCCGACAATGGCGGCCTCGGTCAATATCGGCATGTTTAATCTGGGAAATGCGCTGGGGGCATGGGCCGGTGGGGTAACCATTGCTGCGGGTTTTGGACTGGCTTCTCCGAACTGGGCGGGCGCAATTCTGTCCTTCATTGCGTTGGGCCTCGCTGTTCTTGCATGGCAAAGTGCGCGTAAAGGTTATATTTTGCCGGTACTTGAATAAGTTACACAAGGCGATGAGCGACCACTATGTGTTGGGCGCTCTTTTAAATGATTTAGGTGATTTTCTAAAACGGCTACTGCAAATTTTGCTCTTTCAAGAATTTACTCACCAAATCAGCAATCTGCACATTATTTAAATCAGAGAACGGGAAGTGGGTATTCCCTTTGATTCCCACTTCAGGTAGATGCGTCACCGTGACATCCCCGCCATGCTTGTTCACCACGTCACGCCACTCACGCGCCATCGCCAGACGTACTCGCCAGCTGTCCTGCGCGGGCATGGCGACAGGCTTATCCGGTATGTTATCGCCGTAAATAATCAGAATCGGGATTTTGGTCAGTGCCATAAACTGCGCTATTGGCACAGGCTCACCCTTCAGCGTGTCGAACGCGCTTGGCATAGGGGCTGGGAGTTCTTTTTCCGGGAAGACAAAGCTGCTGCCAGGCTCAAAAGCGACAATGGCTTTGACCTTGTTGTTTTTCATCGCCGTGTACCAGCCAGGTCCGCCGCCCTGAGAGTGGGTGAAGAGGATTGCCGGGCCGGATTTATCCACGACGGCGGACATTGCATCCGAGATAACATTGATATCAAACGGTCCGGTATTCGGGGTCATCTGACGGAAATACTGATTCAGTGCTTCTTTGTCGTGAGAGAACTGAACGCCCTTAAAATACTCTGGCCACACGCCAACGCGGAACTGATTGAACCACATTTGTTCATCCGGTTTTGGCGTAACAGTACCTTCTACAGTCGTGCGTCCGGCGCTGCCCCGACGCGGCTGATCGACAAGATAAGTTGAGAACCCGCGACGCAGGAATATATTCTGGAACCCTTCGCGCCCATCCGGGGTACTTTCCCAGGTACGGGAGAACTGACCTGCGCCGTGCAGCATGACGATAGGGTATTTATGCGGATTCTCCGGGATTTGGTAGAACACTGAGGCATGATCGCCATGATAGGTTTGGCCAGCAGAGTCCAGCGGCTTTTTCGCGTCAAATTTTCCTGGTGCGGTGATGATGGTGCCACCAGCAGAAAAGCTTCCCTGTTCCTGAATGACCAGCGGCTCGGCATAGACCGACTGAGCCACCAGACCACCCGCCATTACGCAGATGGCCAGCGTTTTTAAGATTGTCTTCAAGATTACATCCTCTGTTATGTTTGCTGTTCAATCATATCTGAGTTGTCAGCGTTAATTATTTAGTACCCCTGATTGCCCTTATTTGGCAGACTCATGAATGCGGACGATTAAATGCGTATTGTCTCTAACCAGCTGGTGACCGTTTCAGTGGTTCTTCGCTCCTGGTCGCATTCAATGACCAGCGGTTTTTCCCGACGTGCAGTCGGAGCAAGACGGGTAAGGATGTCGTCGCTGTCTCCTTTACCGTAGCCACCGTGAGTAATGAAGGGGATGAGTAATTTGCCCGCAAGGTTGTGGCTGCTGAGAAATGCTTGCACAACAGGCGGCACGCTGGTCCCCCAGATCGGAAAGCCTAAATACAGGGTCTCGTAGCGTGAAATATCTGCGACGCTATTTTTCAATGCGGGTTTGACTCCCCGCTCACGCTCATTTTTCGCCTGTTCAACGGTCTGAAAATAGTCTTCCGGATAAGGCGTAGCCGGTTCGGTTTCAAACAGATCGGTATTCAGGCTGCGGTGAATGACGCCCGCAATCACCCGTGTATTTCCGCTGCGGGAAAAGTACGCCACCAGACAGCGATTTCCGGCCCAGATATACGTAATATCTCCGCACCACACCCGGTCTGGCTCGGGCACAGCGAACTGACGCTCGAGCAGATTCGGCAGGCAGGTATGCGCCTGACGGGCATTTTTGTACTGATGTTTTCCGGGCTGACAACTGCTCAGGTTCAGATATTTCATCAGACGTCCGGCACGGTAACGGCTCATCGGGACGCCGTTTTGGGTCAGCATGTCAGCCAGAGTGCGTGCCCCCGCAGAGCCCCGACTCTGGTTCCACGCCCGACGTATTTCGCTGCACAACCTGACGTGTCCCGGATTAACCATATCGCGTCGTTTTCGCCAGTACCGGTAACTGCTGCGGTGTATTTCCAGCGCGGAGCACAGGCTGACAACCGTGTGGTTGTCACTCAGTCTGGCAACTATCGTGAACCGTTCAGCGAGTCGGACATCAAGAGCGCAGTAGCCTTTTTTAATATCGTATTTTGCTCCTCCAGACGGCGAACCTGCTTTTCCAGCTCGCGGATACGTTGCTGGTCTGGAGTAATCGGTGTGGCAGAGGGCGTAATTCCCTGGCGCTCTCGCCTGAGCTGGCATACCCAGCTCTCAAGCGTGGTAGAACCGACATTCATCGCTTCACTGGCTTGTCGATAGGAGTAGCCCTTATCAACAATCAGCTGTGCACATTCCAGCCTGAACTCGGGGGTGAAAGTACGCTTAGTTTTCTTGTTCATTAAGTCACCTGTTTTGTGTTGAGGTGAGGATATCACCTTTAATCAGGTGGCCAAATTTACTGTGCCACTACAAACCGTAGCTAGTTTAGAACAATTGCATTTCTACCTTTGAGTATGAAAGCATTTTGCTATCATCACGCTATCTGCTGATTTATCAATACGAGGGAAGAGATGGGATTTCAAGCATCCTTGCTTTGGGGGTATGTATGGGGGTATAAATTCACTTATAACTTAAAAAATTGTTTAAATTCAATTTAATGCACTTGTTGTTCGATTCCTTTCGCCAGCTCCAAACTCAAGTCTCCTGAAGTCTACCCAACTCAATTTTCCCTAGATAAATCAGCGATTATAGCTTTCTGTTAGTCTATTGAACTCCGACGGAGGACTCCACTTTGGTTGCGGGATCAGCGTCTTGCGCTGTTGGCGCTGGAGTAGCGTTTAGTGATATTTTCGCATTTATCCTGTTTCCGCAGGATGAGTGATTTTACGCAACCGACTCGCGCTGACGACGACCGATACCGTAGAGGCCGCGGCGGCGATCCACAGCGCAACATGAATTAACCTTTCATCTGCTGCCAGCAGAACGCCTACGGCGGCGGCACCCAGGCACTGCCCGAAAGTGCGCATAATGGATAAAACACCGGACGCATAACTCGCGTGCTCACGAATAACGTTTGAGAGCATTTCCCGGTTATTGGGACTCTGAAAGCAGCCAAACCCTATTCCGCACACCAGACTTCGCAGGCAGATATCCCACATTGAAGGGCCGGCGGGTAACGTCGCCAGCAGGATCAAACCGACGACAAAAATCACCAACCCCAGGGTGGATATCGCCGGGGCTGATATCGTGTCCGCCCAACGGCCTGCATGCGGCGCAATCAGCACGATCCCTAACGGCCACGGCGTAAACAGCAGGGCAGACATCACCGGACTGTAGCCGTATTCGCTCTGAAACAGGAAGGGCAGCGCAATAAAAGTGATCCCCTGGCTGACAAAAGCAATCATCGACGTGAAGGCCGCGAGGGTAAAACGTTCATTTTTAAACATGGTCGGCGGCAGTATGGGATGACCCGTGCGGCGGATTTGCCAGATAAAAGCCATGCCGCTCAGCGCAGCGAGAACCATCCAGCAAAGGCTGCCGAATTGATAAGTAGCGTCCTGGAGGCTGTTCGCCGCCATGATCGTCGAACCCAACAGCAGTGCCGACAATATGGCGCCCAGGGTGTCGAAG
Organism: Klebsiella sp. A-Nf5; assembly: GCF_002810545.1. Taxonomy (NCBI): domain Bacteria; kingdom Pseudomonadati; phylum Pseudomonadota; class Gammaproteobacteria; order Enterobacterales; family Enterobacteriaceae; genus Klebsiella; species Klebsiella sp. A-Nf5. The sequence continues at coordinate 25,297 of NZ_PIOG01000068.1, read as the reverse complement.
GGCGCCTGCATACGGATCGCATCCCGCGGCAGCGCTTTGACCGCCAGCAGTAAGGCGAGGGTGCCGGGAAGAACGTTTATCGCAAACAGCCATTGCCAGCTCAGGGTGTGAAGGATCGTACCGCCCAATACCGGGCCGATCGCGGAGCTGGAGGCAATGAGCAGGGCATGGAACCCCAGAATGCGGCCAAGTAATCGTCCGGGAAATACGGACCTGAGTATTGCGGGGGCAATACTCAGCGTCGCCGCGCCGCCGATCCCCTGAAGCACGCGCATACCGATAAGCACTTCGGGCTTATTCGCCAGCGCGCAACCCAGTGATGTCAGGGTAAAGGTCGTCAGGCCCGCCAGAAATACGGGGCGATAACCCAGGCGGGCCGCAAGCGCCGCGAATATCGCCAGCGTCATCGCAGCCGCCAGCAGATACCCGTTGGCGAACCAGACGGCAATACTGGCAGGTACCTGCATCTCCTGAGCCATTGAGGGCAGGGCAATGTTGATCATGGTGCCATCAAACACGCCCATTAAGGTGGTGGTCATTATTGCGGCCATCACCCGTGCGCGCGCCGGGCCAGGCAGTCCTTCGTCGCCGGGTTGACTGGAAAAGAGCGTCATCATTTGTCCTCTGAGAAGAGTGTATGGATGACAAAACTATAAAGATGGCTTTTACTGGGCGGAAGACGCACTATTTTCACTTTATTGTTGCATCAAACGCCTTATCTTAATGTGCCGGGAGGAAGGGTGATGTCTGATCCCGATTTTAATTTGCTGGTAGCACTCGACATATTGCTGAGTGAAGCGAGTGTCGCAGGAGCGGCTCGTCGTCTGAACCTCAGCACCTCGGCCATGAGCCGGACATTAAGCAGGTTACGCGATGTCACAGGAGACCCGATCCTGGTGCGCGCCGGGCGTAACATGGTACTGACCCCGTGGGCCGAAGCGACCCGGGATCGCGCCAGGCGTGCAGTGCACGAGGCCAGGGCGGTATTGCAGCCCTCAACGGAAACGTTCAGCGCGAGAAGTCTGGCGCGTCTTTTTACCATCAGGGCAAACGATGGTTTTGTGGTGGCGTTTGGGCCTGCGCTCATAGCCGCGGTTGCCGACGCCGCGCCGGACGTCTGTATACGCTTCGCGCCTAAGCCGGAAAAAACGTCGCGCTATCTTCGGGAAGGGCTGGTTGATCTGGAGATTGGCGTTCAGAGTAATATGGGGCCAGAAATACGGCTACAACGACTGTTTGAGGATCGGTTTGTTGGCGTCGTGCGTAAAGGGCACCCGCTGGCTAAGCAGGCAGAAATAGGCGTGGGTGATTATGTCGCCTGGGGCCATGTGGTAGCGTCACCCGAGGGCGCGTTGCACGGATCCGTTGACGATGCGCTGGCCGAACTGGGGACAAAACGTAAAATTGCGAGCGTCGTACCGGGATTTCCGACGGCACTGTCCGTGGCGCTGGAATCGGATCTTATCGCCATGATACCCGCACTCTATTTACTCAATCAGCAGGTAACGGACCAGGTACATGTTTTCGAGCTGCCGTTCAAAAGCCGTCGTATTACGGTATCGCAGATGTGGCACCCAAGAATGGAACGCGACCCCGGTCACCGCTGGCTGAGAGAGCAAATTCTTGCGATATGCGGTGTGGGGAGGTCAGTCATGACTAAGGTGCCTGTATAGCGATTGCTATAACATCAATTTATATTAAATTAATAACACAATTCATTGATAGTTAAGATAAAATACATTAAGCGAAGTCGCGGTGTAGTAGCTGAATTGAGATGTTCTTCTCTGACCAAATAGACATGTCCGCGCTACCGTCTCACCACAGCGATCGCTGCTTTCAAAGGATGAGACTCATGACGGCATACGGAACGGAAATTTTCTCAATGAGTGATGTGAACAGACTCACGATCGAAGTCTCCACGCGTCGATAGACCGTTTATGTCCTTTCCGCGAGATTTAATCGAAAGCCCTCGTGCTACCTTTAAATTAACAATTAACGATAAATAAAGGACAGCTTTCCTGTCCTTTATTCTTTTTTATTCAGCTTTGCTCTCGCGCGCTCGCAATACCTCGCCGACCACCGGGGCGGCGGTAAACGCATTTGGCCATCCCGCGTAGAACGCCGCCTGGGTGACCACTTCTCCGGCCTCTTCAGCCGAAAGCCCATTATCCATGGCTCTGTTTAGGTGGTAGCCAATCTGCGCGCTCTGTCCGGCGGCGATTAACGCGCTGACCGTCACCAGACTTCTGTCGCGGGGCGTAAGCGCGGGCCGTTGCCAGAGGTCGAGAAACAGCGGGTCGGCGGTAAATTTAACCAGGCCAGGCGAAATGGGGCCGACATTTTTCTCCACGGTCTCTGCACGCTGTTTCTCTACCTGTTCATTGAGTGGCAGCAGTGTCGGCGAGGCGGCGGGCAGGGCCTCTGTCGTGATGTCGCGGGCTGCAAAGATCGCTTTGGTCACGCTGACGGCTGACATCGCATTGGGCCAACCTGAGTAGAACGCCAGATGGGTAATGATCTCTGATACTTCCGCTGGCGTTACGCCGCTATCGAGAGCGACTTCAATATAGTGCTTAAGCTCGCCTGGCTGGTTGCGGGCAATCAGCATGGCCACAGTCACGATGCTGCGGTCGCGGGCAGACAGGGCGTCACGTTGCCAGAGGTCGTTGGTCATCGCTTCACGGCCAAAGCGTACCAGCGCCGGGGAGACCGCGTGAATGTCAGCGTCCGAAAGAGTGGAAGGGGGTATTTTCATCATCATTTGATCTCTTTTTCGTTGGCATCAGCAAAATCAGACAGCACAAGCGACATGGCCGCCGAGGCAATCGCCCTTTTCATGTTTTATTCTCCCTGCTCAAAGAACGAAAAACGACTGCACCCATGCCTTTGCTTTGCAGAAGATTTAGCGCCATCAACGGCATCTTCATTTGCTGCTTTAGTTTATTCGGCCAGGGATTTAAGCTGCGCGATCAGTCTGGCCGCGTGTTCCTGGGCACGCGCCTTTTGCTGGGCGATTTTGTCGGCATCCCGGTCGGCGTAGCTGATGCCGCAGGTATAAACCGGTGCCAGCAGCTCAAGATTGCACAGCCTGGCCGTGGTCTCGAAAGGAAGGAGGTACTCTTCAATGGCGTGGCCAAAGAAACCGTCAGTGGTGTAGAGCGCCTGCGGTGCCCCGGTAGTGAAAGAGAGAAGGAGCTTTTTACCGCCCAGTTTCGCCGTTGAGCCGTGAGCAAAGCCGTGAACAAAGACCTCGTCCAGCCACTGTTTCATTAACCCGGGCAGCCCATACCAGGAAAAAGGAAACTGCCAGACAATCACATCGGCCCTGAGCAGGCTTTCCTGCTCTGCGGTGATGTTGATGTTGCCGTGCGGATAGAGCCAGTCCAGACGGCGGATTTCCGCGTCGGGCAGGGCGGTTGCCACTTCGTCGAGGATGGTGGCGTTAGCGATGGAAAGATTGAGATCCGGATGCCCGGAAACGATAAGGATATGAGGCGTTCCCATCGTTACTCCTGATGTTTAAATTCGGCTGAGAAGAGATTTTCCCAGCTCATAAACGAGCCGAGTGGAATACACTCGAAGGTTAATAAACCCGCTTTTGCCAGCGGAAATTCGGCCATGACGTTATTCGCCTCTTCCACGGTGTCGCATTCGAGGAAAATAGCGACGCCGGGTCTGTCCTGACGGAAATAAATGTCACGGATAAAGCCAGACTTATACAGTCCCCAGGCATGCAGGGCTTCCGCGGTAAGATGCGGCGCATAGTGTTCCAGCGTCGCGCCGGGCGCGGGAATATCCAGACATAAAATTCGCATGATGGTCTCCAGAATTCAGTTATCAGCGGGAAGAGACAAAAGTATACGAGCCACAGCTGGCGAAGATTAGGCGGTCATTGACTTAAGAATATTTAGCCTGTACTTAATAATCAGGCGAGGTTGGCTTAAGGAGATGCTATGAATAACGCCCTTTATAATCAGATACGCATCTTTCAGAGCATTGCGCGCGAAGGCACTATCTCGGCCGCCGCGAGGAAATTAGAAATCACGCCGCCGTCAGTCAGCAATGCGCTCAAGCTGTTGGAGGAGCACATTGGCCACCCCCTTTTTGTGCGCACCACCCGGCGAATTGAGCTGACGGAAACCGGCCAGCAGCTGCTGGAGCAAACCGCTGCGGCGGTGGAGGTCCTGGAAACATCGCTGGAGAGCCTCCGCGACCAGAATCAGGAACCCTCCGGGGCGGTGAGAATTACCCTCTCGCGCTTTGCCTACCTGCTCATTCTGAAACCGGCGATGGCGGCATTCTGTCAGCAATATCCGGGGATCCAGCTGGAAATATCGGTCTATGACGGTACCGTTAATATCATTGAAGAACGTTTCGACCTTGGGATCCGCTTTGGCGATATTCTTGAAGGCGGAGTGGTTGCCCGCCCATTAATGAAACCGTTTCGAGAAGGGTTGTATGCCTCCTCAGCCTATCTTGCCGAATATGGCGTGCCCGAGGTGCCCGCCGACCTCAACCCTCACCGGCTGATTGGCTATCGCTTTATTACCAACAACCGCATCCTGCCGCTGATCCTCAATGACCACGGCGAGCAACTGACCGTCGAGATGCCCGGACAGTTAATCAGCAATGACATTGACGTCATGGCAGATGGTATCCGCCATGGACTGGGGATTGGCCGCTTATTTGAACCCATCTGGCGGCTTCAGCCCGATCGAGAACAGTTTATACCGGTGATGGAAGACTACTGGAAAACCTACCCGCCAGTTTATCTCTATTACCCGAAAAACGCGGGCAGAACGAAAAGAGTGAAAGCCCTGATTGATTTTCTGATAGCGCATACCGCGGAATAGAGGCTATTTTGCGTGCGAAATGTCTGAAGGCGCCGGACCTGTCTTTCCCTCAGTCTTAACCCTATACTCCCTGCGGATAAATCAGTTTTTATCGCGGTGCATTTTGCCGTTCAACGGCTCATCCCATCGTCAACGCGATGGACGGGGAATATCAATAAGGGAGAGGCAGCAATGGGCAGACGCTTAATGGTCTGTATGTTCGCGCTGGTGGCGTTTTCGGCCAGTGCAGCGCAGGGCGTTCACGGTGGCCATAACGGCCAGTCGGTGATCGCTGGCGCCGACGGCGGCAACGGTTCAGACGGTGGCAATAGCGATAACTCATCGGGTCGGGCAGGGTGCCCGGGTGGCACCGATCCTGATAAGCACGGCCATTTTTACCTGCCTGGCACCAGCGAACCCTGCAATCCTGGCACCCAGGATGCAGAGAAAGTCAGGTCCTCCCGCTAGCGCCGCTCAGCTCAGATCGTGCAGCGCTTTGTCTGATGGCGGGGAAAGCTGAATATCCTGAAACTCAACCGCCAGTCCGCCACGCTCCGGTGAGCAGCACATGACGCCCGCTTTCACCGGGCCTGGCGGAAAGTAGCCCAGACGCAGCAGCGGCCAGCGCTCGCCGTCAGTCGAATATTGCAGCCTTAACGCATCGCCTTTGCGGGTCAGCCGCAGCCAGAAGGTGCGTGGGTCGCCGGGAAAAAGCCCGGTGGCCCAGTCGGAGTGATTCAGCGTCAGTACGCTGCCGATGGCCGGGGCATCGTCATTGAATTCAATTCCCGCCTTCAGCCAGGTCTGCTCGTCCGCCATCATCATCAGCCCGGCCTGGTCGTAAAGCGTGGTGAAATCCGCACATATTTTTGCCTGCAGGGTAAAATCGCCTTCCACCTCAGCAGCGTAAAGATGGCCAGAGAAGCGCTCGAAGCCATACCAGGTATGGCGCCAGAAGTCGGTATGCTTATCGGTGACCACCGTCAGACCGCCGGAAGTGCAGCGCCATTCGGCAGGTTCATTGATCCAGTGAAATGACGGCTGCATTTATCCTCCGGAACCGTTCAGACGACCTATAACAGTGACTGCAGCGCGGGTGACGCCATGCTGGCCTCAAAGGGAATAATCTCTGTACGGGCGAGACCCAGCTGCTGGAAGGGGTCCTGACTCAGACGCGATTCCAGAATTTCCCGGCTGTCACATTTCGCCAGAATCACCCCGCCGGTGCGGGGAAGGCGGCGGCCAGAGGCGAGAAAGAGGCCGTCAGCATAGCCTTTTTTGAGCCATTCGACGTGCGCGGGAATGGCGTCATCCACCTCTTCGAGCGGTTTTATATACGTTAAAACAACCACATAAATCGTGCTCATCCTGAAAACCCTGTCAATCCGATGGGATCTCCAGCCTGACACATTTCGATGAGGGATAAAAGAAAGCGCGGCATTTTTCCGTGCTATTGCGCAAGGGATGGCGTGTAGCCACTTAATAGAGGCTTATCGCAGGCGTGAAATAACACATATGTTTTTACGAATGTATATTGATCTTTATTGGTGGTTCCGTATGCTGTCCGTCACGCTTGAGGAGAAATCATGTCTTTATTGCCCCTGCAACTGTTCAAAAACCTCGCCGATGAAACCCGGCTGGGGATCGTATTGCTGCTCAAGGCGCGTGGAGAGCTGTGTGTTTGCGATCTCTGTACGGCGCTCGCCCAGTCCCAGCCCAAGATCTCTCGCCATCTGGCGATGCTGCGGGAGAGCGGATTGCTGCTGGATCGTAAACAGGGTAAATGGGTCTATTACCGCCTCTCTCCGCAGATGCCAGCCTGGGCGGCGCAGGTGATAGAGCAGGCCTGGCTCAGTCAGCAGGACGATGTGCGGCTGATGGTCAGCAGACTGGCTGGCGGGGCGGGTTGTCAGTAAAAATTTTACCTAAATATATCTGTTTTTTCGAATGTGATTGGCGGGGGGAAGAATGTTGCTGGCAGGTGCGATTTTTGCCCTGACCCTGGTGCTGGTGATCTGGCAGCCGCGGGGTTTAGGGATCGGCTGGAGCGCGGCCTTTGGTGCGGCGCTGGCGCTGGCCACCGGTGGAGTACAACTAGCCGATATCCCGGTGGTGTGGCATATCGTCTGGAATGCGACCGCCACCTTTATCGCCGTTATCATTATCAGCCTGCTGCTTGATGAGTCTGGCTTTTTTGAATGGGCCGCGCTGCACGTTTCCCGCTGGGGAAGAGGGCGGGGTCGCCTGCTGTTTACCTGGATTATCCTGCTCGGCGCCGCGGTGGCGGCGCTGTTTGCCAACGACGGCGCGGCGCTGATCCTCACCCCTATCGTGATTGCCATGCTGCGAGCGCTGGGATTCAGCAAGGGAACGATGCTGGCCTTTGTCATGGCCGCCGGATTTATTGCCGATACCGCCAGCCTGCCGCTGGTGGTGTCGAATCTGGTGAATATCGTTTCGGCAGATTTCTTCGCCATCGGCTTCAGGGAGTACGCTTCGGTGATGGTGCCGGTCGATCTCGCGGCGATCCTCACCACCCTGGCGATGCTGCACCTGTTCTTTCGCAAGGATGTCCCGCCAGCCTGGGATATGGCGTTACTGAAAGCGCCGGTCACGGCGATAAAAGATCCGGCGACCTTCCGCACCGGCTGGGGCGTGCTGCTGCTGTTGCTGGTCGGTTTTTTCGTTCTTGACCCGCTGGGGATCCCGGTCAGCGCCATCGCGGCGCCGGGAGCGGGGATCCTGTTTGCTATCGCGAAGCGCGGACGGGTGATTAACACCAGCAAGGTGCTACGCGGCGCCCCCTGGCAGATCGTGATCTTCTCGCTGGGAATGTATCTGGTGGTGTATGGCCTGCGAAACGCCGGGTTAACGGATTATCTGACCACGGTGCTGAACATGCTGGCGGAGCGCGGGCTCTGGGCCGCGACGCTGGGCACCGGTATCCTGTCGGCCTTCCTCTCTTCAATAATGAATAATATGCCCAGCGTGCTGGTCGGCGCCCTGTCGATTGATGGCAGCGCGGCCACAGGGACGATCAAAGAGGCCATGATTTATGCCAACGTCATCGGCTGCGATCTGGGGCCCAAGATCACGCCGATTGGTAGCCTGGCCACGCTGCTCTGGCTGCATGTGCTGGCGCAAAAGCACATCACCATCGGTTGGGGGTATTATTTTCGCTGCGGCATCACCATGACCCTGCCGGTGCTGCTTGTGACGCTGGCTGCGCTGGCGCTGCGTCTCTCCTTCAACCTGCCATGAGAACGTGCTATGAGCATCACCATTTACCATAACCCGGAGTGCGGGACCTCGCGTAATACGCTGGCGCTGATCCGCAACAGCGGCGCCGAGCCCACCATTATCTATTATCTGGAGACGCCGCCGTCGCGTGATGTGCTGCGCCAGCTGATTGCCGCGATGGGCATTCCGGTACGTGCGCTGCTACGGCAAAACGTTGAACCCTACGACGCGCTGGGGCTGGCGGACGATCGGTTTACTGACGATCAGTTAATCGACTTTATGCTTCTGCATCCGATCCTGATTAACCGTCCGATCGTGGTGACGCCGCGGGGCACTCGACTCTGCCGCCCGTCAGAGGTGGTGCTGGAGATCCTGGCCGCGCCGCAAAAAGGCGCGTTCGTTAAGGAAGACGGTGAGCAAGTCATTGATGCCACGGGGCAGCGTGTGAAATAGCGCCGGCTTTAGCCGCTGGCCTCCATCATCCTCTGCATGTCGTTTTTGTCCCGGCCTGGCGGAATGTTCCCCGGGCAAAGCCCGGACCTCTCCCGAGGGAGAGGTCCGCATTGCTAAGCAATATTGCCGCTTAACGCCATTTCTTCATCATTACGCTCATTTCCCTTACTCTTCCTGCCGTTATCTTCCCCGTCTGAACCGGCTGTCTGTGTCCTTTGATAATCAGTTAACATATTGTTTTTAATTAATAATTTTCGTTTTTGGCCTGAAAATATAAAGTCAACGTCGTTTGCGTTTTTGCGAGCGTTAAATCTGTAAAACTAGATGTTTGTCGAGTTTTCATCTAAAAAGAGAGGGTGTGGGGCTGGACAAAACCATTGCGTGGTTATCAAATGGTTAAAAATTCTTGTAGTTGATGTTAAGGCAAACAAATTATAAATCGTCAGCCCGCTTTGTACGGTTAACTTGCGCTGCGGTGCACCTTACCTGGAGAATTTATGCATTCCTCTGTTAATAAAAACGAAAGCCGAACCTTTTTCGGTCATCCTTACCCCCTCGGCTCCCTGTTTTTCACGGAAATGTGGGAGCGTTTCTCGTTTTACGGCATCCGTCCCTTACTGATCCTGTTTATGGCGGCGACGGTTTACGACGGCGGGATGGGACTGGCGCGGGAGAACGCCTCGGCGATCGTCGGAATTTTTGCCGGCAGTATGTATCTGGCTGCGCTACCGGGCGGCTGGCTGGCGGATAACTGGCTTGGTCAGCAGCGGGCCGTCTGGTACGGCTCTATCCTGATTGCGCTGGGGCACCTGTCGATCGCCCTGTCGGCATGGCTGGGCAACGACCTGTTCTTTATCGGCCTAATGTTTATCGTCCTCGGTTCCGGGTTGTTTAAAACCTGTATCTCGGTGATGGTCGGCACCCTGTATAAAAAAGGCGACGCGCGTCGCGACGGCGGTTTTTCTCTGTTCTACATGGGGATCAACATTGGCTCGTTTATTGCGCCGCTGATCTCCGGCTGGCTGATCAAATCGCATGGCTGGCACTGGGGCTTCGGCATCGGGGGGATCGGGATGCTGGTGGCGCTGGTCATTTTCCGCCTGTTTGCCGTGCCGTCGATGAAGCGCTATGACGCGGAGGTCGGCCTCGATTCCACCTGGAACAGCCCGGTGGCGAAAAAGAATGGCGTTGGTGCGTGGCTGCTGGCGCTGACTCTGGGAGTGGCGGTGCTGGTCACGCTCATTAGCCTGGGCACGATCGTGATTAACCCGGTGGCGGTGGCCAGCGTGCTGGTCTATGTGATTGCCGCCTCCGTAGCGCTCTATTTCATCTGGCTGTTCGTCTTCGCCGGGCTGAATCGTAAAGAGCGGGCGCGCCTGCTGGTGTGCTTTATTTTGCTGGTCTCGGCGGCCTTTTTCTGGTCGGCGTTTGAACAGAAACCGACCTCCTTTAACCTGTTTGCCAACGACTACACCAACCGGATGATCGGTGATTTTGAGATCCCTGCGGTCTGGTTCCAGTCGATTAACGCCTTATTTATCATTCTGCTCGCGCCGGTATTCAGCTGGGCGTGGCCTGCGCTGGCGCGCAAAAACGTGCGTCCGGGCAGTATGACCAAATTCGTCATTGGTATCCTGTGCGCGGCGGCGGGCTTTGGCCTGATGATGCTGGCGGCGCAGAACGTCCTGAGTAACGGCGGGGCCGGTGTGTCGCCGCTGTGGCTGGTGGGCAGCATCCTGATGCTGACGCTCGGTGAGCTGTGCCTGAGTCCGATTGGTTTGGCGACCATGACCCTGCTGGCGCCGGAGAGAATGCGCGGCCAGATGATGGGGCTGTGGTTCTGCGCCAGCGCGCTGGGTAACCTGGCGGCGGGCCTGATTGGCGGTCATGTGAAGGCCGATCAGCTGTCGCTGCTGCCGGACCTCTTCGCCCGCTGCTCCATCGCATTGCTGATCTGCGCCGCCGTGCTGGCTGTGCTGATTGTCCCGGTCCGCCGGATGCTGGAGAACAGTCGGTCCAGCGCCGGGCAAAAATCCGTCAGCAACGCCTGACGCGCTCCTCAGGCCGGCCCTACGGGGCCGGCTTATTTTTTGCACGAAACCCGCCTCAGCAGTACAAAATCCGTTTTTCAGAATGCGCGATGTCCCATAACGTGAGCGTGTTCTTTGAAATTACGTCGCTTTCCGGTCCATAGTGTAGTCAGGTTTACTATGTGGTTAATATAAGGACACACCTATGCCAGCAGTCATTGATAAAGCATTGGATTTTATTGGTGGTATGAATACGTCTGAGCCAGTACCACAGTCTATGGATGAAAGTACCGCGAAGGGAATTCTCAAATATTTGAAAGAACTGGGCGTGCCCGCCACCCCGGCCGACGTCGCTGAACGCGGTCAGCAGCAGGGCTGGAGCGCCGGGTTTACCGACAAAGTGGCGGAATGGGCTGAACGGGTCGCCGCCGGCGAGCGAATGGTCATCAAGCATCCGGAATTCTTTTCCACCTATATGCAGGAGGAGCTGCGCGCCCTGGTGTAATCGCCGCGCATCCACCCCGCCTCTTCTGCTTAATGCCTTCCCCTCGGGGAAGGCATTTTTGTTACTGCCCGCGATAGCCGCCGCCCAGGGCTTTGATCAAGGTAATGTCGGTGCTCAGTCGCTGCGCTTCAATATCCAGTAGCAATAGCTGCTGGGCGAGGACCGCCCGGCGGGCTTCTTCGGCGGCGTAGCGGCTGAGCAGGCCGCGCTGATAATGGGCGCGAGCGCTGTCGGTGGTGGTCTGCGCCGCGGTGACTTTTAGCTGCTGCAGCGCACGCTGTTGGTTCAGATCGTTAAGCTGGCTGGAGCTGATGGCGACATCGCGAACTGCGTCCAGCACCGCCTGGTTGTACTGCTTGATCAGGATATTGCTGGCGGTGCGCACCGACTGCAGATTAGCGTTCAGACGACCGCCGTCGAAGATCGGCAGATACATCCCGGGCAGCAGGTTGATCTGCTGGAAAGAGGACTTAAACAGATCCCCGACGCTCAGGGCGTTATATCCCCAGAACGCTTTGATATCAAAATGAGGATAGAAGGCCGCTTTCGCCGCATCGACCTGGCTCAGGGAGGCGGTGACGTAGCCGCGCAGCGCCTGCAGGTCCGGGCGGCGGGCCAGCAGCTCGAATGAGAGCGATGGCGGCAGCGTCTCCTGGAGCGCCGGCAGCGCCACCGGATGGATGGCCGGCATGCTCTGCGCATCAGCGCCGATCAGCGCTCGCAGGGTTTCACGATACTGGGTCAGCATCCCCTCGGCGCTAATGATCTGCTGGCGAGCGGCGAGCTGCTCGGCCCGGGCATTGGCCACATCCACACTGTCTTCCACGCCGCGTTGGGTCCGGTGCTCGTGGGCCGCTACCGAGAATTGGGCAATACCCTCCAGCTCCTGCAGCAGCGCGATTTTCTGGAACGTCGCCTGCATGGCGAAATAGAGTTGCGCCACGCTGCTGGCGATGTCGAGCTCAATGCCGGCGGTTTCCGCCAGCCGGGCATTTTTCTCGCCAATGGCGGCGGCGACCCGGGCGCGATCGGCTCCCCAGAGATCGATATTCAGCTGCGCCCCGACGCCAACGGTATTCAGCGTATACCAGGGACCGTTCTTATCCACCGGCAGGGAGTACGAGTAGGGCCAGCTAAAGGATTTGTCGGTGATCCGCAGGCGGTTTTGCGCCGCGACGGCGGTGGCCTGCAGGCCCATTGCCGACTGGGCGAGTTCCACCGTGGACTGCGACTGGGAGATGCGCAACCGGGCGGCCTGCATGGTCGGCGAGTTCTGCAGCGCCCGGTTGATCAGCAGGTTGAGCTGAGGATCATCATAGGCCTCCCACCAGCGGGCTGCCGGCCAGTCGCTGTTCGCCAGGTGGATCACCTGGGCCAGCTGGGCCTGCTGCGGATTGACGATGGCGACCTGGGAAGGCTCATCCTGGATCAGCGCGCAGCCGCTGAGCAGCGTCAGCGTCAGGGTAAAGAGAGTGACCCGCAGTCGCGCGGGGAAAGGAAGCATCATCATGACGTTTTAGCCTGTTGCTCAGTCGCTATCGGTGTCGGGCCCCAGTCGGGCAGGGTGGCCAGCGCGGCAGCCAGCGCCGGGCCAAAGGGGTTGCGGAGATCGGCGGCCAGCGTCCCGTCAGGCGCTGCCGCCTCCTGTTCGATACGTTCGGCGTAGCGTCGCAGCTGTTCGGCGCTGCGGGTCAGCGTCGGGTCTCCCGGCGCGGCGTTGAGCCGGTAGCCTTCGCTGAGGCGGGCGATCTCCTCGGCCTGGGCGAGGGTGGCGCGCATCGGCCAGCCTTTCGCCTGGGGCCAGGGATGGGCCCAGGTGCCCAGCGGTTCAGCACGAACCCGATGGAGCAGCGCTTCACTGTCGGCGAAGGCGACAAACAGGGGAGCCAGCGGCACCGCCTCCTTCGGGGCGGCGAGACAGTCCGCCAGCCGGCGATAAAGTGCCGCAAGGCGGGATTTCAGCTGTGGTGCTTCGCTGTCCGGCCAGAGATACAAATGAACAATGGAGGAAACCAGCACCCCGAGCAGGATGCCGAGCACCCGATCCCGCAGTTCGGTGAGGTTGGTTAGTGGACCAAACCAGCTGAGGAAGGCCAGCGCAAAGGTGAAACCAATCTGGATCCCGGCGTAGGCGATACGCTCCGAGCCGGCGGCAATCCACGCCGCCAGCGCCAGCACCGGCAGGGACATCGCCAGCAGTCCCGACAGCGAGTCGGTCCAGGGCTGGACAAAAACGATTAACAGCAACGCCAGCAGGGTGGCGAGCAGCGCCCCGCCGATGCGCAACCATGTCTTTTGCATCGTGGCGCCCAGCCCCGGCTGGGCGACGATGACGCAGCTCAGCATGATGGTGTGCAGCCCCTGCCAGTCGGCAGCGGTATAGAAGACATAGCAGATTAGCGTCGCCAGCAGGGTCTTGAGCGCAAAATGGAGATAAGCCGGGTTGCGCCAGGCGTCCGGTACCAGCAGGGGCGCCTTCTCCACCTCACCCTGCGGCAGGGCGACGGGCTCACCCTGCGCCAGCTGCTGCAGGAGGGTAGCCATCTCCTGCAGAACCGCGTGATTAATGCCGCGGCCGCTGAGCGTCAGGGGAGGAATGGCGCCGTCAAACTGTTCCTCGCTGAGGGCACTCTTCAGCTTCAGTACCGCCTGCGACAGCTGCTGGCGATCTTCGCTATCTGCCTCGTCCGCTTGCAGCAGCGCCGCCAGCTGATAGCAGCGCAGGGTGGCGGCCAGCCGCGAGCGCCAGGCCTGCGGTTCGGCGGCTATCTCCGGCGTGGCCCGGCTGGCCTGGGCGAACAGCGACTGCAGCTGGTTGAACTGCGCGGCGGTCTCGCCGAAGGTCGGTGGCGCTTCATCGCCAGGAGCCGTCAGCCGCCGGGCGACCTCGTGCAGCATCCCTGCCAGGCGCGCCTTAAACTGGTTGCCGGGAAAGGCCTGCTGAAAACAGGCGTTGACCAGCAAAGTGACGAGGATCGCGGTGTTAATCGCCACCCACAGCCAGAGCAGCAGCCGCACCAGGATCTCGCTCTGACTGGTCATTGACGGGAAGGTCTGAGCGTAAATCACCGCCAGCGCCACCACGAAAAAAGCCAGTCCCAGCTTACCCAGCACCCGCATCAGGTAGATGGCGCAGAAAAAGAGCGCCACGGAGGCCGCCAGGCGGATCAGCGGGTAGTCATAGGTCCACTTGATGATCAGCAGCACGCCGCCGAGCGCCACGGTGACGGTGACAACAAAGACCACGCTGACCAGCTTGATCATCAGCACGTTAGGCTGACTGACGTAGAACACGACGATCAGCGCAACGGCCAGGAAGGGGATCTGCAGGGTCATAAACAGGGTGATGAGCACCGCGCAGCTCAGCGTCAGGCGCAGCGTGTAGCTGGCGCGTCCCGGCGCGTCGCGCAGTTCCTGGCGTAAAAAATGGGCGAGAGGAAACATAGCGTCCCCCGGCTATGGCTGCAGCACGGCGCTGGCCGAGGCGCCCATACGGAACAGCGCCGGATCGGGATCGCTGACGGCGATTTTCACCGGGAAGCGCTGCGAGACGTGAACCCAGTTAATGCTTTTCTGGATCAGCGGCAGCCCTTCGATGACGCTCCCACCTTCGGGCAGGACCCCGGAGCCGACCGAATCCACCACGCCGTTAAAGGTCCGGTTGTGGTTGGTCATCACGGTGATCCGCGCCGCCACGCCGGGGCGCACGTTGTTTAGATCGGTCTCGCGGAAGTTAGCGATCACATACCAGCGATCGTCATCCAGCAGGGTGAAGACTGGCTTCAGCGCCGAGGCGTACTGGCCGACGGTGGTTTTCAGCGCCACCACCACGCCGTTGAACGGCGCGCGCACTTCGGTAAATTCCAGATGCAGTTCAGCGAGGGCGATTTGCGCCAGGATCCCGGCGCGTTGCGCTACCATGGCATCCACGCCGGTCACGGCAGCCGAGGCCTGTCTGGCCTGCAGCAGCGTGGCCTCCAGCTCCGCCCGTGCCGCTTTCTCAGCGGTGCGCGCCTGATCGAGATCTTCCTGGGAGGCAAACCCCTGCGGCACCAGCGGCTCAAGGCGGGTGCGCGTGGAGGTGGTCTGCTTGACCAGCGCTCTGGCGCGCTCGACGGCGGCCGCCACCGACTGGGCGTTATACTCCTGCGCTTTGATGGTGCGCTGGGTCAGCATGATCTGCGCGTCGAGGGTCGTCAGCCGCGCTTTCGCGTCATCGAGCATCGCCTGATAGGGGCGGGGGTCGATGCGGAACAGCAGATCGCCTTTTTTCACCCGCTGGTTATCGCGAATGGGCATCTCCACGATGCGTCCGCTGACCTCGGGCACCACATCAATGGTATCGGCATAAACATAGGCGTCATTGGTCTCCGGCGAGGTTTGCAACTGCCAGATAACCAGGATCAGCGCCAGGATAGCGGCAAGGACCAGCGCCAGCAGAGGCCACTTTTTGCGTAACAGGGGAGTGCGGGAAGTTGTCATAAGCGATCAGTGAACAAAAAACAGAAACCACAGCAGCGTGGCGAACAGGAACATCAGCGCGACATAGCTGAAGACCAGGGGAGAAAAGCGTGGCTGCCAGCCTTTACGGGTAATCAGGATATGGCAGGGGATCAGTAAAAACACCCCGCCCAATAAGCAGAAAAACCAGCCGGGGAACGCGGCGCCCAATACCGGGATCGCGGGCGAAAGTGAGCAGCCGGAAAGCGGTAAGACGAGCAGTAACCGCGCCGGGCGGGCGATGGTGGCAATATGATTCAATAGAGCATCCCTGAGTGATCATACCAGTGTGTGATGAGTGTAATCGCCTCGTTGCGGGAATGAAAGTCAACGGATCGCCGACTGCGGGATCCTTACCCGATGGGAAAGCAAGATGTGAGGCGCCAATTCCCACGCTTACGCGTAGTCAGCCTCGACGTGTAGGACTATGCTTAGCCTGAAACATAAAAAAAGAACGAGGCAATGTCATGGATAAGGAATTACTGGAAGCGGGCTACCGGGTCTACACCGGAGAGAAAATCGACGTCTACTTTAATACGGCGATCTGTCAGCATTCGGGGAACTGCGTGCGCGGCAGTGCGAAGCTTTTTAACCTGAAGCGTAAACCGTGGATTATCCCGGATGAAGTGGATGTGGCGACGGTGGTAAAAGTGATCGATACCTGCCCGAGCGGCGCCCTGCACTATCGTCATAAATAAGCGAGGAGAAGATGGAAATACTGGAAGGGCACAACAAGTTTTATGTTAACGACGCGCAGGGAAACCAGGTGGCGGAAATTGTTTTTGTTCCCACCGGCGAACACCTCAGTATTATCGAACATACCGATGTTGATCCCAGCCTGAAAGGCCAGGGCGTGGGGAAACAGCTGGTGGCGAAGGTGGTGGAAAAAATGCGCCAGGAGCAGCGGAAGATCATCCCTCTCTGCCCGTTTGCCAAACATGAATTCGATAACACCCGCGAATACGACGATATTCGCGCCTGACGTACCGGCACCGGTGCCAGCCGGTGCGCTTTTCTCGCGCCATCAACGATCCGCCGGATCGCGCTGATGGGAAAAGCGGCGGATCAGATCCGGGAGATGCTCGCGCCGCATCGGCGGTGAAAACAGATAGCCCTGGAAACGGTCAATACCCAACGATTTTAACTGCGTAAACTTCGCCAGCGAATCCACCCCTTCCGCCACACAGCGGCTGTCGCTTAACTGGCAGTAGTAGGCCAGGCTTTTTATCAGCGCAAGCGCTTTTGGATCGTGCTGGGCGTCGTTGACGATGCTCATATCCAGTTTATAAGCATTGAAGTGCAGTCGACGCGCCGGAAAGATGACGCTCCCCTGAGAAAAGCAGTCGTCCAGCATCACCCGCACGCCAGCTCGTTGCAGTTCCTCCACCTGGGCGGTGGAGCGGCTCTGACGGCGAAAATCGATGGTTTCAGCATATTCCAGCACCAGCCTTTCCACGCCCTCTGGCTGCCGGAGCTGCTGGCGAGCGGCTTCCACCATCCGCAGCAGGCTATCACTGGCGGCGAGCGAGGAAGGAATATTGACCGAAAAATAGAAAGTACCCGGATGCTCATTAATATTCTGCACGGCCTCCTGCAGGACAAAAGCCGTGAGCAGCAGCCAGGCGTAGTCGGCGCGAAACTGCGGCAAAAAAGCCTGCGGATGGAGAACCTGGCCGCGGTGGCGCCAGCGGATCAGGATCTCCACCCCCTGTAGCTGTGAGCGACTATCGACGATAGGTTGAAAAACCGGGAAGACCTGACGATCGTGGATCGCTTGTACCCATTCCTGTTCAAACGCCGACAGTGAGCTGGCGGATGAGCGCGGTAGCAGCGTGCGCGGAAAGCGGGGGGCCAGATGCGGGTGATATTCCACCAGCTTTTTCACCCCGGCTAGCCGCTGGGTGTAGAGCGTTTTCTGGCTCAATCGGAGACGCTGGGCCTGCTCGCCTATCGTCTGCCCTTGCAGCAGGGCGAGGATCACTTTGAACTCGGCATGGCTCAACCCGGCGGCTCGTTTGTCGTGGAGCAGGGCGGCTTCACTGGCAAGCCGCTCAAGTCGCGGTGCGTTCTCCAGCCGATCGGCCAGCTCCGTGCAGGACAGATCGGCGGGGGCGGTATGGACGTTGCGCAGACGATCCGGATGACTCACCTGATAAAGCAGCGTTTGCCACAGCCAGATGGCCGGGCTGCGGCTCAGAATCAACATCGGTAACGGCTGCGAGGTCTGGTCGAGCAGCCTGGCCGCCTGGCGCAGCGTGGTGAGCATCCACAGGGGATCGTCAGGGAGAAACACCACGATCCGCTTCACGGCGGTCAGCTCCCGGAGGGACACGCCCTCGACTGGCAGCTCAACGGGCCGCTTCGCGGCGTTCAGCATCAGCTGGCTCAACCCGCGGGCGGCCAGCGAGCAGGGTGAGAGGATATAGTCGGTCATCATTGATAGACAAAGGTGATGCCGATGATCGACTGCACGTTGCCGGCGGTGACCTGGCCTGTGGTCCGGGCATAGGTTGCCGTGAGACCGAGATTAACTGGCGAGGTACTGACGGTGCCCAGCGAGACCGTGCTGTTCGCCGGCACGGCGCTGCCGTTGCGGGTCAGCTGAACGCCTATCCCCTGCGCCGGCGAGGCGGAGGCGGTATTGGTGAAGATCGCGTTGGCGCTATCCGCGGTGGTGCCGGAGAGGTAATACCCCAGCTGCTGGCTTTGCGCGCAGTGCACGGTGAGCGGCACGGTCATCGATCCCGGGTAGTCGGGGAGGGTGACGGTGACATCGCGGGCGGAGACATCGCAGCCGCCGGTGGGGACCACCACGTCGTTGTTGGCGTAAATGTTCCAGATGAACTGGAAGGAGTCGCTATTGTAGTTGTTGGTCTGATGCAGGATCAGCACCGCGATTAACGATCCTGCGGTGATCGCCACCCCACCGGCGGTGCTGACCGGCGTCAGATACAGGACGGTGGGCCAGGGCTTATCGGTCCGTGAATCGTAAACCACCCGCGCCGTTTCCGTGGTGGTCGGGAAGGGGTAAGAGGTGCCGTTATATTTCACGGTGCCGGAGAAACTCGACAGCACGCCGCCGTAGGCGGATCCGCGCTGCAGGGTGACGTAGTCAGTGATCGTTTCCGGATAGTCGTTATGGCAAAAAATCTGCGTGGAGAGGTCGACCACCAGGTTTTGCCCGACGTTAACCGCCGGTGTCAGATTAACGTAGACGTTGGCTGACCCGCCGCCGATGGGGATCGTCGCCCCGGTGGCTGTTTTGCAGGCAAAGGACCAGGCGTTCATCGACCAGCCCAGCAGCAGCAGGGTGGTGAACAGGGGGATAATTTTTTTCATCATGATGCTCTCCTGGCTCAGGCGTAGGTATAGGTGACGTTAATCACCGCCTGAATGGTGCCTTGCGTGGCGCCGCCGTTGACGGACAGGGCTCTAACCTGCAGCGGGAAGCGAGCGGACTGGCTGGCCTCATCCACCTGTACCGACTGGCTGCTGCCATTGTTCAGCGTGGTGCCATCCTCGCTCTGCAGTTCGAGCTGAATATTGCCCGCCGTTCCCTGGTTTTTGTAATAGCCGGTACTGTCCGCCGTCCCGCTGAAGGTGGCCTTCACCCGTGAAGTACCCACGGGGCAGTTACTGAGATCCAGCGCCACGCTGTGCCAGGCCGATGCCGAGCCCGCGCCGATCAGGCTAAAGGTATAGAGATCGCCCAGCTCGACGGTGGCATTGACGGTGGAAACGGTACAGGGTCTGGCCACCACCTTCCCGTTGACGGTGAGGGTGACGTCGGCCGCCCGCAGGGAAGCGCTCGCGGTTAACAGGCCGGCCAGCAGCCAGCCCACGTGGGTCCATTTCATTTCAGCCTCCGCTTACTGAAATTCCAGCGTGAATGTCGCTGTCGCATTGACATGCCCGGCGGTGACGGGCACCTGAGTGGCCATCAGACGGGCGTAAAAGTTGAGAATGTTGGTCTGGCCCGGCGTCAGCGTGGTCCAGGACATGGCTGACGACGGCGCATTGACCGGCAGCCGGGACTGCTGCTGATCGAGAATTTCCACCCCCATTCCCGCCGCCGCCGAGGCGCCGGCATCGAGTTTTAACAGGCTGGTGTTGACGCTGTCCGCCACGCCGGTGAAACCGACCTTCACCGCGGTGACGGAAGTGCCGCAGGGCGACAGCACGATGCGGAACGGCACCGGCGGCGTCGTCGCTCCGACGGCATAAAACTGCTTCGCGGCGTTGTCCTGAAAATCGACAGTGAAATCCTTCGACTCGCCGGCCACTGCGCAGGCGTTGTCGCGCACATAGCCGCTGATGGTGATCGTGCTATCGGCAGCGAAGGCAAACGGCGTCACCAGGGTGAGCAGGGCGCCCAGCAGATACTGCAGTGTTTTCATCATGATCTCCTTAGCGGCACGCGGCCGACAGCTGGCTGAGCGCCTGCTGCTGACTCTCCGGCGGCAGACGATAATCGGCCACGCACTGAGCGTCCGGGCCATCGCCCCATTTCACTCGCACCTTGCCCGCCAGCGGCATCCCGCTCAGGTAGACCTGGCCGTTATCCGCGACAATGCTGCCGCTCTGGTTGCTGTCGCCGGTGGCGAGGGCGCCAAACGGCACCGGTTTGCCGCGGTGGGTCAGCGTCATCAGGATCTTCATCCCCACCTGCGCGTTAAAGTTGGCGCGGACGATCGCCCCATGGGTGGGCACCACGCTGACCACTGCATCATCAAGGTCGACATTGTCCGCCAGGGTGTTGGTGTCCAGCGCGATCCGGTTTTCGCGATACTCGGTGGCATAAGGCAGGACGGCATACCCGCGCCAGTCGGTGCGTACCCCGGTCTGGTTTTCCACCTTCACGCCGCCGGCGCCGGGGGCTTTCACCAGCACCACGGTATCGTTCAACGGCTGGCTCAGGGTGATGCCGTTGGCGTGCGCCAGCACGCCGCCGCTGACCCCGTAGTAGAGCTGTTTAAAGCCGTCGCTGCGGCTGTAGCCGACGTTGGCGTTGCCGTAGCCGCCGCGGTAGTTGAGCGCGGTATAGCCTGTGCTCCCGCTGTCGCCGTTGCCGCCGCCGGCATAGCCGGTCTGTACGCTATAGCTGAGGTTGTTGTCTTCCAGCAGGGTGCCGTACAGGCCCGCCAGATTGGTCATGCGGCCATTAAGATCGTGCGACAGGCTGTAGCTGGCGCTGGCGTGCCGCCAGACCGAGCGGCTATCGGAACGCAGCCAGTGGCTGAAGGGGATATTGACGTTGACCGCCAGCATCTGATCGCGCCCTTGCTGCCAGGCGTTTTTGGTCAGACTGTAGCTTAGCGACCAGTTGATATCGTTTACGGCGGCGTTGAGGCCGGCCTGCAGTTGCTCATCGGCATCGTCGGTACCCCAGTAGGTCTGGTGGCTGCCGCTCAGATAGAGGGTGGCGGTACGCCCCAGCTGCTGGGTCACGCTCAGCTGCACCTTGCCGCGCTTGCTGTAAGCCAGATTGTAGTAGTCGGTAAATTTGGGTTTCACCTGGATAACGCCGTCCTGGGTTTCCACACTGTAGCCGCTCATCCGGCGGTAGGTGGTATCGGCAAAGTTATAGTAGCCGCGGGTGGAGTAGCGGTAGCCCACCAGCTGCAGGTTAGTCCCGGTCTCATCCAGGGATTTGTTATAGAGAAAACGCACCGACTGCCCCTGATGCTCGCTGTCGTCCGCCAGCGTGGCGTTGGCTTGGGTGATATCCAGCGACAGGGCGCCGAAATAGCCCATGTTTTTCCCCACCCCAAGGTTAAAGGCGCGATAGCGGTCCGCCAGCTGAGTGCCGCCGTACAAGGTCCAGCCGGCCGGCAGGCCATGCATGGCCGTGCTCTGGAAAAAATCGGGCGTCTCCTGCTGGCTGTTGCCGCTGCGGTACTCCCCGGCGGTGAGGGCGAAGCGGGTATGGCCTTCACGCTGCAGCACCGGCACCGTTGACCAGGGCACGCTGAAGACCTGGCGGGAGCCATCCGCTTCTTTAATCGTGACCTGCAGATCGCCGCCATTGCCCGCAGCGTAGAGATCGTCGATGGTAAACGGCCCCGGTGGCACCGTGCTCTGGTAGATTTCATAGCCGTTTTGCCTGATTGACACCTGCGCCGTGCCGCGGGCGATCCCGTGGATCACCGGCGCGAAGCCTTTCTGGCTGTCCGGTAGCATATTGTCGTCCGAGGCCAGCTGGGCGCCGCGGAAGTTGATCCCGTCGAAGACATCGCCGTTGGTATAGCTGTCCCCGATGGTGAGCCGCGAACGCAGAGGCGTGATGTCCCGCTCAAGCCAGCTGTTAACGTGCTGCCAGCGGTTTTCACTGGAGGAAGCGCTGCCGCTGCCGCTACTGTAGCTCCACGTGCTGTTATCGCGCAGACGCCAGGCGCCAAGGTTCAGGCCGCTCTGCAGATTCAGATAGGCGTAACGGCTGCTGCCACCCGTGGTGTTATGGACGTTATTGCCCGTGAAGTTATAGTTAATCAGCCCGGCGGTGATACCGTCATCCCACAGCTCCGGCGGAATATAGCCGCGCGCGCGGGTGCCCATAAATGCCTGGGGCACGGTGAGATACAGACGCTGTTGGCCAACGTCAAAGCGCGTAGTGGCTTCGCTGATAAGCGTCGTTAGCGGCACGCAGGCTGCGCTGTCCAGCGAAGCCATGCCCGGCACCCGCCCGGTATCCACGCCCATACTCGCCAGCTGGCCGCGCGTCAGACAGGGTGACAAGCCATGGCCCTGCGCGTTGGCCTGGAAAGTGACGTCCCGGGTGGTCATAAAACCATTGTTGAGATAAATATCGACGCGATAGGTGCCTGGAGGCACCTCCTGGCCTTTTTCAAATCCCGACAGGTCAGCCACCGCCGCCGGATCGTCAGCTAAAAAGCGGGGGTTAAAATAGAGGTCCGCCCGCACGGCAAACGGTAGTGAGCTGAGCCACAGCGTCAGCGCCGGAGTAAGCAGGCGCCGGGCGCTTCGGCAACCCCAATGGTCCAGTCCATATTTTCGATGTGACATAATCCCTCCGGTCCGACGTTGCCCGGCTGTCAGTGCTTCTGGTCATGCGCAGCGTGGCCCGCGCGGCGGGGTACTCTGGGTTAACGTAGTACGCCATTCATTTTCGGCGTCAGCGCGCCGTAATCGTTAATCGTGCGATAGGTGATGGTGTTCCCGGCATCTGCGGGCAGCTTGACGCTGGTTTTGCCCATCGGCGGCACGAGGGCGTTTTCCAGAATGCGCGTCCCGGCGTTCAGTTCGGTCACCGTCAGGTAATAAGGGGTTGGGTTCGTCAGCGTCAGCGACGATCCGCTGCGGCTAAAGGTCAGCTTTTCCGCTGCCTGATCCGGGGGCAGGGTCAGTTTTCCCGGACGGTAGTAGAGCTTGATGCGGCTGATAATCGCCAGCTGCAGGGTATTGTCGCTGAGCTTGGATTTATCCATCGAGGGGATCGCCTTCACGTTCATCCAGAACAGGCTTTCCCGATCCTGCGGCAGCTGGTTATTGGTGGCGTCGATAATGCGCAGGGTGTTCTCTTTTTTGCCCTGCATGGCAAACAGCGGGGGAGTGATGACAAACCGGCCATCTCGCTGACCATCGGCATTTTCCACCCATGACTGAATAAGCCAGGTGCTGTTGTCATCATTATTGGTCACCGCGAGCTGGACTTGTTTCTGTCCCGCCGGGTAGATAACCCGGGTCGCGCCCAGCGCGACGCCCGCCTGCGCGCTGGCGCTCAACGCACCGGCGACGAAAAGTAAACATCCCGCCAGTATGCCGCGTGTCGTCGTTGCCATTTTTCTCACGTTATCTCCTTGTCTGCTCACCGTGTTGTCCTGTTTGTCTGCGGATTAATTACTGATAGGTCAATGAGAACCAGGCCTGGGCGTTGGCCGCGCCGCCGGTGACCTGGCGTCCGGTCGCCCGATATTTGGCGACAAAATTGAGCGTCGTTGGTCCGCGGTAGAGCGGTACCCAGCGGTCAGGCGGACGATTGAGCGGCAATTGCTGGCCCTGACTGTCGAACAGCGCAATGCCAATCCCGCTGGCGATCCCCGGGCCTTCGCCCACCGAGAGCACATCGGGATTTTTACCATCAGCCACACCGTGAAATGCCACGCCCACATGCTGGCTGACTGCGGTACTGCAATCCTGTAAATGAATCGCGAAAGGGATCGGGTTACTGTCTTCCCCGACATCATGAAATCGGTTACTGCTGATCTGCCCCAGATTGACTGTCATCTGCCGATCGCCCGCTTCGACGCGGCAGGAACTCGCCATAATCAGGCCCTGAAAACGCATGCTGCCCCCAGGCAGCGTGACGTTCCACTGATTACCGGCCAGGGCCAGCGGGGGTAGTAGCAGCAGCAGACCTGATTTCATTCCCTGCATCGTTTCACTCCAGTTGGAAATAGAGAGCGGGCCCTCCTGGCCCTGATTGCCTCCCTGCGTGGATCGGGCCTTACTCGTACTGCACTTTGAACGTGGCATCCGCGTTCGCCGTACCGGCGGTCGCTGCGCCGGTCGCGTAGTAACGCGCCTGGAACGGGATAATGTTGGTGCCGTCATTCAGCGTGGTCGCGGCACTGAAGGTGGCGCCGTCCAGCGCCAGTGGCGTGCCGGTGTTGTCGAGGATCTGCACGCCAACGTTGGTTGCGCCGCCAGCGGCTGAGTTTTGCAGTGCCAGAACGGTGGTGTTGCTGCTGTCAATGGCGGTACCGGAGAAAGCGACGGAAGCTTTGGTCGCCACTGTGGTGTCGCAGTCATCCAGCTGGATGTTGAAACCGACGGAGGAGCTGGTGCTACCCGCGGTGGCAAGTTTCGCGGAACGCACCTGACCTAACTGGACGGTTTGATCGATAGAGCCGGCATCTACCGCACAGGCCGCATTGACGACTTCCCCTTTAAAATGCACTGTCCCGCCGTTGACCGTGGTGGTATCGGCCAGCGCCGCCGCGGAGCTCAGAGACAGGGCTGACACAACAACCATTGCCAGTGTTTTGATTTTCATACTGTTTTCCTTTGAACGATGTCGAAATAACGAACCGGATTGGCAGCCGATGTGCCTTCCAGGCATTTCAGATTTCAGCCGAGTAGTCAGGCTGCCGGCTCTGCACAGTTTTCACCCAACTGATGAGACAATTGGGGCCATTTTGACTCGTCGGGATAAGTGACCTGTTTTTGGTTTTACTCTGGCGTTTTTGTGGTTTTAAATTCTGCGTGATTGGCTTTTTATGGGTATATTATCTGGATGAGTAGGAGGGAGTGCGAAAGGTATAGCGATGGTGCTGGCGAAGGATCGCCGGTGCAGCTGGAATCTGATGAGAGAAAAGTGAGTGATTTCGGGATTAAAAACACATAATAATCAATACAATATGATTTTTTCTGCAGAAATATGGCGCAGTGAGTTGCAAAACATTACAAAACATTTTTATGATATAAACAGTTTGGCCCCAATTGACCTGTTCGCAATTAATTATATTGCCTTAAATCAATCAGTTAAATCGTTTTTCTGTTGCAAGCCTTTTTCCTCTAAAAGATTATTTCTTTCCCAAATTCCGGCAAAACGTGCCGCATTACTGGCGGTGTAGCGTACCGTGTGACGAATATTACGATGTCCCAGATAATCCTGTATCAAACGGGTATCTGTACCTCTTTCCGCCAGTTCATAGCCGCAGGCGTGACGCAGCATATGGGGGTGCGTGTGCGTGACGGTGCCCGCATTTTCGCCGGCG
>NZ_PIOG01000196.1:0-701 GCF_002810545.1 Klebsiella sp. A-Nf5 | reverse complement strand
TTCTCTTCGTTTAAATATTTTAGCTTCCCGATGACATTACTCAGAGAATATGGAATTGGACTGTCGAGTGTAAAAGACTGCAGCAGGTCGGTTCTACCATTCGTTTGAAGGAAATCTTTCTTTTGCTCGGTAATTGCATCTTGAACAACCACAACTTGGTTGTGTGCACTGAATTCACTTCGATCAACGAATAATGACTGAATCTCTTCTGAATTGAGCAACCAATAGGGTAGGAATAGTAGAGAATCATCCTCTACATCAACCTCATCCGGCCCTGGTATTCTCAATTGTTTTGCATAGGAAAGTTCTTTATATTCACCGTGCAAATCGAATACCACGAGGTTTGAAGATGGTAGTCGTGAACTTCTTTCAAGAATTGATGCAACCGTCCACGATTTACCTGAACCTGTGCTACCAAGTAGAGCAGCATGTCGCTGAAATAATTTATTTCCATCAACATAAGCGCGTGCATTTTCATTGAGTTTGTAAGAACCTAATTCAAGCGAGTTCTGTCCATTGCCACATTCAGAAATTACACGCATGAATTCTTCTAGATGGGCATCTTTAAGAATGTAACAGGTCGTGTCGATTTCAGGAACGTGGTCTAGAGATCTCGAAAACTTATATTTTTGATCGATGGCATCCCATTTAGCCCCACCCATTAACGTAATCTTGACTGTGTTGACTACGCTATCTTCAAA
>NZ_PIOG01000121.1:0-144415 GCF_002810545.1 Klebsiella sp. A-Nf5 | reverse complement strand
CCCAGATCATGTATCCCGTTCATGGTTTTCTCCTCTTATTATGGCGCGGCGACCAGGCCGGTGCCGATCATGGAATCGCGGGTGACCAGTTCGATCAGCTGCGCTTCGCTCCAGCCGTCGGTACCCGCCGGACGTTCTGGCAGGACCAGATAGCGCAGTTCCGCGCTGCTGTCCCAGACGCGCACCTCTTTACTTTCTGGAATGTTTACCCCGAATTCGGCCAGAACGCCGCGCGGGTCGATAACGATACGCGAGCGATAGGGGGCCGATTTGTACCACACCGGTGGCAGACCCAGCACCGGCCAGGGGTAGCAGGAACATAATGTACAGACGGTCACGTTGTGCACGTCCGGCGTGTTCTCCACTACCTGCATGTCTTCACCCTGCACGCCGGAGAAACCCAGCTCGGCGATGGCGGCTGTGGCGTCCTCCAGCAGCCGACGTTTATACTCCGGATCACTCCACGCTTTAGCG
Source organism: Klebsiella sp. A-Nf5 (assembly GCF_002810545.1). Classification (NCBI taxonomy): domain Bacteria; kingdom Pseudomonadati; phylum Pseudomonadota; class Gammaproteobacteria; order Enterobacterales; family Enterobacteriaceae; genus Klebsiella; species Klebsiella sp. A-Nf5. The sequence continues at coordinate 143,941 of NZ_PIOG01000121.1, read as the reverse complement.
ACCACCTGCGCGCCGTTACGGGGGCCGACCTTGTGCTCATAAGTGTCAATCAGTTCATCCAGTGCCGCCGGGTCAATCAGTCCTTTCTCCTGTAGCAGGGATTCCAGCGCCCGGACGCGTAGCTCGATGTCCGCCGGTGGTTCAGTATGGTCGTGGTCGTGTTGATGGCTCATTTTATGGTTCCCGATGGTTAAGGGTTAAAACATCCGCCAGTCGCCGGAAGCTTCAAATGCGGCGGCGGCCTGATAAAGGGTGCTTTCGGCGAAGTGGCGTCCTACCAACATCATTCCTACCGGTAAGCCGTCGACCAGCCCACAAGGGAGAGTCATTGCCGGATGGCCGGTAATATCCTGCGGCGCGGTATTGCCGATCATTTCAAATGCGCGGGAGATGTATTCGGTAATGGAGCAGTCAGGTTCCGGCAATGGCTGAGCGACAAGCGGTACAGTGGGCATCACCAGCAGGTCGAAGTCCGCCAGCGCCCGGTCATAGCCCGCACGCGCGCGACGCGCGATATTCTGCGCCTTGGCATAGTAGCGGCCATGGTAGCGTTCCAGCCCGTACTGGCCGACGAACATGCATATCTTCAGCGATGGGGAAAGCGCATCGGCGTCGTCACGCCACTGGGCGTGCTTGTCCAGCAGCGCCACGTCATATTGTCCTTTCCAGTTAAAGCCCATGCCGTTGCCATGCATCATCTGCGCGGTCAGCCCCTCGCAGCCGATAGGGGACCAGAGCGCACCCGCCAGGCTATGCTCCGGTACCGAAATCTCGCCGACCGTCGCGCCTAATTCCTGCAGACGGGCGACGGCAGCGCGAACTTTCTCCGCGACTCGCGCATCCAGGTTCGGCAACTGAAAACCTTCGGCCATAATGCCGATCTTTAAGCCACGGACTCCCTTACCGAGCGCCTCGGTATAGGCTTCCACTTTGGGAGCATACTGACGTGGGTCCAATCCGTCCGCGCCGGCAATGACCTCAAGGACTAAGGCATTGTCTTTTACGCTGCGGGTCATCGGCCCGGTATGGTCGAAAGTGGCTTCGATCGGCATGATGCCGGTATAAGGCACCAGACCGTGGGTCGGTTTCAGGCCATAGAGGCCACACCATGCGGCGGGAATACGCGCCGAGCCCCCTTGATCGCCGCCCATGGCCAAATCGACTTCCCCGGAAGCGACCAAAGCGGCGCTGCCAGAAGATGAGCCACCGGCCGAGTAGCCGCGGCGCAACGGGTTATGCACGGGCGCCGGATCGGAGGTATGGCTGCCTCCCGACAAGCAGAAGTGCTCGCAGGTCGCCTTGCCGAGAATAGTCGCGCCAGCATCCAGCAGTCGGGTGGCAACGGTGGCGTCGTAGAGGGGGACGAAGCCTTCCAGCGTCGAGGCGCCGTTCATCATCGGTACGCCAGCCAGCGCGATGTTATCCTTGAGCACCACGGTGCGGCCGGCCAGTTTACCTGTTGCTGCACCTGTTACCTCGGTCTTGTAATACCAGGCGTTAAGCGGGTTTTCGTCGCCTTCAGGACGATAGCCGGCGGCGCGTGGGTAGTGCACCGCGGGGATCTCATCGGGCAGGGCGTCGATGAGATCATAGGCGTCGAAATTGGCCTGCATCAGCGCCAGATATTCTTCGGCTTGCGCAGGCGTCAATCGTATGTTTAGCCGACTGGCGAGCGCTTGCAGTTGTTCAATGGTAGGACGTTCAATAGCCATGGAGTTCCCTTTGTATGGTGTTTGCCAATGCAACCTGCCTTCAACATAAGCCCGAAATGTCATCACTACATGGTTGTGCAGGTCAGTCATTTGGCTGAGACGGACACCCGCCTGTTGCGCGGATGTCCGTCCTCGGTTAAGACGGTTTATCTGTTTTCGGCCAGTGAATGCCGACGCTTTTCATCCCTTTGGTGACGTCCATGTCAGGGTGCGCGAGTACCACATCCCGGTATGATGGGCTGCCGATGACGGCGGGTTTGAACTGGGTCAGGAATGCGGTGACCTCTTCACGGATATCCTGCGGAACGTTGAAGTTCTCGTAGCATTCATCAATAGCCTCGAATACGGCTTTCCAGTGCACTTCGGTCAGCCCCATTCCGCGGTGCGCGGTCACCATATCTCGTCCCCGGTAGACCGTGTTGCCGCCCCAGTGCTTGCACAGAAAATCGACAAAGTTGATATGCTCTTTCTGGAACGACGATTCGGATACGTGCGCCCAGATATGGCCGATATCGGGATGCTTCATACAGGTCTTCAACACTTCCCCTGCGAAAGCGTAAACGGCGTCATAACCGCCGAGACGTTCATAGAGTGTGGGTTTTTGCTGCTGATCGGTCATGATGGATTTCTCCGTTGCGGGTGAGTAGTGAGTCTGGGGATGTCTCTGTGCCGATTCGCATCAGAACAGTTTCATCACGCGCAGGGTGGTATGCAGATCTTCCTTAAAACCGCCATCGACGTTGAGGTCGCGCTGGAGCAGACCCTGTACCTGCACCGTGGGGGTGACGAATTTCGATAATTCCAGCCGTACCTGATCGACGCGCGTCGCCTGTCCGTTCTCGATACCGTCAAGCTGCTGTTTGCCGCCCCAGTATTGGGAATAACCGGCGGCCAGGGTCCAGCTCTTATCGGCGGGCGGCGCCCAGGTCACCCAGCCCTGAAACTGATAGGTGTTGTCCTGCTTGAGTCGACCGGTGCCGATGCCCGAGGCGTCGTCGTTGACGCCATACCACATCACGTCCGTGGACAGTTGGGTGGCGAAACCGTTACCCAGCTGCTGCACGCCGCCGAGCTGAAGGTCGAACTTCCAGCGATTTTCGCCGACGTTAAGCGTGCGTCCGGCGTCGTAGGAGCCCGCGGGGAGGTACAGGTAAGGCACAATGGCGAAGGTTGTGCTGGGGTTGTTGACCAGCCAGACCGGCGCGGCAAGGATGGGATCGCCCAGGCCGCTGGCTGAATCAAGTCGAACGCCGTTTAGTGAGCCATTGTAGAGGCGTCCGTATGGCAGCAGCACTTGCGGCGCAACCGTAAAGCCACCGACGTCCATGTAATGAACGTAACGAAAGATGCTGACGAAGGAGTCGAGCCCGGTTTCTTGCTTAAGTTCGCCGCCCCCGGTCGGGGTGAAGCTATCTCTCGTCGCGTAGGTGAAATATCCCAGAATGGCATCGGTGCCGGCGGGGGCTGGAATGAGGTCCTGCGAATTGAGATCGACCGCGTGGGCCGGGCCGGTTGCCAGCCACAGTGTGCAGGCGGCCAGGCTGATGCGAAACGTAGCGTTACTGAAAGTCATGACGTTCCCCCTCTTGTCTGATGTCGTGTTATGTCCGGAGCACGGTGTGGCCGGAAGACCTTACGCTTACTGATACTAGGGAGAAATTTGCGGCGTACTTGCTTCAGCAGGACAGTCGTTTGGCTGGAAGGGACATTCGGTTGCGGGCCTGCCCCTCGTCGTGTGATGGTCCGCCATAGTGCAGACGCCGCACGTTTAGGGTGCGGTTCCACGTTTTGTCGTCCCGCTATTCGACGCCCTATATGCCAGCAGAAAAGGGGGGCGCGGATTTTCAGTGATATTTCCCGGTAACTTAGCGCCGATCGGCTTAACAGAAAGAGGGTGTATTAGCTCGTTGGCATGATAGTTGCTGTCTGCGGAAACGTTTCTGTCGTTTTGGCGGAATACCCGGCGCGAGGTGAATGATAATGAATAGCATGCAGTCTGCGGGCAGTCTCCACTATTCAACCGTTGGCGTTAGCGAGTCGCGCCGCTTCGAGTACTGGAACGACGTAGTGTTACGTCACTGTATTCCAGCAGCCAGCGCCCCTCTGGCTGGGGTCGACTTTGATGCACGGCTGACGGTACGTGGAGTGGGTCTGGTGGATATGTGTTCACTGTCCGCGCCGCTACACAGCTGGGATCGCACGGCCCGTTATTTGCGCCAGGGCCCCGACGACGATCTGTGGTTGGGGTATATGCAGGATGGATACGGTCAGCTTGAACAGGGGGGACGCAAGGCGACGCTGGCAGCGGACAGTCTGGTGCTCTACGATGCCGCCCAGACATTCCGCTTCAGTCTTGGCGGGCGCGATAATCATCTGGTGCGGATCCCCCGCCATTTGCTGAGCTGTCATTTACCTGGGGTCGAACACCTCACCGCGATGGTGCTCGACGACCGCCGCCCGGGCGTGATCCCATTGCGCGAAATGCTGCGTCAGGCGGCAGCGATGCCCGCCTGTCTGGACACAGCGGATATCTCCGGCCGCTTCTCCCAGACGTTGCTGGATCTGCTGGTGCTGAGCCTGGAGTTACAGGACCTGAACAACGTTGGTGTTGAGCGCGATCTGTATTCCCGGATGATGAACTACATCCGGCGGCAACTTGTCGATCCCGATTTGAACATCGAAAGCCTGGCACGGGCGCACCACGTTTCCGTTCGTACCGTCACGCGTGCTTTCGCCCGCCATAAAAAAACGCCGATGGCAGTGATTTGGCAGGAGAGGCTGCAGGCTAGCCGAGAGGCTATCGAACGTGGACGAGTCAGTAGCGTGTCCCAGGCGGCGCTGGATTTCGGCTTCTCCGATTTCTCTCATTTCAGCCATGCCTTCCGCAAAGCCTTCGGCATTTCTCCTCGCTCTCTGCTGCCGAAGAAGCAGTGAACTCGCCTGAGGACGTCATTCTCAGGTGTAACAACAGGCTAAACGATGCCGGTAAAACGGTCAGTGTAACCAGCGTGGCAACCAGTAGTCCCCCGATAATCGCATAGGCCATCGGTCCCCAGAATACCTGATGAGAGATGGGGATCATTCCCAGAATGGCGGCACAGGCCGTCAGGCAGATGGGGCGCGCACGATGCTCTGCTGCCGCAATAATGGCGGCATCGCTAGCCATTCCCTGAGCAAGATTGCTGTCAACCTCGCTAATCAGTATGACGGCGTTACGAATGATCATGCCAGCGAGCGCAATCACGCCAAGCAGAGCGACAAATCCCATTGGCGTTCCGCCAGGTAACATAGCCAGCACGATACCCGGTAAACCAAACGGGGCCATCAGTATAGCCAACGCCATACGGGAATAGTTGCGCAACTGGAGCATCAACAGCAAGAGCATGATGACCAGTGTCACCGGCAGAACCGCATAGACCGAACTATTACCTTTTTCAGATTCAGCAACCGCGCCCCCTTCTTCAATGCTGTAGCCTTCAGGCAGTTCCGCGCGCAACCTGTCTACCGCTGGTCGCAACGCTGCGGATACTGCTTCGGCGCGAAGTCCCGGGGCGAGGTCAGTTTGCACGGTGATGAAAGGCAAACGCTGTCGACGCCAGATAACCGGATCATCCACGCCCCAGACTGGCGTGGCAAAGGCGCTGAGGGGAATTTGTTTCCCGTCATTCCCCTGAACAGTCAGCGAAGAGAAGGTGGCGAGGTTAAGACGCTCATTGTCCCTGGCCCGGAGCACCACATCGACAAGACGGTCATTATCGCGAACCGACGTGACTATACTGCCGGACCAGACGGTATTGAGCATCCGGGCCAGACTTTCTGACGACACGCCCGCAGCCCGGGCTGCGGTCTGATTGACCTTGAGGGTAATGACTCTCTCCGGTTCGCCTGCCGTCTGATTAACCTCGCGGGAGGAGGGAGACCGGCCAATGACATCGCTCAGGCGGTTCGCGATCGACCTGACCTTCAGATAATCTGGCCCACTCACCCGGTATTTGACTGGCCAGCCGACGGGGGGCCCAAGTTCCAGGGGCGATACGCGCGTGATGATGTCGCTAAAGCGCGTAGCCAGTATCCTGTTTAACTGTCGATGAAGACGATCCCGCGCTTTAAGATCTTTAGCTACCACCACCATCTGGGCGATATTTTCATTTGCCAGAAGCACATCCATAGGCAGGTAAAAACGGATCGCTCCCGACCCAACGTATGTCGAAAAGCGATCAACGTTGCGGTTGCCTGCCAGGGCCTTCTCCAGCTTTTCAGCCGTATTTTGCGTTTCCGACTGCGAGGCATTTGCCGGTAGCGTCAGGCTTACCAGCAATTCTGGCCTGTCGGAGGCGGGGAAAAACTCCCCCTGCATAAAGGTTGTTCCGTAAACGGACAGACCAAGCGCAATGAGAGCAATACACACGGTGGCGAAGCGGTGACGCAACGCCTTGCGCAATAGCCACTGGTATCCGCGGGCCATCCGTCCAGGACCTTTCGCCTTCTGTCTGATGTTGTCAGATAACAGCCACGTCCCGGTTAATGGTGAAAACAGGATCGCGACAACCCATGAGCACAGCAGGGCGATGAGCACTACGGCAAACAGGGAAAAGCAATATTCACCGGCGCTGGACGCAGCAAATCCCACGGGAATAAACCCGGCAATCATCACAAGGGTGCCCGTCAGCATCGGAAATGCGGTCGTTTTAAAAGCCCGGGTCGCCGCCTGCCGGCGGGAATCCCCGGCTTCCAGACCAGAGACCATGGTTTCCACAGTGATCATGGCGTCATCGACCAGCAGGCCCAGCGCGATAATCAATGCGCCGAGAGAAATACGCTGCAGACCTATTCCTGCCAGCATCATTCCCGTAAAGGTCATGGCCAGCACCAGTGGGATGGCCGCAGCCACTACCAGTCCGGCTCGTAAACCCAGCGAGACAAACGAAACGGCCAGGACGATCGCCACGGCTTCGATAAGCACCCGGATAAACCCGCTTACGGCGTCGCTGACCACCGCTGATTGATCGGCAACCTTGACCATCTCAATACCGTGCGGCAGCGTGACGCTGATGGCATGCATTTTTGCATTCAGCGCGGCGCCGAAACGCAGCATATTACCGGTCGGCGCCATCGAAATAGCCAGCCCGATGGCGGGTTTGCCGTTGACCCGGTAAACCGGCTGGGGAGGCTCGGCGTTTTCCCGACTAACGGTGGCAATATCCGTCAGAGGAAGGTAACGATCGTTAATATGCAACGTGACGGCACGTAAGCTCGCTTCAGAAGTCAGTTCCCCGCTGACCTTTATCGCCATATTTTCCTGTCCGGTGCGGATCATACCTGCCGGGACAACCGCATTTTGTGCCCTGAGGGCATCCGCTACCTGCTGGATGTTCAACCCCATACCTGCCAGACGCGCTGGAGAAAAAGAGAGAACTATCTGTTCCTGCTGCTCACCCAGCAGGCTGGTTTTTCCGATATCCGGTAACGACATGAGCTCCCGGCGGATTGTATCAACACGGTCCCGTACCTCCCGCAGGGTATAGCCCTCAGGTATAAAGCCATAAATCGTACCGAACGTATCATCAAATTCGTCGTCGACGGCGGGGGCCTGAACGCCTTCTGGCAAAGAGGGGGCAATATCCTGCATTTTCTTACGTACCTGATACCAGATATCCGGCACCTTTTGCGGCGGGGTATCGTCAAGGAGATTGACATGAATAACGGAGCTCCCGGCACGGGTTTCACTTTCGAGATAATCAAGCCAGGGGGTTTCCTGCAGCTTTTTTTCCAGCGTATCGGTCAGCAGTCGGGTGGTATCCGTTACGGATGCCCCGGGCCATTGCGCAGAAACAACGGCCGTTTTAATCGTAAACGCCGGATCTTCGTTACGTGACAGGTTCTCATAACAGAACGCGCCCATAGCAATGATCAGCAGCATGAAGAAACTGACCATCTGCTGATGATTTAGCGCCCAGGAGGACAGGTTAAATTTCTCATTCAATACGGGTTTCATGATTCGCACTCCCCGGCAATCACCGGCTCGCCGGAGCGTAATTTACTCACGCCGGCGGTAATCACCCGGTCGCCTGGTTCAAGGCCGCCGGAGATAATGACCGAGGTGGCGGTATAGTATGCTGGCACCACCACGCGAAGCTGCGCCTGCGATTGTGGGTTAATCACATAAACCGCCGGTTTGTCGTCGACGCGGCTCAGCGCTGAAGCGGGAAGGGCGTATCCATGCGGACCCGTTGCGGGTAACGTGACGGTGACGCTGGCGCCCAGCGCCATTGCCAGCGGTGGGTTTTGCAGGGTAGCCCTGACGCGCCATGTGCGGGTCTGAGGATCGGCCTGCGGGCTAATATCTCTTACCGCGGCGGACGCTTGCACCGACGGGTCGCTGAGGAGGGAAACTCGCAAGCCAGCCTGTTCCTGTGGCGGGATCGCCTCGGGTTTAGCGATATCAAACACCACATCGCGGGCTTCACCGGTCGCCAGCGTCAACACCGACTGACCACCATTGACCACCTGACCCGCAGAGGCGCTTACTTCGGTGATCACGCCGCTTCGCGGCGCAATCAGACGCGTCCAGCCAAGGCTTTCCCGGGCATTACGCAACGCGGACTCGCTGTTTTTTAAACGCGCGCGGGCGACAAGCCAGTCTGCGCGGGCGGTATCGAGCTGTGTGCGGGCAATCGCGCCTGTTGGCATGAGCTTTTGCATTCGGTTGACGTTAAGTGCAGCAACCTGAGCAGAGGCTTTGGCTCCTTCATAATCAGCCTGTGCGCCATCGAGCTGATTCTGACTGGTTGTATTTTCAAGCGTGGCCAGCAGTTGCCCTGCATTGACCCGATCGCCAATATCGACGCTACGCGTCACTATCCGGCCGCCGGTACGAAAGCTCAGAATCGTTTCATCGTGCGCATGGATCTCTCCGGTTCTTTCCAGCGCGGGAAGGGTTTGCGCTGAGCCAACAACAACGTAGCGCACCGTTCGCACAGGATCAGTCTTATTACCCTGGTTGTCCCCGCATCCGGGCAGCAGAAAAATCACTACCGAAAGAATGGTCAGGGGAAGAAAGTGCAGCCAGGAAAGGGTGCGCGCCACGTCGTACAAATGGTGCAGACTGTGGCGGAGGGGGAGTAAAAATTCATCTGACATAACGCCGCTCCATAAAGGTGATGGCGTTATTAAATGCGCGCTTAGTCGAGAAAGATTCGACGTTTCGTCAAGGTATTATCAAGAGCGGCTATTTTCCATCTCAGACGACGTCCAGGGTAACAAAAGGCTGACTGCGAGTCCGCCGGTTTCAGGTAACGACGCGCTGATACTGCCGCCATGGGCCTGACAAATCGCGCGAGCAATCGACAAACCGAGACCGCTGCCGCCGGAGTGGCGGGCACGCGACTGCTCCTCCCGGCTAAAACGGTTGAACATTTCCGGTAGGAACTGGGAGGATACCCCCGGGCCGTCATCGCGAAATTCGAGGCAATATTTCCCGCTGGCGTAGTGCAGCGTGACATCAAGATGACCGCCATGACGCCCGTAACGGAGGGCATTTTCCATAAGGATGGTGAAAACCTGGCCCATACGGAACGTATCGCCTTTGAAGGGACACGCCTGAGAATGATGAAGCCTGATTGTAAAACGATGTGCATCAGCCTGGGGCATGATCCATGTCGCCCGTTCCTTAAGCAGCTCATCCAGACGAAAGGGTTCGTTTTCCAGCACCAAATTCCCGGCATCAGACAGCGAGAGCAGATGAAGTTCATCGGTCAGGCGATTCAGGTGCTGAAGCTGTTTCATTACCATGGCCAGTTGTTCCGGGCTGGCATCAAACACACCATCCAGCATGCCCTGCAAACGTCCGATAGCGGCAGTCAGGGGGGAGCGAAGTTCATGCGCCATGGCCACATGAGAGGTACGTAACTCTTTTTCATAGCGGGCCAGTTTCCCCGTCATGGCATTAAAGTCACTGGCAAAGCTGACCATTTCAGCCGGCGCATTCCTGATGAGCTCAGCCTGGCGGCCAAATTGCCCTTTGGCGACGTCCTTTGCCGCATCACGCAGTCGGCTGAACTGCAGCGCCAGTGGCCTGGCATATCGCAATCCCATCACCACAATAAAAGGGATCATGACCAGGACCAGTAACGCCACGGTGACCCAGTCCGCCGAGGCGATGGATGGGGTTGAATAACTCAACCCCCACCAGGTATCGACGATTTGATGGAAGCGCGCCGGGTTCGCCTGCGGGTTCTGGCTGAGCGCAAGAAACTCTTGTCGGACCGATGCCGGCATTCTGCCTATGTTCCAGTAATTCTGCACCGCATAACGTAGCCACATACAGGTCGCAATGACAATTACGCTTCCGATGGCCAGCGCTAATATACGTGCGCAAATCCAGCGCCACAGGGAGGAGTAGCGGGTTTTTGTCATGGTTGTCTGAACCTGTAGCCTACGCCGCGAACGTTAACCAGCACGCCGGAAATACCCGCCGCCTCGAGTTTTTTACGCAGGTTATAAACATGGGTATCCACCACGCGCTCCAGGGCTTCACTTTCCGGCAAACAGTGCTCCAGTAAATGCTGGCGGGAAAAAGGACGTGAAGGAGAGCGCATAAGCGTGGTCAGTAGTGAAAATTCGGTTGGGGTCAGATCCAACGTCCGCGGTGTGGTGTCCCCGTCGATAATGCTCGCCACGATGGCCGTAACATCCACTTCAAGCGATTGCCAGCGAAGGATCTCTTCCTTTGTTTCTGTTTTATTGCTGCGCCGCAGTACCGCCTGCACCCGAGCCACAACTTCTCCCGGATGGTAAGGCTTAACAACATAATCATCAGCGCCATAGCGCAAGGCGCCAATACGATCGGGTGTATCTCCCATGGCGGTGACCATGATCACCGGAACATCATTTTTACGGCGCAGGCCAGCCAGGACTTCGGTGCCGTTAAGCCCCGGAAGCATCACATCCAGCAGGATCAGATCGGGTTTCCACCGGTGCGCCATATCCAGCCCGGAAAGACCATCTCCGGTAATGGCGACATCGTAATTTTCACGGCGTAAGTAGGCTTCGAGCACGCCAGCCGCATCGGCGTCATCTTCAATAATCAGCACTCTTCTGGACAACATCCATTCACCTTGACCGTTTCTTAACACTATCCCGACGATTCATTGATTTTGCCAAATCATACTGCGCCAACATTTTGTGGCAGCTCCTGCCTCAGGAGAAGCCGGCGTCTGTGAGGAGAACAGTATGATAGCGATAAAAAAAGCCCTGTATATGACCGTACCGCTTTTGACGGCCATGACATCCGGCGTACAGGCAAATGATGACACTTCTTCCGGCGCCTTCACCATTGGGCTGGGAGGCCACTACACTCCACGATACTCAGGTTCAGACAAGCAGGTATGGCAGGTGGTTCCTGTACTTCAGGGGCGTAACGGCGCTTTCTTTATTGATACGCAGAAAGGGGTGGGATATGACCTGCAGAACGCCAGCGGCTGGTACTTTGAACATACGCTGGGATACGATCTGGGAAGGGCGGATAAAAACGCCAGCTGGCGGGCAGGGGCAAATAATCTGAAAGGGATGGGAGACATTGACGTCTCCCTGAACACGGCCCTTGCCGTCGGCTGGCAGGCTTTTTCCTGGCTAAGTGTTGAAGGCAAAGCGACGCTGCCTTTAACGGACAGCCAGGGGGTAAGCTACCAGGCATCCTTAACGTTGCTCCCTGTACAAACTGACCATGACACGGTCGCCTTTCAAACGGCGGCCCTGTTTGCCGACAACCGTTACCTGAATACCTGGTATGGTGTGGATCCGCAGCAGAGCCAGCGCTCAGGTTATAGCCGCTATTCAGCACCGGGGGGATTTTATGGCATAGACAACAGTCTGACCTGGAGTCACCAGTTTGATGCCCACTGGGGCACGCTCCTGAGCGCTGACTATACCTGGCTTGGGGAGCATGCAAATGAGAGCCCGATCGTGTTACGACGTAACGAGGTGGCACTGACAGTTGCTGTCATTTGGACATTTTAGGACGGAGAAAGCGCGGCGTGCGATTTGCCGGGAAAGGTTAACATTCAGTGAGTCAGCATTGTTTGGCAGATACGGAACCAGAAGCGAGACATGATGTTAACCGCGCCGGAAGGCCGAGCGTGGTCCGCGTGTCCACTCTTTCCGAGCCTTCAGATTTTTACATCCATCAGAATCCAGTGCTTTCGACAGTAAAATTTATTCTTTGAGTTTGTCGTGTTGACTTATTCTGTAAAAAGATTACTTTTCATGACATGAAAAAGATACTTATTATTGTACCCGATGGCGGCATGCTGTTTGAATCCGCCGGTATTGCTGACATTCTGATGCAGGCCAACCGCCTGCACCCGGAAGGTGCCCGGGAAATCTGCTACCAGGTCAAGCTAGCGACAACTCAACCGCATCAGGTTATCCATGGTCAGTCCGGTTTAAATCTGCTGGCCGATCATCGCCTGCATGAGATTGACCCGCGTGAACCCCGCGATACCATCATGATTACCGGCAGAGGTCAAAACCCGCAGGAAGGGATGGCGGTGGTTGACTGGCTGCGCCTTGCCGCTCCCCATGCCCGCCGCATAGCCTCCATTTGCGGCGGCGCGATGCTGCTGGCGCAAACCGGACTGCTGGACGGCAGACGGGCCACTACCCACTGGAAACTGCTGGAAACCATGCAGGCGGAATTCCCGCAGGTCCGCGTCGAGGGCGGGCCGCTCTATATTCAGGACGAACATATCTGGACCTCTGGCGGGGTCAGTTCCGGCTTTGATCTTACGCTGGCGCTGGTTGAAGAAGATTACGGCTTCAGCCTGGCGCGCGATATCGCCCAGGACTTCGTCATGTATCTGCGTCGACCCGGAGGCCAGCTACAGTTTAGCCGCTATAACCTTCAGCAGACCACCTCCCAGGGCCCGATTAACGATCTGCTGGCGTGGTTGCTCGAAAACCTCACCGCCGACCTCAGCGTAGATAAGCTGGCGGAAAAAGTCGCCATGAGTCCGCGAAATTTCACCCGCGTCTTTACCCGGGAAACCGGTGCTTCCCCGGCGCGCTACGTCGCGGAAGCCCGCCTGGCCGCCGCACGGCAGCGTTTGGAGCAGACTAACGAGACGCTGGATCGTATCGCCGAGCAAACGGGATTTGGCAGCAGCATTAACCTGCGACGATTGTTTGAAAAACAGCTTAACCTCACTCCAGGTGAATATCGTCAACGATTTCACTGCCGTAAAATGGCGTAAAGTGATCCTTTTTTGTCATTTACGCCAAAACCTATCCGTCCTAATCTGACTCCAGAGATAATAGATAAGGAGTTAATTATGGTAAAGGTCGGCATTAACGGTTTTGGCCGTATCGGACGCAATGTACTGCGCGCAGCACTGGATAATCCGGATATTCAAATTGTGGCGATCAACGATTTGACGGACAGCAAAACGCTGGCGCATCTGCTGAAATATGACTCGCTGCTCGGTAAGCTGGATGCAGAGGTCACCGCTGGTGAAGGGGGGCTTGTTGTTGATGGTAAACCCATTACCGTATTCAGTGAACGCAACCCGGCGAGTATTCCGTGGCGTCAGCGTGAAGTCGACATCGTTATTGAGGCTACAGGATTATTCACTGACCGTGAAAAGGCAGCTGTACATATCCACAGCGGTGGCGCGAAGCGCGTGATTATCTCTGCCCCTGGTAAAAACGATGATTTAACCATTGTGATGGGCGTTAATGAGAGCCTCTACTCCCCGGATAAACACTACGTGATAAGCAACGGAAGCTGCACCACCAATGGTCTTGCACCTGCTGCGCAGGTCCTGCACCAGCATTTCGGTATTAAACATGGTCTGATGAACACCACCCATGCCTACACCAACAGCCAGGCGCTGCACGATCAGCCGGAAAAAGATCTGCGCGGGGCTCGCGCCGCAGCATTGTCGATTGTTCCTTACTCCAGCGGCGCAGCGAAGGCTCTGGGTAAAGTTATTCCTGAGCTGGATGGCCGTTTAACGGGCTACTCGCTACGCGTCCCTGTGCCGGTGGTGTCCATTGTTGACCTGACCGTCACGCTTGAGCGAGATGTGACGGTTGAAGAGGTGAACATTGCTTTTCGCGAAGCCGCCGCAACGGGACCTTTGAAAGGGATCCTTGGTTATAGCGATGAACCACTCGTCTCCAGCGATTACCAGGGAGACCCACACTCGTCGATTATCGACGGCCTATCAACGCTGGTGATTGGCGGTAATATGGTCAAAATTCTGGCGTGGTACGACAATGAATGGGGATTCTCTAATCGTCTCGTTGACCTGGCATTGATGATGGCAAAGCGTGAAAGCTAATCCACTGTGCATTTTTATTCATCTGTAAAAGTATACGCAATTCAGCTGGATGAATAGTGGCCACAAAGGATAACGATTATCATTCATAGATTAAACATAACAAATCTATTTGACCGCGATATAAAAGCATAAATGCCCGAGAGAGCATTTATGCTTTCGGTGATGAACGGAATTGCGATATGTTGTGGCCAGTTGCTACCTGGTGGTAGCTAATCAACGCAAACTATTCAAGGGAAAGGGGAGTTGCGACAGAACCTGTCAACATGGAAGCCGGCTGCGTTGGGCGAAGGTGCCATTTATCTTCAGTACACCATTCAACTTCAGCTGGCGCCTCTGTTTATGGACGCGATTGGAACTCGCCATTCGAGTGCGTAAACGATGCTGGCGCCTTTTTGAGAATCACGTCTGTGGCTGATAAAGGCCTGGTTGATACACACTACAGACTGCGCGCTATCAACTTAGCATTTCATCTGGCATCCCGTGACGCGCTCGGTCAGAAAATGCAACAGGCAGTAAGATATGCTGGACAGTACAAGCTGCAGGTGTGCCTGAATGAATTAACCTGGCAGTTACTGTAGGAGAACAGGCTGTAGTGGGCGAAGTGATTGTTAAAAGCCATACGACGTTATTGAGCAAGACAATGCATTTAACATAATATACATTATGCGCACTAATATTGTGGTGACTAAGTTGTAAGGTTTTCTCCTGGATAAGTTACTCGTAGATTCACCATCGCACTGGTCTACGTCGACGATGTGACGAGTCGCCTGATGCAGCTTCGCTTCGTGAAATCGGAATCGTGGCTTTACCCTTTCGGTAAAACTTAACTGGAAGGTTTCGATACGACACCAGACCCGCTAAACAACATGCGGATACCGAGGCCTATCATGACAACGCCTGTAAATCGTTCCTGCCATTTGATAAAGCCTGGGTGTTTACTTAGCCAGTTTCCAAATGTCCCTGATGCCATCGCGACTGACCCCAGGGAAATAATTCCTGCCAGCTTCTGGATACTACCCAGAACAAGCAATTGCAGCCAGACAGGACCCGCGGCAGGATCGACAAACTGAGGAAGAAAAGCGAACATGAACAGCAGGGATTTTGGGTTAGTCAGGCTGTTCAGGGCGCCTTCCTTAACGGCACTCCAGTCAGAAATTTTGGCAGTTTTTCGCAGCCGCGTATCTGTGCCTGAAGTCGCAATCATTTTTATGCCCAGCCACATCAGATAAGCCGCACCAGCCCACCGTAACAGATCTAGCGCGACTGGGCAGGCATGAACAACGGTTACCAGCCCCAGGACCAGAAATGAAACTTGCACAAAACCCGCTACAAATACATTGCCCAGTACCGTAAGCAGTGCGATACGTCTTCCCTGACCGACGCCTCTGGCGATAGTCAACATCATGTCTGGCCCCGGAGAGATCTCCAGAAGCGTTAGCGCGAGGAGGAAAGTTATAAACGTTTCGATAGAAGGCATCGTGGTGGAGTCCGGAAAAATATTTCCGCTACGTTACCTCAGTCCGATTCGAGCCGAAAGCGGAATGTACTGCAGCGTCAGCTTTTGGCACAGAGCAGACAAGCTACCTGAGTTGAAGGTCCGCTATGAGCGAAGAGCGGGCATTTCCTTAAAAGAAAATTTAAATCTAATGCAAAGTAAAACTTAACATTAAATAGATCGGTCAATCTGAATGACTATAATTATTTTAATTTATAAAGAGGCCTGACTAAATATTTTTTCCAAAGCTTCCCTAACAATATACACCTTGGTTGCATCAGAAATTCTACCACCATGTGCTCCTGCCTTTTTGAACAACTCACTGAAAATTTCTTTGATAAGAATTTCATTAACTGCCATTTGAGTTTCTTTATTATATTTATCCATTTCCTGTTGGATTAGTCTTAACATGCTTTCCATTTCAGTAGGTTGCTCATTCATCCATTCAATAAGCGCAGATTCATTAGCAATATCTGGGCTTTCTCTATGGCATTTATTGCATAGCAGAATATAATTTGAGACATCATTACTTCCGCCTAGTGAGTGAGGGATAATATGCGCCCTCTCCAATTTTGAGGATTCGCGGCCACAGCAGACACATACATTGAAATCACACGCATTATCATAGCGCGTATCATCCAAACCTCTTTGAATTCCATTGTCAATCCAGTACTGCCAGATCTTTTTTTTACTTGGTGCGTTTTGTCTAGGAACTACTGCCATATTACTGCTCCTCAAGAATTCAAACAGTTGATTAGAGATCAGCTGACCTGCACCCTATAGATTAACACACTACGCTGTTAGCAACGTCCGCTCATGGCACAGAGCGGAAATTTCATCTTTGCCCTGCCCCGGACATCTGAACTATTACGCTGATGTTGGCCCGACAGTACGCCAGCTGATGACACAACTGCTTTATGGATCCCTGGCAAGTTACGGCCGCGCGTACATCAACCACGCCCGCGTCGGGCCTGTACCACAGAGCTCATCCAAATTGATGTCTGCGGGCATCACGGGTCCGAGTGATCGTAATACGCTTATCGCCCTCCTCCATTTGTCAATATGTGTGCTTTTTGTTGACCTAATTTGACAATTGGTGACCAGGCAGTAATTATCATGTTAATTACTGACCAGGCAGCTATCATGAATACCCCAATCGACTCTTCCCATAAAAACCTGCATCTGGGTTTGCTTTTCCATCTGGCAAACCAGTTTAAGGACCTGCTTATCGGCCATTACTTTGCCGATAGCGGCATTACCGCACCGCAATTTAAGGTATTGATTAATATCTTTAAAGGTAACACCAGCCCGGCAGAAATCTGCAAGAGCCTGCAGATGGATACCGGGGCAATGAGCCGTATGGTTGCACGTATGGTGAAGAACGACCTGGTCGAGCGCCGCCCGAATCCGCACGACAAGCGCCAGGTGATCCTGGCCCTGACGGCAAAAGGTCAGACGCTGTGCAATACGTTTCAGAATGAAGCACTGAATACCATCCTCGCGGACTTAACGGCGCGTCTGACGCCCGAAGAATCCCGGCAGCTCGCAGATATTCTTATCAAAATGCTGCCCGATGAATTCACGGCCCCCCATCGCTAATTAAGGTCACCGGTTATGTCTATGGAAAATAACGCGCCTCCCTCGGACAAACGCCCAGGCAAGCGTACAAGAAACTTCGCCATTTTATTGCTGATCCTGATCCTCGCGGCAGGAGGCTGTCTGGCCTGGTATCTGCTTTACGCCCGCTATTACGAGAGCACCGACGATGCTTACGTCAACGGAAATCAGGTCACCCTGACACCGCAAATCACCGGTACCGTGACTCAGGTGACCGTGGATGAAGGCGATTATGTCGAAAAAGGCCAGCCCCTGGTTCTGCTGGACCCAAGCGATACCGCCATCGCCCTGCAGCAGGCAGAAGCCAGCCTCGCCAGCACAGTGCGTCAGGTGCGTGGCCTCTACAGCACCGCCGACAACTACCGTGCACAAGTTGCTGCCAAAAAAGTAGCCCTGCAAACAGCGAAAAGTGACTACGTGCGCCGGGAAAAAATTGTCAGTTCCGGCGCCATTGCGGTGGAAGATCTGGCGCACTACCGTGATGCCGTGACCAGCGCGCAAAGCGATTTACTGGCTGCAGAGCAAGCGCTTAAAACCAATCAGGCGATGGTTGATGACACCGTGGTGGATAACCATCCTGAAGTCAAAACCGCCGTTGCGACGCTGCGCCAACGCTATCTCGATAACTCCCGCAGCACCATTGTTGCGCCCGTCAGTGGTTACGTCGCTAAACGTGCTGTGCAGCTCGGGATGCGCGTCACCTCCGGCACCACACTGCTTGCCATCGTGCCGCTGAATGAAGTGTGGGTGGATGCCAACTTTAAAGAGAGCCAAATGCGGGACATGCGCATTGGGCAAAAAGTAGAGCTGAATGCGGATCTCTATGGCGATAACGTGAAATATCACGGCACCATCGAAAGTCTCGGCATAGGTACCGGTAGCGCATTCTCACTGTTGCCAGCCCAGAACGCCAGCGGCAACTGGATCAAAATCGTCCAACGCCTGCCGGTACGCATCACGCTTGATCCACATGACATGCAGAAGCATCCGCTGCGTGTGGGTCTGTCGATGAACGCTGAGGTGGATATCCGCAATCAGGGTGGTCACCTTCTGCCACAAAAAACCGTCGAACAGCCGCGATTCCGTACCGATGTGTATGAAACGCCAATGGAAGCAGCCGATAAACTGGTGGCGAAAATCCTTCATGACAACACCAGCGCTGTAGCCCAGCGCTAAGAGAGAAGCTATGTCAGAGCCGAAGGCAGCCTTTACGCCCCCCAGCCTGTTCCTGGCGACGCTTGCCTTGTCGCTGGCGACCTTTATGCAGGTGCTGGACTCCACCATCGCCAACGTGGCGCTGCCGACTATCTCCGGCAACCTGGGCGTTAGCGCCGATCAGGGGACATGGGTTATCACCTCTTTTGCGGTGTGTAACGCTATTGCTCTACCGTTGACAGGCTGGTTTACCCGCCGATTCGGGCAACTGCGGTTGTTTATCGCCTCGGTGATGTTCTTTACCCTGACATCATTTCTGTGCGGCTTCGCCCACAGCATGACGGAGCTCATCATCTTCCGTGCGCTGCAGGGCTTTTTCGCCGGGCCGATGTTCCCGATGTGTCAGACGCTGTTGCTGGTTATCTTCCCGCCGATGAAACGCAGCATGGCGCTGGCGCTGCTGTCGATGGTGACCGTGGTGGCGCCTATCGTGGGGCCTATCACCGGCGGCTGGCTTACCGATAACTACTCCTGGCCGTGGATCTTCTACATCAACGTGCCGATTGGGATTTTCGCCTCTATCGTGGTCTGGTCGCAGCTGCGCATGCGTGAAGAAACAACGCAGTCATCGCCTGTCGACTATATTGGCATCGCGCTGTTGGTGCTTGGCGTGGGCCTACTGCAGGTGGTGCTGGATAAGGGCAACGACGAAGACTGGTTCTCTTCTACGCCCATTATCGTGATGTCTATTGTCTCGGCGATCAGCCTGATTTGCTTTGTGATGTGGGAGCTGGACGAACGTCACCCGATTGTGAACCTGCGTCTGTTCAAAGACCGCAACTTCGCCATCGGCACGTTGGCGCTGATGCTGGGCTATGCCGCGTTCTTTGCCATCAACATTATTCTGCCGCAGTGGTTGCAGACCCAGATGGGCTACACGGCTATCTGGGCTGGCCTCGCCGCTGCGCCGATGGGCTTCTTACCACTGGTGCTGACGCCGGTTATCGGACGTTACGCCACCAAAGTGGATTTGCGAATTTTATGCTCAGTGTCATTCCTGACAATGGGGGCATCCTGTCTGATGCGCGCGCAGTTCAATACTGACGTGGATTTCCGCACCATCGCCAGCGTGCAGATGTTTATGGGGATTGGCGTGGCCTTCTTCTTCATGCCGCTGACCACCATTGTGCTGTCGAATCTGCACGGTAACGAAGTGGCGGAAGGCTCAGGACTGGCCACGTTCTTTCGCGTACTCGGCGGCTCCTTTGCCTCATCGTTAACCACATGGATCTGGCAGCGCCGTGAAGTTTTCCACCACGCGAATCTGACCGAGAGCGTGACACAGTACAACCCGGCGGCTATGGATTACGTAAATAAGATGGGTGGCCCGACGCAGCAGCATCTTGCGATGATTGACCAGGTGGTTACCCAGCAGGCCTACATGATGTCGACAATCGACTATTTCTGGGTGCTCGGCTGGGGCTTTATGGCGCTGATTATCATCATCTGGTTCACCCGCCCGCCGTTCGTGAAATCGGGTATGCCAGGCGCCCCCGCAACAGGTCACTAAACTGAAATTCGCACAGGCAAACTTCGCTGAACGAGCACTGTGTACGGATGGTACTATCGAGCGCCGGGCCAGTGCCTCTTCCCTGCCCTTTATCACGTAAGACCGCCTGGAACGGGCTCTGCAGATGATAAGAGCGTTGAATAACATTGACCCCAATTCTGATAACGGTGTTTGACGTTTACTGCTCAGTTATTTCGCAGCGGCGTCTGCCCAACAGCTGATAACAATTGTCGAGTCCACGGATGGCGTGGCGCCTGAAAAATTTGATCCACACTGCCGCTTTCGACTACCTCGCCGTCTTTCATCACCGCAATACGATGACTCATATGCTGCACCACGCCCAGATCATGAGAGATAAACAGCATTGACAGATGCAAACGGCGTTGCAACGCTACCAATAAATCCAACACTTGCGCCTGGGTGGTGACATCCAGCGCCGACACCGGCTCGTCGCAAATCAGAATATCCGGCTCGCAGGCCAGGGCCTGGGCAATGGCGATACGTTGCCGCTGCCCACCGGAAAGCGTGGCCGGACGTCGCGTCAACAGATCGGGACTTAAACCAACCAGCGCCAGCAACGCCTGCGCACGTGACAACCGGTCCGCGGCTGTGAGCGTCGTATGCAGGCGCAGAGGCTGTTGCAGCAATTGCGCCACGTTATATTGCGGATTAAATGAACCCAGCGGATCCTGCACAATCGTCTGGATACGCGCCCGCAACGGCTGCCGCTGACGTTCTGTCAGCCTGCTCCATGGTTGCCCAGCGAGAAGGATCTCGCCCTGTTGCGGTGCCTGCAGCGCCAGCGCCAGTTTGCCTAGCGTGGTCTTCCCGCTACCGGATTCGCCCACAATGCCCAGCGTTTCGCCCTGCGCGACCTCTAATGTCACCTGATTGACGGCCTGCAAGCGACGGCCATCCGGCAGAACATACGCCAGTGATACGTTATCGGCAGCCAGCACGGGTGTGGTGCTGTCGGTACTGATGTTCTCCCGCACTACCGTTTGACCCAGCGGATCGTTTCCTGTTAACCACTTCCCACGCGTGCCGGCAGAGGGAATGGCCGCCAGCAGACGGCGGGTATAAGGGTGTTGCGGTGCATGCAGCACCTGCCGCACCTTGCCGCTCTCCACCGCTTTGCCCTGCCGCATCACCACCACACGGTTGGCAATATCCGCCACCACCGACAAATCATGGGTGATCAGCAGCACGCCATGCCCGGCATCCGCCAGGGCCCTGAATACATTCAAAACTTGTTTTTGTACGGTGGCATCCAGTGCGGTAGTGGGTTCATCGGCAATGAGTAATCGCGGCCCCGCCGCCAGCGCCGATGCGATGAGCGCACGTTGGCGCAGGCCACCGGAGAGTTCATGTGCATACTGCGCCATCCGGTTATGCGGATCGGGGATGCCGGTTTGCGTTAACAGCTCCGCCACGCGTTCGCGAACTGCCGCCCCCCGTTCCAGGCGGTGCGTCAATAACGGCTCCGCGACTTCCTGACCAATCCGGCGCAGCGGGTCAAGCGAGGTCAGTGCATCCTGCAAAACAAAACCAATTTCGCGCCCGCGTAGTTGCTGCCAACGGCGGGCATCGCACGCCAGTAAGTTCTGCGACAGGCCATCGTGCCCCTGCAATATCAGGGACTCGGCGCGAACAGCCGCCCCGGCCCCCGCCAGCCCGACTAGCGTCCGGGCCGTGACGGATTTACCCGAACCGGACTCGCCCACCAAAGCCAGGACTTCACCGGCATGCACGTCAAACGATAAGGCGTTAACCGCCTCAATCCCCCCCTGCGGAGAGGGGAAGCTGACGCTCAGTTGCGCCACCTGTAACAGCGGTTGCTGGAAGGTCTCTGTAGTCATGCGATCCCGCCTTTGGCAATAAGGGTTTGAACACGTCGGCCCAACAGCGTAATGGCAATCACCGACAGCGCGACAACGCTGGCGGGCAGCAGGCTGACCCACGGGGCGCTATCGAGAAAATTACGTCCCTCAGAGAGCAATGCGCCCCACTCCGCCGTCGGCGGAGTCACCCCAAGTCCAAGGAAACTGAGGGCCGAGGCGGATAATATGGAATACCCTATCCCCACCGTTGCCAGTACCAGCAGCGGGCGCAGCGTATTGGGCACAATATGGCGCAAAATAATCACCATTGGCGGCTCTCCCAGCGCCACCGCATGCTGCACATACCCCGATAACCTGACCTGCAACACTTGCGCGCGCACCAGCCTGGCATAGCCAGCAATGCCGGCCAGTCCGACCGCCAGCAGGGTATTCTCTGGCCCACGCCCCAACACCGTGATAGCCAGCAGCGCCAACAGCAAATCGGGGAACGCCAGCATAATGTCCAGTAGTCGCACGAGTAACTGCCGTACCGCCCTGGGCGCAAGACCTGCCAGTGTCCCCAGCACAATACCGCCCGCACTGGCAATCAGGGTCGCGCCGACCCCAATGCTCAGCGACAGCGAGGTGCCATACACCACGCGGGTAAACACATCACGCCCCAACTGGTCGGTACCGAACCAGTGTCTGAGGTCTGGCGGCTGCAAAATCGCGCTGAAATCCATCTGTTCGGGGGTGTACGGTGTGAATAGCGATGGAAAAAACACCGCCACCACGAGCAGTAGCACCAGTAACAACGGAATGCTGGTACCCGGCGCCAGCCACGGGTTACGATAGCGCCCCCTGTCGCGGCGGGCCACCGGCAGTAAAAGATCACTCATCAACATGCCCTCGCAGACGTAGACGGGGATCGATCAGTAAATAAAGGGTATCAATCAGTAGGTTAATCACCACAAACGACAGCGCAGAGAACATCACCACCCCCAGCACCAGAGGCATGTCGCGGTTCTCGATTGCCCCGAGAGTGATTTGTCCCAGGCCCGCCCGGCCAAACACCGTTTCGGTCAGAATTGAGCCGCCTAATACGCTGGCCAGCAGCGTCCCCGTCAGCGTCGACACCGCCAGCGAGGCATGGCGCAACGCATGCCGTAAGCGCAGCGTAGTTTCACTCACCCCTCGCGTACGCACGGTCATGGCGAACGGCTGCGAAAGCGCCTCCTCCAGCCCATCACGCAGCACCTGGCTGAGTGTCGCAGCCAGCGGCAGGCTGAGCGTCACCACCGGCAACACAAGGGCGATCCAGCCATCGTTACCGGTCACCGGAAACCATTGCAGTTTGAAACTGAAGATGCTCAACAACACGATGCCGATCCAGTACACCGGTGTGCTAAGCAGCATCAGCTCCAAGCCGGCAAGCAGAGACCGCAGACGCGGATGACGTCCGGCTGTCAGTAATGCGTTAAATACCGCCAGTACCAGCGCCAGCGCCAGGGCGCTGACGGCCAGCGGCACCGTCTCTTTCAAGGCTGCGCTAATCACCTGCACAACAGGCTGGCGATACTGGTAACTCACGCCAAGGTTGCCCGTCAGCGCCTCACCACAGTAGCGCAAATATTGCCACCACAGTGGCTTATCCAGGCCGAACTGGCGGGTCAGCGTCTCGCGAAAATTATCATCCACAACGCTGTTGGCGCTGCCTATCAGAATCGCCACAGGATCGCCGGGGATCAGTTTTACCGCAACAAAGGTCAGCGTTGCCGCGCCCCACAGCACGGCGAAAATGGTCAGCAGGCGCTTGCCTGCTGCCAGCAGCTTAGCGTTGGATCCAGACATCATAGAAATTCGGCTTCGCGTTCGTGGCCCAGCTAAGGCCCTGCACCTGTTTGGCTTTCCCTAACTGATATGCCGGGATGTAAATTGGCACCGCCCAGGCCTGATCGATAATCTGGTGCTGGATGGCATAGTAGATGCGTTTACGCTCGGCTTCGCTGGCACCGACAGCGGTTTCCAGTTGGCTATCCAGCGCTTTAACGCGGCTGAAGTTGTTCCCCTTCGGCGGAATATAGTTGGAGTGGAAAACGGTACGCAGGATGTCCGGCTCCGGGCGAACAAAATAGTTAGAGATAATGTCGTACTGGTTAGCCGCCGTGCGGCTGCTGAGAATACCTGAATCCACCGGATCGAGTTTCAGTTCAAAACCGACTTGTTTTACCTGGTATTGAATTGCCTGGAACAGCGTCACGTCAGCGGCTTCGACATCGTTTGAAGAGTAGGTAAATTGCACAGTAAGGCGTTTACCCTCCTTGACCCGGTAGCCTTCGCTATCGGTTTGCTGCCAGCCGGCTTCATCCAGAAGACGGCGGGCTTTTTGCAGATCAAACCCCCACTGGCTGGCAATGGCCGGATCGTAATCCAGCGTAGCGGGTCCAAGAATATTGTCGGCAGGTTTCAGGATGCCAAAGAACGCGGCTTTAACGGCAGTGGTGCGATCAATGGCGCTCTGGAAGGCCTGCCGCACTTTCAGGTCGCTGAAGATCCCTGTGTCGCTATTCAAATAAAGGACGCGTGGAACGCCGGGGTTTTCCCTGGTGATCACATCCAGCTTCGGGTTATTTTTTACCTGCGCATAATTCACCGGCGGAATGGCATCGATCACCTGTACCTGCCCGCTATTCAGCGCGCCAAGCCGCACCGCTGACTCCGGCAGGTACTTAAATTCGATCTTATCCAGCCATGCCGGGCCTTTGTGGGTGGCATAGCCCGGGCCCCAGTTGTAATCGGCGCGCTTGCTGAGTTTACTCCCGCTGCCTTTGACAAACGATTCGAGGATATAGGGACCGGAACCGACCACGGTATTGCTGGTATTCGCCGTTTTCTGCAGATAAGTCGGTGACTGAATACCGAGATACGGCAAGCTCAGCCCCTGCAGCAGCGGTGCGAAAGGCGTTTTATAGCGGATCACCACGGTGTACTCATCTGGCGTAGTGATCGCGTCAATCGGCCCCAACAACGATTTGGAGTAACTGGAGGTGGTTTTCGGATCGAGTATGCGTTCAAAGTTATATTTTACCGCCGCAGCATCCAGTTTCGTGCCATCACTAAAAGTCACATCCTTGCGAAGATGGAAGGTGTATTCGCGGTTATTGTTGTTAATTTCCCAGCGTTCAGCCAGCCATGGAGTAAAGCTGTTATCTTCCGCCTGGCCGACCAGAGAATCCACGACGTTACGCGTAACCAGAGCGGTGACGGAATAAGCGGTAATAGAGGGGTCAATAATCGGGGTATCGCTGCCCAGAGCGACCGTCAGCACACCCCCCGCGACAGGTTTATCCTGCGCGAGAGCGGTGAAGCTGGCAGTAAGCGTTAGCGCGGAAAGCAGACTGATGCGCAATAAACTGTTCTGTGAATAAATGCTTCGTTTCATCCCTTATCCTTGGCCTGGTTTTTGTTAAATATCTTGCAATTAAAGTCCATTGTAGGGGGAGAGCCGCCGGCGAGTAACGATGGATAATTTATATCGATTTCTGAAAATAGCTTTTGCTTCAGGGGGAAGAAAAGAAAAAAGAGAGCCCCGAGCTACAGGCTCCAAATAAAATAATATAAACTCTCTACCGCCATTATTTCTCTCAAAAGAGTCAGAGGGCAGCTAAATTAACCCTCCGACTTTATTAAGATAAAAATGTGAAATAAGAATCGGCATTAACGGTAATGGTAAGTTTCGCCAACAAGACGCAGAACGTCGAGATAGAACCCGTATTCAGGAGGCGCCGCGTCCGGCGCCCCCTGTGATCCACCTCGCGGCTACTCCTCGTACGCCGCGTGATGGAAATCAATTTCCCACTGCAGCACCTCGCCGTAAAGCGCCGATAACGCCTGCTTTTCGTCTTCACTCAGCGCCATGGCGCAGCGGTCGAGTTCGTTCTTTAGCCAGAGAGCCTGCTGATAAAATTCGTCCTCCGCGTGCATTTCCACCCAGCGTCGTAAATCAGCATCGCTCTGATAATGTTCGCTCGCCCGTCGGCACCAGCAAGAGTACATCCATTCCGCACCGAACATCAGGGTCACAATCTGCTCATAGCTGCCCTCGCGGGCGGTCCGCAGCATACCGTCGCGAAAGCGCCGTACCCCGGGCAAATCATCCGGGAACTCAGCGGGATCGATCTGCCGCGCTGACAACACCTGTTCAAACCACGCGATCTGTATATCAACCAGGGCATTCAGCACGCCAATCAGCCAGCGCTGCTGTTGAATACCCGGCGCTTTGCTGACCCCGAGGGCAAAAATCGCGATTGCCGTCGCGACAAAGTTGCCCTCAAACACCAGATAGCGGTTGAAGACGACTGTCGGCAGACGATCCTGTTCGATATCAGTCACAAACGGGTGCTGCTGCATCGCCTGCCACGCCGGTTGATGTTCGCGCAGCAGGCGTTCGCTAAACGCTTCCATTAAGCTTCCTCCAGCGCGGCCTGCGCGACCGACATAAAATGCTTCACCCGGGCCAGCTCAACATCGTTCCACCAGACGCCATCGACCTTCATTGTACTGGCCACAATGACCCCCTGAGTCCGCCCGAGGATCTGCTTCACGTTAGCCGGCGTCACCCCGGAGCCCACCAGGAGCGGTAGTTCCGTCGCCGCGCGGATCTCGTCAATTTCCGCCATCGTGGCGCTATCGCCCGTACGCTGGCCGGTGGCGATCACCGCGTCAGCCTCGAAGAAATCGACATCGCGCGTCAGCTCCTGAATCGAACGATCGGCGACAATGGCATGGCTACCGTGCTTAACGTGGCTATCGGCAAAAACGCGAATATGTTCAGCGCGCAGCATACTGCGGTAGCGCAGCGCCTTAGCGGCCGCCCCTTCTATAAATCCTTCGTTGGCGATATAGGCGTTGGCCCACTGGTTTACGCGGACGAAATCGGCGCCTCCCGCCAGGGCGATCGCCATTGCCGGGATCGCCGCGTTAGCCAGGACGTTAATACCCAGCGGTACAGCAAAACGCTCACGAACTTTCTCGGTAATGACCGCCATCAGCGCTGAGGTTTCATGGCCGATGTCCTCAGGTTTAGAGAAAGGAATATCGCCATGGTTTTCAATAATCAGACCATGAACACCGCCTGAAATATAATTTTCAGCATCGCGAAGTGCACGTTCAACAATATCATGGACTGATTTTCCTCGATATTTTGGCGAACCAGGAAATGGGTCGCAATGAATAACACCAATAACAGCTTTTCTTCGTGAAAAAATAGCTTGTATTGCATTCGTTTTTTCTGCTGAGATAGCAACCATCTTATCCATCCTGTTAAGGGAACACTATGCGTGTTTACGTTACTGGTAATATTACCGTAGATGAAACCTGGTCCATTTCGGATATACCGAAAAAAGGGGCTTCCATTCACGGCGTTAAAGTTTCGCAGGATATCGGCGGTAAAGGCGCGAACCAGGCGATTATATTATCCCGCTGCGGAATAGAAACGTGTTTAATTGCCGCCACGGGAAATGACAGCAACGGCGCGTGGATCCGCCAGCAGATAAAAAATGAACCACTGACGCTACTACCCGACGGCCATTTCAATCAACATAGCGATACCTCGATTATTTTAAATAGCGCTGATGGCGACAACGCCATCATTACCACTACGGCGGCTGCCGATACATTCAGCCTGGATGAAATTATTCCGCATATGGCGGATACCGTCGCTGGCGATATTCTGCTACAGCAGGGCAATTTCTCCCTCGATAAAACGCGGGCGCTGTTCCAGTACGCCAAAAGCCGCGGCATGACGACGGTATTCAACCCCTCACCTGTCAATCCTGACTTTTGCCATCTGTGGCCGCTCATCGACATCGCGGTGGTCAATGAATCCGAGGCCGAGCTGCTCCAGCCATACGGGGTGAAAACCTTAGTGATTACCCAGGGCGCCGCAGGCGCCTGGCTGGTCCAGGAGGGCCTGCGTCAGTTTTGTCCCGCCGTGCCCGCCGAGGCGCTTGACACTACCGGCGCGGGCGACACGTTCCTCGCCGTCATGCTGGCCTCTGCCCTGCTGCGCGGCGTCGCGCCGGATGCGCTGGCGCTGGCGCACGCCAGTCGCGCTGCCGCCATTACCGTTAGCCGCCGGGGGACGCTCAGCGCGTTTCCCGGCAGCCGTGAGCTCGCCGCCCTGTTAACCACGGACGGCGCGCGCTGACCTACTTAAACAGCGGACGGTATGAATCGACGTTCGCTTTGGTCACCACCGTCGCCGGAACCAGAATGGTTTTCGGCACGGTTTTACCCGACGTGATGCTGTTCAGCGCATTCAGGGCTTCGGCGCCCATCTTTTCCGGGTCCTGCTGCAGTACGGCGGTGACGTAGCCGCCGTCAATACCGGAAATCGCCTTCGCCGTCAGATCCCAGCCAAAGACTTTAATATCTTTCTGCCGCCCCTGGTTTTCTACGGCGGCGATAGCGCCGAGCAGCGCGGGTTCGCCGGTGGCATAAATCGCTGTCAGATCCGGGTTACCGGTGATCAGGTTTTCCGCCGCGGTCATCGCTTTATCCTGCACGTTCTGCCCGTCGACCACGTTAGCGATAGTAATCTTCGGATTGCTTTTCAGCGTCTCTTCGAACCCTTTCTGCCGCTGGTTCTGAATGGCCGAATTCAGCGCACCGACAATACCCAGTCGCGCCTGGCCGCCCATCTCTTTCTGCACGTAGTCCACGAAGTAATGACCAATAATTCTGCCGCCTTCAATATTATCAACGCCGACCTGAGCTGCCTGTGGCCCGGCCGGTAATACGGCATCAATCGCAATCACCGGAATGTTTGCGGCGGCGGCTTCTTTAACCGCTGGCATGATCCCGTTAACGTCGATAGCAGCAACCAGAATGCCTTTAACGCCTTGCTGAATATAGTTTTCTATCGCGTCGTTTTGCGCCACGGGATTATCGTTAGAGTTAAAAATAACTAAATCCTTGCCACTGGCTTTGGCCGCATCCTGTGCGCCTTTATTCATCAGATTAAAGAACAGCGCCTGTTGGTTGATTTGTACCAGCGCATAAGTCGGACCGGCAGCGCTGGCGGCAGAAATAAAACTCATTGATGCCAGCATGGTCGTGGCGACAGCAAGTAAACGCAGTTTTCCGGTGTGAAATAACATCATCAGTATCCTCGTCGGGAATAGTTGATAGCCAGCAGAGTTCCGCGCCGCATGCGAACGCAGAAGGATTATTTTTTTGGCGGGCAAATATCGTCTATATCGCCAGAACAATCACTGAACGTTCGGCGGATACCTGCTTAATGTCATCCCGGCAACCGGTCCGTGTCGGTGCGCGACTGGAATAACTTAAACGGGGTTGGGAATGACTTCCCGGATGATGCGGTAAACTGCCTATACAATTCTCTGCTGATTAAAATTTGTCAAGCATTTATTTTTGGTGATTGCGCGCAGAGAAATTGCTGTATCCACCGCGCTTAACTATGTTACAGATAGCCGATTCTGGCAGAAATGGCGCAGGAAATGAGTATAAAACGCGTATTGTTATCCGATGTGGCAAAGCTGGCCGGGCTGTCGAAGGCGACTCTGTCGCGCTATATGAACAACAGTATTGTGCTGCCGCAGGACACCATCGACCGCATCGAAACCGCCATTCGCGAACTGGACTATCGCGGCAATAGCCTGGCACGCCGTCTTAGCAAAGGCGGCAGCGAAACGCTTGGCCTGGTGCTTCCCGATATTACCAACCCCTTCTTTGCCGAACTGGCCGACGCTGCCGAAGAGGCCGCTTCTGCCAGCGGCTACAGCCTGGTGCTGTGTATCACCCGCAACAACCCGGAAAAAGAGTGCCAGTTCATCCGCTGGCTGGATACCTGCCAGGTCGACGGTCTGCTGTTCACCACCAACCGCCCCGATAACGGCCTGCTGCGCAAGGAGGTCCAGCGACACGAACGCATTGTCCTGCTGGATGAAGATATTCCCGGCAGTAAGGTACCGAAAGTGTTTGCCGATAACGTCCAGGGCGGGCGGATCGCCACTGAAAAACTGATCGCCGCCGGGCATCGCCATATCGCTTTCGTCGGTGGCCCTGACAAGCTGATGAGCGTCCGCGAGCGCTATCAGGGCTTTTGCACCGCGATGGAGCAAGCGGGCCTGAGCTGGCCGCCCGAATGGGTGATGTATGGCGACTACCAGCGCGAGTTTGGCCAGCAGGCGCTGCGGTACCTGTTCAGCCAACCGGTTCGCCCTACCGCCGTCTTCGCCGCCAGCGACTATCTGGTGCTCGGTCTGCTCGACGGCTTGCGCGCCAGCGGGCTCCAGGCGCCGGAAGCGCTTTCGTTAGTCGGCTTCGATGACGCCAATTATGCCGATTTTACCCAGCCGCGGATCTCCACTATCCGTCAGCCCGCCCGCGAACTGGGCCGCACCGCGGTGAACATCATGATGCGCCTGCTGAACGACGATCCGGATATTCCCGCGGAAACCCGCCTGCCGGTTGAATGGATTGGCCGCGACTCGATCAAGATCTGTTAAGCCCGTCCCAAAATGGCGCAAAAGCGCCCGCTTTTGGCGCAAAAAACGATCAATTAACAATTTATTCACTATAATCAGTAAACCGGTTTACCGGATTGTATTCAATTAAGTGTATTGAATACATAAGGTTAAGTTACAGGGCTGCTGTGTGGTTCCTGCCCTGGCACGGATGCTGCAATGTTCATACTGGCGAACAAATATCTTACATAGCGTTTGTCCTGACTGCACTGGCGAGTGCTCTACTCCGCAGGTAAACCGGTTTACTAGATTGTAAACCGTGTCGGGTAGAGTCCCTCCCGCAGGATGGCGAACATTTTCCCGGCCACAGCGATGGGAGTTATCAGATGCAGCAGCCACAAACTACCCCGCCAAGGGTGGAGATGATCAATATCACCAAGACCTACGGGTCGATACGCTCATTGCGCGGAGTCAACCTTGAGCTGGCCCCGGGCGAAGTGCTGGGCTTAGTGGGCGATAACGGCGCGGGGAAATCCACCCTGACCAAAGTGCTCTCTGGCGCGGTGATCCCCTCCAGCGGCACGATTCGTATCGACGGTGAACAGCAGCAGTTTACGAATCCGGCCGATTCGCGCCGTTGCCATATCGAGATGGTCTACCAGGATCTGTCGCTCTGCGACACGGTAGACGTCGCAGGCAATCTGTTTATGGGCCGTGAGCCGATGAAATCGCTCCTCGGCATCCCCTTTCTCGACGAGGCCAAAATGCACGCCGATGCCAGGGAGATGCTTAAAGGGCTCGGGATCTCCATTCCGGATACGCGCCTGCTGGTGCGAAATCTCTCCGGCGGCCAGCGCCAGGCTATTGCCATCGCCCGCGCCGCGGCCTTTGACCCGAAAGTACTGATTATGGATGAACCCACCGCCGCACTGGCCGTCGCGGAAGTTGAAGCGGTTCTGGAGCTCATTCGCCGCGTTTCCGCTCGCGGGGTGAGCGTGATTCTGATTACCCACCGCCTGCAGGACCTGTTCCTGGTCTGTGACCGGATCATGGTGATGTATGAAGGTACCAACGTCGCCGACAGACGGGTGTCCGACACCAGCCTGAGCGATATCGTTAACCTGATTGTGGGCGAAAAATTCACCGCCCGCTCTGCGGCAGCACATTGAGGTAACAGGATGAGTATCATGAACTTAAGCAGCTCACGCATGATCCAGCATTCGCTGCCGCGCCGCCTGCTGCATAACCACTCAGGCGTGGTCAGCATCGCGCTCTTTTTCGTCTTCTGCTGCGTGGTGTTTTCGCTGATCACCAGCAACTTTCTCACCGGCACCAACTGGCTCAACATTATCCGTCAGAGCGCCCCGCTGCTGATCGTCGCGACGGCAATGACCCTGGTCATTACCACCGGCGGTATCGATCTGTCGGTGGGCTCCACCCTGGCGCTGGTCGGCGCACTCTCCGCTATCGCCCTGAATAACTGGGGGCTGCCGTGGCCGGTGGTACTCCTCGGCGGCCTGCTGCTCGGCGGATTCGTTGGCGCCATCAACGGCTTCTTTATTGCCTGTGAAGGCATTCCGGCGTTTATCGTCACGCTCGCCACCCTGGCCGTGGTTCGCGGTATCGCGCTGCTGGTCACCCAGGGCTACTCGATTCCGGTGCCGGCTGACAGCCTGTTTACCTTTATCGGACGCGCGTGGGTAGTTGGTATCCCTATGCCCGCGCTGATCGGCATGATGATTCTGGTGATCGGGCATATCGTTCTCAACCATATGCGCTTTGGCCGTTACGTGACCGCTATCGGCGCCAACGCCGAAGGCGCTCGACGCAGCGGTATTAACACCAAAGCGGTGACCATGAAGGTCTATATCATCAGCGGAATGGCCGCCGCGCTGGCGGGGATGATCATTACCGCACGCCTCGGCAGCGGCTCCTCCAACCAGGGCGAAGGCTTTGAACTGCAGGTCATTGCTGCCGTTGTGCTAGGCAGCACCAGTCTGTTTGGCGGCTTCGGGACTATTATTGGCACGCTGCTGGGCGCACTGTCGATTGCGGTCATTCAGAACGGGCTGATCCTGTCGCATATTTCGCCGTTTTACACCCAGATAGCCACCGGCACCATTATCCTGCTGGCTATCTGGCTGAACACCCGCATTCTCAACCCGACGCGCTCCGCGGCAAAAGGATAGCTGATGAAAGGATCAATTTTTCGCCATCCCTCCCCGCTGCCGGTCGGCGTCAGCAGCGGTTACGTGATGACTGTGCTTGGCCCGCTGCCGATTAACGAAATGGGCGTTACCCTGATGCATGAGCATATTCTGCTGGATGCCTCCGGCAAATGGGTGCCGCCCTGCTGCTGTAGCGATCGCCATCTTGCCGAAATGCCGGTGAAAATGGAAAACCTTGGCGAACTGTCGCTCAACCCGCTGATGAGCCGCGATAACTGTCAGCTGTTTGATGTTGACGTTGCGATTGACGAGCTGACTAAATATCGCGCCCTTGGCGGAGAAACGGTGGTCGACCCGACCAATATCGGCATTGGCCGCGATCCGAAAGCGCTGGCGCGCATCGCGCGTCTGACCGGTCTGAACATCATTATGGGGACCGGGCTCTATCTGGAACCTTCGCACCCCGAGTGGGTAAAAATCAGCAGCGTCGAACAACTGACTGAACGGCTGATTTACGATCTTGGCGGCGCGGAGGAGAAACCGGAGGTGCTCGCCGGACTTATCGGCGAAATCGGTATCTCCAGCCGCTTTACGCCGGATGAGGAGAAATCCCTGCGCGCTGCGGGTCGGGCCAGCGCCGCGACCGGCGTGCCGATCGAGGTCCATCTGCCTGGCTGGGAGCGGCTGGGCCATCGGGTGCTGGATATTCTCGAGCAGGAAGGCGCCGATTTGCGCCATACCGTGCTGTGCCATATGAATCCCAGCTTTGCCGATAAGCGCTACCAGCGCGAACTGGCGCAGCGTGGGGCATTTCTCGAATACGACATGATCGGCATGAGCTATTACTACGCCGACGAATCGGCGCAGTCGCCCTCCGACGAGGAGAATGCCCGTGCGATCCGCGAGCTGATTGACGACGGCTATATCCAGCAAATTCTGCTGTCGCAGGACGTCTTCCTGAAAACCATGCTCACCCGCTACGGCGGCCACGGTTATGGCTACATACTCAAGCATTTTGTTCCGCGTCTGCGGCGCCACGGCGTCAGCGGCGAACAACTTGAAACCTTAATGATTGGAAACCCCCAGCGGGTCTTTGGCGGATAAAAGGAAACGTCATCATGCAGAAAAAAATCTTACTGGTCGGTGAGTCCTGGACCAGCACGTCAACGCACGTTAAAGGCTTCGACCAGTTTGCCACCGCCACCTGGCACACCGGCGCAACGGACTTTCTGGCCGCGCTCGCCGACAGTCCCTATGCCATTACCTATATGCCCGCCCACGCGGCAGCGACCGACTTTCCGCTAACGCTGGAAGCGCTGCAGGAGTGGGATGCGATTATTCTCTCGGACATTGGCGCCAATACGCTGCTGTTGCATCCGGACACCTGGCTGAAGAGCCGCCGAACCGCCAACCGTTTAACGCTCCTGCATGATTACGTGGCCGGCGGGGGGGCGCTGATGATGATCGGCGGCTATTACAGCTTCCAGGGAATCAACGGCGGCGCGCGCTATCGCCATACCGCGGTGGAGAAAGTGCTGCCGGTACGCTGCCTGGCCTGGGACGATCGCATTGAAACCCCGGAAGGCTGCTATGCCGAAGTGACGGAATCTCACCGCCTGTTTAACGATATTCCGGGCGAATGGCCGTGGCTGCTGGGCTATAACGAAGTTGAAATGCACCCGGAAGGTAAACTGCTGGCGACCGTGGCCGGTACCGGTCATCCGCTGCTGGCTGTTCGCGAATATCAGCAGGGTCGCTCGCTGGTGTGGACCAGCGATATGTCAGCGCACTGGCTGCCGGAAGAGTTTGCCAAATGGCCCGGCTATCGCCAGCTGTGGATTAACTGCCTCGACTGGCTGACGGAACGCCGCTGATGACCACGACCCTTGAGCTCGCCCGGCAGCTGTTGGGCTTTAACACCATTAACCCGCCGGGTAGCGAAGTCGACTGCATGCGGTTCTTCGCCGACTGGCTTGAAGATAGCGGTTTTGAGGTTTCGCTGTCGTCGTTCGGCGAGGGACGCTGCAATCTTATCGCCAGCCTTCCCGGGGCGAAGCGCGGTAAACCGCTGGCCTTTACCGGCCATCTGGATACCGTCCCGCTGGGAAATGCCCGCTGGCAGTACGATCCTTTTGGCTCGCAGATGGAAGACGGGCGTCTTTATGGCCGCGGATCCAGCGATATGAAAGCGGCGATAGCGGCGTTTGCCGTCGCCTGCGTTCATCAGCGGGAAGCGATCCTCGCCGGACGCGGCGCGGTATTGTTGATAACCGGCGGAGAAGAGACCGGTTGCGACGGCGCGCGGGCGCTGATCGCCTCCGCGACGTTGCCGGAGGTGGGCGCGCTGATCGTCGGTGAGCCCACCGCCAACTATCCGGTTATCGGCCATAAAGGCGCGCTCTGGCTACGCTGCGAAACGCGGGGGAAAACCGCCCACGGCGCGATGCCGGAGCTGGGGATCAATGCTATCTATCTTGCGGCGGATGCGTTGGGTAAGATTCAGCATTTTTCGCCAGGCGCGCCGCATCCGCTAATGAAGCAACCCACCCTCAACGTCGGACGCATAGAAGGCGGACTCAATATTAATTCCGTACCGGACCGCACGCGTTTTGATGTCGATATCCGCAGCGCGCCCAATTTACAGCACGCCACTATCCGGGAGCGCTTGACGACGCTGCTTGGCGAAAGCGTCACCGTCTCCACGCTGGTCGACCTGCCCGCCGTCCTCAGCCGGGAGGATCACGCGTGGATTAAGCAGGTTTACCAACGCTGTCAGCCGCTGCACGCTGAGCCGATTGCGCCGCGCGTGGTGCCCTACTTTACCGACGCCTCGCTGCTGCTGCCTGCATTGGGCGATCCGCCCTGTATTATTCTCGGCCCCGGCGAGCCGTCGATGGCGCATCAAACCGACGAATACTGCCTGCTCAGCCGACTGGCGGAGGCAGAACAGCTATACGGTGACATCATTCGCGACTGGATGGCATCACCGCCCGCGACGAAAGTAAAAAATGAGTGACACTGTCACTGAAAGCGTGTGCCATGCAATTCAGCGTTTGAATAATATCGCGGAATAACAGAGGATAACCGCCTCGTACACGACGGTATCACCACCAGCAAGGAGGCTTAGCATGTCCGTGAAAACCAACGCTGTGCTCGTTTGCACCCTCTCTTTACTCCTTTCCGCCTGCTCGGGTCGTGCTTCTGCGCCGGGCAGCGCCGAAGACGCTAAAATATCGGCAGAAGTGGATAAGATGCTTCGCGATTATCAAACGGGTTCCGATACTTCACCCCAGGCCAATGCCTCACGCTATCTGGCGCGGATCCAGGCGGCTATCTTCGCTAACATAGACCAGCCGGCCTCCTGGCAAGGGCAAAAATGCTCGGTGCGCTTTATGCTGCAGCGTGACGGGACGGTGCAGGATCCAACGGTCGAGAACGGCGATCGGCCATTCTGCACGCAGGTGATGTCCGCGCTGAAAAAAGCCAACATCCCGCCCGCGCCGGACGAAAAAACCTATCAAACATTCAGTCATGTCGTGCTGGACGTGAAGCCCTGAGACGTGTCTTAGCATATTCTCGCAGCGGCCATTTGGCCCCTGGGCCATTTTCAGAACGCCACATAGCCGCCGAAATAGTAGCGTTGCTCTCTTAGCATCGCCTGCCGGGTGAGATCAGACCATAAATCGCTCTGAGGT
Organism: Klebsiella sp. A-Nf5; assembly: GCF_002810545.1. Taxonomy (NCBI): domain Bacteria; kingdom Pseudomonadati; phylum Pseudomonadota; class Gammaproteobacteria; order Enterobacterales; family Enterobacteriaceae; genus Klebsiella; species Klebsiella sp. A-Nf5. The sequence goes on along the minus strand of NZ_PIOG01000121.1, from coordinate 107,882 downwards.
GTTTGTTAAATCTACGGCTATTTACTCCAGAGCTGAGATTAATGCCAGGGTAAGTGGTTCTTCTTCAAATCATCCTGAATGCGAGTTTTTAGAGAGTTGATAAGCATCGCGAGAAGCTTATTTCTGATAAAAGGCAATGCTAGAAACCATGCTAAAAAACCCGAGAATTTTACCGTCCTTATGGACGCACTCAAGGCAACCCTGAGACGTTTATCCGCCTTCTCCATCAGTTGGTCAATATCTATTGATATCGTCGGCCACGCAGGCAAAGGTTCTTCCTGCTGAACGGCCTCGACTAGCGGAATGATCGGATACTCACCTTTACCTGTTGGGGTATGAGTATCGCCTGCAACAAACAAAGGATTCTCCGACTTAAGTGAGAAATGTTCCCGCAAAAACTGCTGACAATTCCGCCTCCCTAGCATGTAATCGTGGTGGCGATATTCTTCACTTAGAAAACCGCCAAACCCACCCAACGAGCCGCTGGCCATCGCGTTTTCAGTTGATACAGGATTGTTAGAATCCACCGAACGAACCGGAGAAATCAGGAAACGGCTGTAAACCTCATCATCCATCGCCAGCGCCAGGTCGTCGGGATTAAACCTGAGTTGCTGATAGGCGGTCATGAAGATACCTTTGACGCTGCTAACCAGCGTGAGTGGTTCGGACATGACCTCCCTGTCGGAGATCGCTGTTTTCGGAAAAGGATCCATCAGGATTGTCGCCCTGTTGGCCTTTCTCCCGTCACGTGGATTGCTACAGGCAAGCCCCGCCATTTCCTTTCTGGCAAGCTCCATCGGTTCGTTGTCAAGGATGCCACCATCAGCGATGTACTCATTAATAGTGACTGGCAAAGGCGAAGGCCAGTGTGGCTTCAACTGTCGAACTTTAATATTTGGCTCTCCGGGGGCGGTGGTTATCACAAAACGGTAGTTCAGCGCATTTGGATCGCGTTTTTCCAACCGCGGAGCTAACGCTAACGGAAACGCCCCGGAAGCAAGAGCGGCATTGCCTAATTCAACCCAACTGGCCACCTGAGTCCTTTTGATATATGAAGGATCAAGAGGAATATCGTCCGGTCTGCGTTTAAAGATAGTCTGCCCTTTATAGTTTACCGAAAAACTGGCCCAGGTTCTGTGCAGAACCATCGACTGGCCTGCATCAGCATTCCCCTTGATCGAAAAATAGTAGGGGCTTCCTTGTAAGCTGGTTTGAGTGAAGATAAAACGAACTCGATCATGCAGGTAGGGACGATCGATAGGTACTGAAGCGTAATTCAGAGCTTTGTTAGCGATGGCCTGCAATACATTGCAATTAAGCAACGAAGTTACCACACCACTCTGTTCAATATCATCGGTGGTCAACAGCTTAGAAATATCAATATCTTTGACCCAACCGGTGTAAAACGGATTGTTCAGTGAAGCCGGATCCATACCCGGTCGAAGGTGAGGGAAATCATATTGTAGCGCTCCTGCGGCAATTGCCGCATTCATACTCCCTGCTGATGCACCGGCAATAACCCGAATGCGCACTTTATGATGAGGCACATTTTTATTTCCTTTAGCCTTCTCTTTTTCCCATGCATCCAGCGTCTCAAACAAAAAATCGAGAGCTCCGGCTGTATGGTTACCCGCAGAAATTGCCCCGGCCATCACCAGAGCAATTTCAAACACGTTGTTTTCCGGTTGCGGTTCCGCAATCTGATAAGGAACTGTACCGTCCTGAGGATTGTTATCCGGAATGTAATATCTATCATCATCTCTCAACATTGCATTGTATCCCCGTATTAGATTTTATCCGCCCGGTTCTTTAGGAGCGCAATAACACCCTGGCCATCTTTAATAAAACCGTTGCTGTCAAGCTCATATTCCTGCAGGCTGACGCCGAAAGAGACGGTATTGCCCACATTTCCGCCCATCACGCGCACCACGCTGTCGCGGGCTTCAACGACGATATCGGAGTGGCTGTTATAACTGGCATGATTCTCAGCGTAATAGAAGGTGAATTTATTACCCTGCCGATTACGTTGAATAATATCGCCTAACGCGGGTTTTTGTTCGTTAATGGCATATCCCCAGAATGGTTTATTTGCCTGCTGAGTATATCTGGCCTTAATGGCGTTATTGACGAAGACAGAATGACTGGAGGAAAACATAAAGTTTTCATATTTTTTTCCGGCCTGACGTACGACCCAGGAAATAAAAGCTGCAGACCACGGCACATCTTCACCATTAGCATCTCGGCTGCGCCCGTCATAGGGTTGCCCAATCGCCGCCCACATTTCACGAACATAACGGTAGAAAGGCGCCTGCTTTTCATCGCCTTTACCTTTATCAAAGCGCCGCCATTCTGCAATGGCGGCCTGGATCAGCACTTCCACCTGAGTACTCGCCGGTTCGCGCAGATATTTACCGAAGACCACGCCTTTGTCGCTGCCGATCACAACATCCCGCCAGCCCGAGACCGTACTTTCACCTTTATCCTGCAGCGCCTCACCCAGGGTCAGTTCGCGAAGGATGGTGCCATTGGGCTTATTTCGCAGGTGCAGTCCATCGGTCGCGACAATGCGGTTTGTGGACGACGTGGCAACAGAAAACGGATTTAGTACGGCAAGCGATGGGATCAGCGTCAGCGCGCCATTACCCACTACACTGCCTTTTCCCTTCTCATCCAGGGTGAATGCGCCCAGCTGCGACGGGCTCAGACGAAGAATATTGCGGTCATAGCCTACCTTGCTCGCCGCATGTTTTTGCTCTGGCGGTACCTGAAGCAGCGCCCATTTGTTGCTATAAAAGAATGCCTGGGTGCCCAGAAAGGCGCGAGACATCGACAGCCACGGGATGGATATCAGTTTTTCTTCCAAAAGCTTGGACAGCACAGCCCCGCTACCATAGGCACCAATCGCAAAGGCCGTACCTATGGTCTGCTGCACTGCTTGAAAGTAGTCGAGGATCGGCCCGTCAATTTCCCTGACGCTACAATCCATATCAACCGAAAAGAGAATTGTGCTGCCCAGATTCGCGGGCTGGCCTATCGCCGCTGCAAATTTCAGCGCGCTTTTCGCATGGATCTGCCCTGCAGCAGCTGAAAAGCGGGAAATGTCGTTGCCGTGATCCTGAAAGATGGGAAGCAGGGAAAGCCCCTGAGCGGAAAGGAATTGAGCTTCCTCTTTAGTCAGTGTTTTTTCATTGGTGCTGTCAGAGGCATAGTAGCGAATAACGGTCGAGACCGTATTTTTCTTCAGATATTCAATAAATACGGCCTGCTTTGCCGACAGGCGAACGTTCACATCTACGGCGGACCAGCCGCTGGCTTGTCCAAAATCATCTTTATATGACATAGACCACCCATGCAAATTAATAAGTCTGCTATTAAAAAGCTACGTATCGGAAGGAAGTGATGCAAAAAGCATCAGCTGAATATCTGGAATAGCATAGTCAATAATTAAAACTTCACCCAATAACCCGAAGAGGCTCCGGGCCGGTATTTATAATATAAATGCCTGGAGCGATGGCAAACAGACGTTTTTTGACGATCAGCGAGGAATGATTCAATAGTAACAGGCTGGAGCAAGCCTGTTTTTTTTCCATTCTTCAGGATCGTGGCCGGGTATGAATACCGCATGATATCGCTCGGTTAGCTGACGCAACTTGCGCACTGACTGAGCGACATCAGTAGCTGACGTCATTAGTCCCGGGAGCGCCTTCTCATGGTAATGATCTAAGGTATAAGCCGCATCAATCGCTAGCGTAAAATTTGTACCACCCGGTAAGCGGATAAGAAAAGATTGATGGCCCGGTGAATGCCCTGGGGTGAAAATACATTGTAACGTGCCATCACCGTAAAGGTCATAGTGATCATCAGACAACCCGTTCAGAAATAGCCAGTTAAGTTGGGGACGATCGAAATCGCGTCGGCAATAGGCTCCTGACGTAAACCAGTCAGGGGCAAAGGCATATTCATACTCTTGCCTCTGAACAACATGCGTAGCATGGGGGAAGCGACCAATCGCTCCCGTATGATCCGAGTGCAAATGGGACAGGACCACATAGCGGATATCCTCAGGGGCAATGCCAATCCTCTTAAGTTGTTCTACGCAAGCCTGTTCTTCTGACATCACCGGTTTAAACTGCTCTACAGCACTTCCCCAATAACCGCTGGGATCTTTCAATCCTTCGACAGCCAGACCGCCGTCAATCAGGGCAAAACCATCCGGATGGGTCAGCAGAAACCAGGGGACAGGGATCTCATAATGCTCTCCCACGCCCTGATTCATCCGGATATGCTGATATCGACAATGCTGTGTTCCTGACTGGAACATAAAAAGCTTGATCTCTGATCATGATTATTTTCCAAAAATAAATCAATTAAATAGATTGAAATTTAGCCTGACTCAGCCTTGAGTCTGGATTTTTCATCATTTCGCAGGAAAGCAGTAGATGCCTGCCCCCACTTACATTTATCGGTAAAGCCAATATAATTGGTGAATGGATCTCTTCTCAGCAATGCGCATATTTATCAGGGTGGTTGAACGGGGCAGCATGTCGGCTGCAGCCCGCGATCTCGGCATTGGCCAGCCCGCCGTGAGTGAAAGAATAGAAAAACTGGAAGCTCATCTTGGGACACGTTTGCTTAGGCGCAACACGCGTAACATGTCTCTAACGCACAGCGGTAACGTGTTTTATGAGCGAAGCAAAACGGCCATTCAGGCAGCAGAGCATGCTCTTTCTGTGAATGAGGAAAATCAGGGGCTGCAAGGCAAAATCCGTATTGCCGCGCCCTATTCCGCCGGAGAAAGCCTGCTGATGCCTGCATTGTTGCAGCTTCAGAACGAGCATCCGGAGCTGCAGGTCGATGTCATTTTTAACGACCGCGTCATCGATCCCGTCACCGAGGGGGTCGATTTATCACTGAGGTTAGGTAATATCTCCGAAGGCTTTTTTGTCGCACGTCCGCTTGGCGCCGTGCGTAGAGTGTTACTGGCCTCTCCGGCTCTGCTGGCAAAAATGGGCCATCCTGACTCGCCGGAAGCGCTGACAGATTATCCATTTGCGGCTGTTTCCGGTGTATTCGCCAGTAATCGCATTCAATTGATCGCTTTCGAAGATCAACTCATTAATGTTCCCGTCAATATTCAATTTCAGTCCACGCACTGGCGCAGTGTCCTCTCCTGGTTATTAGCGGGACATGCCATTGGTGTTTTGCAAAGTCCGGTTTGCAGAAAAGAAATGGAAGACGGCGCGCTCATCCCCCTCTTAAGCCACTATCCGATCCCGCCATTTAGTGCCTGGTTGCTCCATCCACCGGCTGGGATGATGTCGTATGAAACGCGAATTTGTGCCCCTCTGCTGGAGGGGTATCTCAAAGGTTTGTTGCTTGAGCCGGCCGGCTGAACGGGACAGCGCCTCCCTGGCGCGCTGATGATGGTCTCTTGTTAACGATTCAATCTCTGATGCATGAAATCAATAAGCGCTCTTGTTTTTGCCGGCAAGTAACGCCGATCTGAATACAGGGCGAACAATTGCAAGGGGGCTGCCGATTGTTCAAATTCAATCTCGATTAACCTCCCATCATCAATATAGGACTGGCAGGCTTGTTTCGACAGGATGGCAAAACCGACACCTGAGATGGCCGCTCGCCCTGCCATCTCTCCGCTGTTGACCCGATAACGACCGTTAACCTTAATCGTCTCGAATCCGCCCTTTTTATTCACAAACTGCCAGGGAGCGCCTTTAAGCGCATTCACCGTTGTAATACAGGGTAATTCTTCAAATTGCTGTATACGAGAAGGCGTGCCATAACGCTGGATGACGGAGGGGGCCGCAACGATGGTGCAAGGGATCGTCACCAGATGACGGGCGATGTAGTCACTGTCATCCATCTGACCACGGCTAACAATGATAGCTAAATCCAGGTCATCTCGCAGGGATTCATAACCCGACAAATTTGTGACGCAACTTATCTCCAGATCCGGATGCTGACAGGCGAAATCAGCAACAACAGAGCCCAGCAGTGCAGGACCGATTTCATTGGGAATACAGATACGTAATGGCCCCTTGAATTGCATTTGTCGCAACGTTAATTCGGTTTCAGTTTGCTCAAGTGCTTCCAGTAATGGCTTCGCCCGGGTATAGAGTAGATGCCCCGCCTGTGTGAGTTTCATATGTCGGGTACTGCGTTCAATGAGCTGAAGATTCAGTTTGTCTTCTAACTGAGAAATGCAACGGCTCACATTTGATGTCGGCATTTCCAGGGCTTTCGCTGCCCCCACAAAACTGTCTCTTTCCACCACAGCAATGAAGATTTTCAGCGCATTAAAGTCAAGAACTGACCGCATCAACTATCCCACATATGATAATAATGAGTGCCATTTTTACCATCTAATCGACAAGTTTGATAGCAGTTAAGCTAGGATATCTTTCATCCACAGGTCGCTTGCTATGCCACTGGTCACCACAACATTTAATCAAAAGACGCTCATTCGGATTGCTATGGTAATCGCTTTTGTCCAGTTTACTAATGCGCTGGAATATATGATGTTCAGCCCTGTTTTTACATTTATGGCTGCAGATTTCGCTGTTCCCGTCACCTTCTCAGGCTATGTATCCGGTATGTACACCTCTGGAGCCGTCCTGTCGGGAATTATCGCCTTTTACTGGATTGATCGTTGCAATAAGAAACGTTTTTTAATCGCTAATATGGTACTGCTAGCCATGGCGACACTGTTGACGACATTGACAACCAGTTTTCCTCTTCTTCTTACATTGCGCTTCTTAGCAGGACTGGTTGGCGGTACGACAATGGCTGTGGGGATCACTATTTTGATAAACCACACACCGGCTGACTTGCGCGGAAAAATGTTGGCGACGGTGATTGCGTCATTTTCGATGGTCAGCATTGTGGGGATGCCCGCTGTGTTATTTTTGTGTACTCATTACGGTTGGCATGTCGCGTTGTGGTTAATCTGCACACTGTGTTGGTTGGCATTGCCACTGATCGTCTCCATCATCCCTCAGGATCCCGTCACTTTCGACACATCCCACGCGCTGCCCCTCGATGTAGATACTTTACTGTTTGCTTCCGGTAATGCGCTGGTACAGTTTAGCCCAATGCTGATCATTCCTGTTCTGGCGCCATTAATGACGCAGCTGTTGGGGGCTTCTCAAGGTCTGCTGCCCTGGTTGTTCTTCGGCGGGGGGCTGGCAGGGTATCTGTCTACCAGAATGACAGGCGCATTAACCTCTCGTTTTTCTGCTTTGAGTGTGGCGACCGGGTCGACCCTCGTTTTTATCCTGAGCCTACTGATACCCCTCATGGGCTATCCGCATCCGGCGCTATTTATTACGTTATTTCTCGGCGCAGCTTACAGTCGTCTGGTGTCATCGTCGGCGGTGACGATTCAGTTTCCTGATAACAACCAACGAGCGGGATTCTCTTCATTACAGACATCCATGATGTATCTGATGACAACTGCCGCATTTTTCCTGTCTGCTTTTTTGTTACCTGACCATCGCATGGCGCTACAAAATATGGACACGCTGTTGGCGGTATGTGCAATTACCGCATCAGGAACCCCAATTATTGTCATCATTTTGCAAAAGAAACTGGCTAAGCGTACGTTCGAGCCCGATCGTTACAGCACTGAGTAGTACTCCACGGGTTGCTCATTTTTTAAGACAAAAACAGGGGCATACGCCCCTGCTTGACTATCGGCGGCTCATGGCCAGCTTCGCGGCAAATACCAGAAACAGGCAGCCGGTTGTCCGATCCATCCATTTCACCACAGCTGGTTTTTTGAGGATGCCGGCGGCATAGCGAGTGGCAGAAATCAGCGTTAATGACCACAGCGTCCCAATCAATACATGGATGGTGACCAGGAGAAAGGTCCAGCTGATGGGTGAATGCCCGGCGGGGATAAACTGGGGCAAAAACGAAACGTAGAAGACACCCATTTTGGGATTAAGCGCATTCCCCAACATCCCACGCAGGAACCAGTTACTTGTGGAATTGGATTCGGCCGGGTGGGTGTTAAATTGCTGGCGTGGGCGCAGGAGCAACTGGATGCCCAGCCAACAAAGGTATCCTGCTCCGCACCATTTCAATAAGGTATAAGCCAACTCAGAAACCGCCAGTAGCGCACCTAAACCAAAGGCCACCAGCGCACCCCAGATAAAGCATCCAAGATCAATGCCTAACGCGGCATGCAAGGCTTTGCGTCCACCTTCAGCGGTCGCCGTGCGGAGAATAAGAGCAGTATCAAGACCTGGCGTCAGGGTAAGCAGTGTAGCAGCGAGGGTGTAAGCAAGAAGTGAATCAGTGACGAGCATTTCCTGTCTCCGAAAGAGATAAGGCTACTGAAGCGCTCACATTTTTGCAACAACAATGTTCACCCTGCTCCACTTTTACCCAGGCGTCTACCTGACGCAACTCAGCCCATAACTAAGGACCCCTCGTTTATGGGCTGATTTGCAGGACTAGCTCAACGCCATTGATAAAATAATACAGGGGTAAGTTAGCTCACTTTAATATCATCAAGGTCGATATCCTCTTCTTCGTGATCATGAGTAACCAGCACATCACGCGGAATATCTTTTTTGATGACAGCATAAACCGTGGCGGTCACAACAATATTCACCAGTAGGGCCATAATGCCAGCCATCGGGTGTGACATGGTGGGGATCATCAGTACCCCACCAAAAGGCACCGTGGCATCTGCACCATACACCATGGTGACTGCGCCACCGCACGCGCCACCGATGGCCGCGGCGGCGATACCGCGGACGATATCGTTCATGACGATCGGGATAGAGCCTTCAACGATATTAACAATCCCCATTGGAACCGCCGATTTTAAGGTTTCCACTTCTTCACTGTTATAGATGTTCTTACGCAGAAGCTTAGCAATGAAGAAAGCCAGGCCGAAACCAATAGGCGTTGCGGTGTTAACTAACTGAAGTGCGGTAATCGGCTCATTTATTCCCTGCGCCTGCAGCGTGAGAACGAAGGCAAAGCATGTCTTATTAAGCGGGCCGCCAAAGTCAACAATACACAGAGCGCCTATCACTGCTCCCAACACAAGATTCGATGACGTGCCCATACTTCTCAGGAAAGATGTCAGCGCTTCCGTAAAGATACCGATAGGCGTACCAATGATATAGACCATAATCAGGCAGCTGATAATGGAGGCAAAAAAGGGCACGATCAACGTTGGCATCAAACCGCGAGCCCAGTCAGGCACCTTGACGTTTTTAATGATCGCCAGCGCGATATAGCCGGCAATGTAGCCACCGATCATCCCGCCGATAAAGCCTGCGCTGATGGTGTTCGCCGCCAGCCCGACAACAAATCCTGGTGCGATGCCCGGCTTGCCAGCAATCGAGCCGGAAATCCCCACCGCAATGACTACCGGCAACAGCCCAAGCGCCTTAGCGCCCAGAGTGGCCATCGCCTGCCATAAATCAAATTGCCCCGGCGTTAACGTGTCCTGCACCGTTCCACCAAGCCCCATACCGATAGCAATAATAAATCCAGCACCACAGACAATGGGGATCAGAAATGAGATAGCGGTCAGCAGATGTCCTTTAGGATTTGCTGCTTGCCATATTTGTTTTAGAGACATAAATTACGCCCTTAAGTATAGAATCAGCAGGCCGAAATAAAATTATGAATTGACTATTTCACTGAGTTTTTCAATCAGCTTATTGGGGGATTTCACTGCCGTTTCCGTGGCGACTTTGACCACTTTCTTACCCGCAAACCGTTCTTCTCCCGTCACTTTAACATCCGCGGCAAGCAGAACAATATCTGCCATGGCAATCTCATCAGCGGTTAACTGATTCTCAATGCCGATGGTCCCTTGGGTCTCGATTTTAACGTTATGACCGGCTTTTTTGGCGGCTGTTTCAATTTTCTTTTGAGCAATATAGGTGTGTGCAATCCCCACCGTACAGGCGGTAACTCCGACAATATTCATCACGATTCTCCGTTAATTCATTTAATAAGATATAAAAGAATGTTAACAACTACATATTACGCATCGGTGCTTTCAGTTTCAGAATTGAAAAGCGCAATGATTTTATGTGGATCAGATTCAACCAGTAATTTAGCGATAATGTCTTCGTCGGCCAGTGACCCGGACACTTGCGCTAACAGGCGAATATGAGTGGCATTTTGATCCACCAGGCAAACCGCAAATAAAATAATACAGCGAACATCGCTGCCATCCATGGTCTCCCAGGGAATAGTATGTTGCGTGCGTCCGATAGCTAATGCGGTACGGGAAACGCCGGAAGATTTGCCATGCGGGATCGCAATATGATTTTCAAAACCGGTAGAGCCTTGCTCCTCACGTAACCAGACATCACGAATAAAGTCCTCCTTATTAGTCACCGCACCATCCTGTACCAGTAAATCGGTGAGTTCTTCTATCACCTCTTCTTTCGTTCTGGCGGTCATATTTAACTTGATGTTTTTAACATTAAGCACTGTCGAAATATCCATAATTCACCCGCATTCATATAGAGTGGTCGTTGAATAACAGACCAGGCATCGCTGGCGTGATGCAGGTCTTTTAATTTTTTTATATGCTGTGGTTCGTAAAAAAATTAATTAGGCAGCGACGGTTTCACGCTGGAAAATCTCGATCATTCTGTCCCATGCCTGGCTGACATCCTCATGGAGAGAAAACAGACCCGATGTCCCTACAATAAAGACATCCACACCGGATTCGGCAATCTGGCCAAACGTTTTTGCATTGCAGGAGCCATCAATTTCTGTCAGATAGTGATAGCCATTATTTTTGCGCATACTGATGAGCTTTCGTATCTTGTTCAGCGACTCAGGAATAAACTTTTGTCCGGCATAGCCCGGATCAACTGACATGACCGTGACTTTATCCAACAGGTGCGCATATTCAGCAATACTTTCAGCCGGTGTCGCCGGGTTCAACACCACCCCGCATTGTTTGCCCGCATCCTTGATCTGATTCAGCAGGCGGAATATTTTGTTATTCGCCGTCTCGGGATGAAAGCTGATGATATCGGCGCCGGACTCGAGACACATGGGAATGATATCTTCCGGATGATTCACCATCAGATGAACATCGATGGGAACGGTAGTGATTTTTTTCAGGTTCTCAATAAAAAAGGGAGACAGCGTGATATTGCGGACGTAATTACCATCCATTATATCGACATGATAAAAATCCGCTCTTTTATTCATTGCCGTGATCTGTTCTTTGAACAGCGTTAAATCCATGCACATCAGTGAGGGTGAAAATTTCGCGCTCATAAGCCACCTCCGATAATAAATAGTTAGTTAAACATTGCGATAATATGCCCCAGAACGATGCCGACAACGCCAAAGTCTGCATCGCCAAAGGTTGTAGAACCCAGGCCCATGTCTCCCATCATTGGCAAAAGGATGGCCGGCAGGAACGAAATGAGCAGGCCGTGGGCAAATGCCCCCACCACTGCCCCGCGACGTCCGCCAGTGATGTTGCCGTAAACGCCAGCCGTTGCCCCGCAGAAGAAATGAGGAACCAGCCCTGGAACGATGACGCTCAATCCGAAAAGCGGGCAGAGAAACATGCTGACCAGGCCCGCGACAAAGCTTGCGAGAAACCCGACGATGACGGCATTGGGAGCAAAGGGAAACACCGTAGGGCAGTCGAGCGCCGGCTTCGCATCTTTCACTAATTTGTCTGCAATACCTTTAAACGCTGGCACAATCTCGGCAATCACCATCCGCACACCGGCGAGGATGATATAAACCCCCGCAGCAAAAGTGAGGGACTGAATAATGGCGAAGATAATAAAATTCTGACCGGCACTCAGTGTCTCCTCGACAAAGGTTTTGCCCGCGACGACCACCAGCACAAGGAACAGAATCATCATGGTGAGAGAGATGGCCACCGACGAGTCGCGAAGAAAATTGAGTGACTTAGGCACTTTAATTTCTTCAATCGAGGGGCTACCTTTCCCGACGACTTTGCCCACCAGCGCGGAAAGCAGATAACCAATAGAGCCAAAATGGCCGAGAGCCAGATCGTCGGTATTGGTAATTTTACGGGTAAACGGCTGCAAGATCGCCGGAGAGATCACCATCATCGCGCCGAGAATCACCGCCCCGATGGCCACCACCCACCCCCCCGACAATCCCCCGACTGACAAGATCACCGCCAGCATAGCTGCCATATAGAGCGTGTGGTGGCCCGTTAAAAAGATGTACTTTAATGGCGTCAGACGCGCCAGGGCGATATTGATCAACATGCCCAACACCATGATTGTGGCGGTTTCCGTGCCATAATTCTTCTGCGCCAGCGCGGCCATCGCGTCGGTGTTAGGGACGACCCCCTGAATATGAAATGAATGTTCAAACAGCTGGCTAAAAATGGTTAATGTATAGGCAATGATACCGGCGCCTGCCGTTAAAATAACAAAGCCCATGATGGTTTTCAGTGTTCCTGAAATAACATCTGAAATTCCTTTTTTTTGCAACAGCAGACCGATCAGAGAAAACAATCCAACCAGAATTGCCGGTGTCCCTAACACATCATAAATAAGGAAATGAAGCATATTAAACTCCACGGTTCAGAAAGCCGTTGCTTAAATGTGTTCTGCTAAAATCTCTTTGATTTTATTGTTGTCGAGTAAATTACTTAATCCAACAACCTTTGCGGAATGACCAACTAAATGTTCGGCAATATCGTTGGCGCTCAGAATAAGGTCCGCCGTTTCGCTTTTCGCTGACGTCAGGTCGGTATGCGCGACTTCAGCCTCTTTATTCATTTCGGCAAGAATTTTTTTGACATTCATTTCAACGATAAAGCTGCTGCCTAAACCATTGCCGCAGACGATGAGTACTTTTTTCATTCTCTTTTCCTTCAGTCAATAACAGCCTGAATTGCCTTAATATCATCGGCTTTTAACAATCGTTCTAGCTTTTGCTGATCGCTAAAGAGTTCTGCCAGTTCACCGATCATCGTGATATGTTCATTCCCGGAACGAGCGCATAGCATAATAATCACGTATACCGGGTCGTTCTCCGTTGAGCCAAATGATATGCCCTCTTTAATATGAAGGAGCGATAATCCATTCCTCAATGCACCTTGTTCAGGGCGGGCATGGGGCATTGCTAATCCCGGGGCTAATAGATAATAAGGCCCAAGTTCTTCATGGCTTTTCAAAATCGCCTCAATATAGTGCTCTGCCATATACCCCTGCGCCAGCAAAGGTTCTGCTGAGAGTCGAACGGCATTTTTCCAGTTATCTATTGAGTTAATGACATTAATTTTATCCGGGGTTAACCAGTCTCTAATCATATGCACTCCCGAGGGGTCCCATGTGCTGAACTATAAACAGCTAAATAAAATGCAACTGTGATACACCTCCCAAAGTTAGCGCTAACAAGTAAAAATGTTAAAAAATGAGTTACCGCTAACACTGGTTATAATGTGCTTTCCCCCTCGCTGTGGTAAGTTATAATGTGTATCAACGATTTACTTTTGTTACTTTTTATTTTTCAAACGGTTGGTGATCCTGGTGAAGAGTCTAGACGCAGACAATAGCCCGAAAGAAAAACGTCGTAAGGGAACTGGGAAGATAACCCTGACCGAAGTGGCTGAGTTTGTCGGCGTGAGCGCCATGACCGTCTCGCGTGCGCTGAGAATGCCTGAAAAAGTCAACCCTGACCTTCGCGACCGTATTGATGCGGCAGTAAGCCAACTCGGCTATGTCCCCAATCTCCAGGCGCGTAATCTGGCGTCGGTCCATTCCGATCTCATTCTGGCCGTCGTCCCCACCTTCTCTTCGCCAGGTTTTTTGCCGGTGTCGGAGGCGTTACAAAAGATCCTGACTGAACGCGGCTATACCATGATGTTTATGGAATCCGGTCATGACGGCCAAAGCGAACAAAAAACGTTTGAAAAAATGCTCGCCTATAACCCGGCAGCGATTATTCAGTTTAATATCGACACCATTGAGAGCTGTACCCAGCTGCTGGCCAACGTAGATGTGCCTATCCTGGAAATTGGCGCGTTAAATACGCAGTCTGTTGGCATGTGCATCGGTGTGGATTACGGTAAGGCTGTGAAACAGATCGTGACCCACCTGGCGGACGCCTCATTAAAAAATATCGCGTTACTGTGTACCCCGGCCAACAATACAATGTTTCGCCAGCTCCTGAGCGGCTGGAATACGGCGATGCTGGCCCTTAACCGTTCTCCGCATCGGGTAGTGACCACTCATTTGCCTTCCACCATTGCCACAGGGGTGAATATTTTCAAGGATATGATGATCACCTGGGGCGATCTGGATGCGCTAATTTGCACATCGGATGAAATGGCGTGTGGATGCATGATGGCCTGCCACAGCGCCGGGATCAAAGTGCCCAATACCGTAGCCATTGCGAGTTTAGGCGGCGGGGTATTATCGACAGTCTGTTCCCCTGCCCTGACAACCGTTGAATTTCACTGGCATGACATTGGGGTGAAGGCCGGGAAAGCGCTTCTCGACCTGCTCAACGATAAACCTTGTGAAAAGTTTATTGAAATTCCGTCAGTACTCAAAGTCCGGGCCAGTACCGCGGTATAACCGCCATCCGTGGCTTGCTCTATCGGCACCCCCCGTTTATCGCTTCAACTCGTCCTGCCACAGCGGGGATGACGCCAACTGCTGGCATACCGCGTCGATAAATACCCGGGTCTTGGCGGGAACCAGCGTGCCGGGCGGCATCAGGGCATAAACGCTAACCCGCGCCGCGCTGCGCCAGTCGGGCAGCACGCGGACCAGTTCCCCGCACTGCACCGCCTGATTAACCATCCATCCCGGCAGCAGTGCGATCCCGGTTGCGCGAATGACCGCCGTCAGCAGCGCTTCACTGATATTGGTGGTGAGGGGGCCAGCTGGCGTCACCTGGATATGCTCCCGACCATTCTCGAGGATCCAGTAGGGCCAGTCCGGATGGTGGGTAAAGCCGAGGCACCGATGGGCTGCCAGTTGCTCAGGATGAGTCGGTTCACCGTAGCGTTGCAGATAGGCCGGCGAAGCAATCAACTGGCTGCGAAATGCCCCCAGCTCGCGCCCGGTTAAGGTACTGTCCCGCAGGTTTCCCAGGCGGATCACCGCATCAAACCTCTCCGCGACAATATCGACTCGTCGATCGAGAAAATGGGCATCAAGGCGAATATCCGGATACGCCTGCAGGAAATCAGGAAACATCGGGGCAATCAGCTCCCGGCCAAAGGTCACCGGCAGTGAGACCCGCAACGTTCCCTGTGGGGTGGCAGCAAAGTCGCCTACTTCCCGGCTGGCGGCGCTGAGCTCATCCAGCGCCGTGCGGGCGCGCTGCAAAAACCAGGTCCCGGCTTCAGTCAGCGTTACGCTACGGGTGGTACGCACCAGCAACCGGACACCCAGTTTTTTCTCAAGGTGGCTGACCCGGCGGGAAATCACCGATGCATCCCGGTCCAGCCTGAGGCTGGCCCCGATAAAACTCCCTGCCTCAGCCACACAGACAAACGCCATCAGCTCATCAAAATCATCGAACATGATTCCTGCACCCTGCACATTAATCATTTGCAAATAAGGCTAATTATCAGCGATCTGTTGGTCTATTAACATAGCGGCTCTTCAACCTACAGTGAGAGCAGCCTATGAAAACGTTTTTGAGTATTGGGTCCGGTCCTGGGATGGGAATGGCGACGGCCTCACGGTTTGCCGGTGAGGGATTCCGGGTGGTGCTGTCCTCTCGCAGTAAAAGCAATGTGGCGGCACAGGCCGACCAGCTGAGAGCGGCAGGATTTGCCGCGGAAGGCCGCGTGGCGGACGCCAGCGATATCACCAGTATCGCGGAACTCATTCGTGAGGTAGAGGTGGAAACCGGCGGTGTGGATGTGCTGCATTTCAACGCCGCGGCCATGCATGACGGTAATCTGGAGACCCAGTCGGTGGCAGGCTTCATTCAGGATCTCACCACCAATATTGGCGCGGTATATGCCGCCATCAAAGCGGTCTCTCCGCGGATGGCCGCGCGTGGAGAAGGCGCGATCCTGCTGACTGGCGGGATGTTTGCCACACAGCCCCACCCGGAGTATCTGACGCTGAGCGTTGGCAAAGCCGGGCTGCTTAATCTGACGCATGGTCTTTTCCCGGTATTAAAAGCGCAAAATATTCATCTTTCCATCGTGACGGTGGGGGCCTACGTCACGCCGGGTTCCGCCGAAGCCCGGGAGATTGCCGATCTGTTCTGGCAGCAATATCGCCAGCCATCCGCGCAATGGACAGCGGAAGCGTTTTATCCCGCCTCACACCATCAGTAACCCTCCCCGGCCGTCGCCAGGCGTCCGGGAGCCATCGCCCGGACGTGCGGAAGAAACGTCATCCATCGCTTGCTTTCCCTGTCACCTCGGATCAGGATACGACGATATTCATGGAGGCTATGTGATGAAATATTTTATCGGTATGGCGGTGACGTTATTGTTGAGCACGCCGGTGCTGGCGGCGGGCGAGCTTGAGATTAACCAGTCTCCCCTGACGCTGGTGTTGAGCGATCAGAATCAGGCACGGGTCTCTTCCTGTGCCGATTTCATTGCGCTGCGTAAAGCGGGAGAGACCGTCGATGCGCTGCCCGGGCTTTCCGACCCGGATGGCCGTGCGGCGGAAGCGGCGTTATTCTCCTGCTGGCTACAGGCCTACACCATCGATCATACGTTATTCCCCTCTGCCGCGCCGAAACCAACCCTGGCTGAGGTGGTTCAGCACTTTCCTGCCAGCGCGGCGTTTATCGTCAGCGATGACGAAAAGCAGGACGTCGCCAAAAACTATGTGGGGAAAACCATCGCCGACTATACCCCGGACCTGAAAGCCAGGGACGATCGTCTGGAATCAGCGGCCAGCGCCAGCGGTTATGTGCTGGATGAGTATTATGCGTTTACCGATAAGCAAGGGCATCAGCTCAACATTGTCGCTCTGGTGGGCTACGCCATCGGCGGTACGGCAAGCGTGAAAAGCTACTATCGCATCGATGACACGCACGCCCGCGTCTGGAGCGTCACCCTGCTCGATGAGAACAGCCCGCTGTAAGCAAGGGTTCCCTCTGCGGCGATCCCGCAGAGGGTGTTCCGTTTACCTGGCCAGCCACTGACGCCAGCCGCCCCAGGCGGTGATCTCCGTGGCATCCCCCAGCCCGGCGGCTTCGCAAATAAAGCCCGTCACCCAGCGGCCGTCGGCCAGCTCAACCTGTCCCAGCCCCAGCGGTGAGGGAATAGCGGCCAGCAGCGACCCCACCTCGGCGCTGGGTATCTCCCAGACTTCCACCGCTATCGCCGCGCCGTCGCGCTCGTCACGCACCATCGCCGGGCGCTTGCCATCCGCGAGAGCGTACAAACGATAGCGTGGCGCGCTGTGGGTCGCCTGCAGCAACCGGCCGCCCCGCGTCAGCAATTGACCGTTTAAGGGCAGACCGGCCAGATGCGCACCGCATACCGCCAGTGCCATCCGGTCATGGCCTGCGGAATGCGCAGGCGGCGGGCTCTCCAGCCGCGCGCCGCCTGCCAGCGGCAGCCGCTCCGCGCGCTGGAAGGCGTCGGCCAGGCTCAGCAAATACTGATCGGTAAACGCCCGGCCAAACAGCGTGACGCCGGAGGGCAATCCGTCAGGCATAAACCCGCACGGCACACTCACCGCCGCATAGTCCAGCAGGTTCATAAAGTTGGTGTAGTAGCCCAGATCGGCGTTGCGGGCGATCGGCTCCGCCGCCAGCTCGTCGAGCGTCACCGGGCGCGGAAAGGTTGGCGTCAGCACGCAGTCCAGCGTATCAAGGATGGCATCGCACTGCGCTTTATACCCCTGCAGCTGATACATCGCCTTAAAGGTCGCCGTCGCGTCGATATCAGGCGCTTTCGCCAGCACGTCGCGAATCACCGGCAGCACGGCATCCGGCTGCTGCTCAATCAGCGGTCCGGCCACCGCATAGCGTTCAGCAACCCACGGTCCGTCATACAGCAGGCGGGCGGCGGCCAGAAATGGCGCGAAATCGATCGCTACCGGCACGCCGCCGAGCGCCGTCAGCCGCTGCACGGCCTGGGTGAACAACGCTTCGCTGGCGCGGCAACCGAGGAAGTTCAGCGCCTGCGGGACGCCAAAGCGAAACCCGGCGGACGGCCTGCCAAAGGCCTGCCGGCTGTTCCACTGAGGATTGCGGCGGCTGTAGCTATCCTGCGGATCGGTCCGGGCAACCAGCGCCAGCAGCTGGCTGGCCTCGTCGGCGGTAGCGCTGAAAAAGGTCACACAGTCCAGCGTGCGACAGGCAGGGACGACCCCGGCGGTGGAGATCAACCCTTTCGTCGCTTTCAGCCCCACCAGGTTATTCAGCCCGGCCGGAACGCGACCGCTGCCGGCGGTGTCGGTCCCCAGCGCGAAGCTGGCGACACCCAGGGCTACCGTCAGCGCGGAGCCGGCGCTGGAGCCACCGGAGGGGTAAGCCGGGTGGTACGCGTTGCGGCAACGTCCGTACGGCGAACGGGTTCCGTTCAGGCCGGTGGCAAACTGATCGAGATTGGTTTTGCCCACCGGCACCGCTCCCAGCGCAATCAGCTGCGCGACAATGGTCGCGCTTTGCGTCGGTCGGTATGCAAACGCCGGGCAGGCAGCGGTCGTGACGATCTCCGCAAGGTCAATATTGTCTTTGATCGCGAACGGCACGCCGTACAGCGGAAGCGTGTCTGGCGAATGGCCTTCCAGCGCCGCGAGAAACGGCGCCTGCTCCGCTTCGCTCAGGAGATGGATAAACAGATTAAATTCGGGATTCAGCGTTTCCGCCCGCTGGCGGATCGCCGCCAACAGCGCCCGCGGGGTGGTGTTGCCGTTACGATAGTTTGCCGCCAGGGTCGCCAGGCGTAAATCAAACGTCTGCTGCATCATGCCTTCTCCTCAATAATCACTGCCACCCGTTGCCCGGCACGCACCGCGCTGCCTGGCTGCACATTGACCTGCTGAACCCTGCCATCGCACGGCGCCAGCAGCGGGATCTCCATTTTCATCGACTCAAGCACCACCAGCACATCGCCGGCGCGCACCTGACGACCGGCCGCGGTCTGTACCTGCCACAGATTACCGGATACCGGGCTTTCCACCCCCTGCTCGCCCGGCTGCAGCGGCGCATCGCCCGCTTCTTCTGCCGCGCTCTCCTGACTGTCGAAATGGGCCTGGCCGCTGGCGATCCAGCGATCGCGTTCGGCGTTAAACGCCCGTTGCTGATGGTCGCGAAATGCGTCAATGCTCTGCGCCTCGCGAGCGAGAAACTGCTGGTACTCCGCCAGCCGCAGCGTGCTGTGTTCGATGCGCAGCGGATAGCGACCGAGCGGGAAATCGCGGCGAATCTCCAGCAGTTCATCGGCCGAAACCGGATAGAAACGCAGCTGGTCGAAAAAGCGCAGCAGCCACGGCTTGCCGGCAAAATCGGCCACCTCGTGATAGCGATTCCACATCTGCAGAGTGCGGCCGACAAACTGATAGCCGCCCGGGCCTTCCATGCCGTAGACGCACAGATACGCCCCACCGATGCCTACCGAGTTTTCCGCCGTCCAGGTTCGCGCCGGGTTGTACTTGGTGGTAACCAGCCGATGGCGCGGATCAAGAGGCGTGGCCACCGGCGCGCCGAGATAGACATCGCCGAGGCCCATCACCAGATAGCTGGCGTCAAACACCGTGTTCCATACGGCCTGCTCATCCGGCAGATCGTTTATCCGGCGAATAAACTCGAGGTTGCCTGGACACCACGGGGCGTCCGGGCGGACGGTGGTCATATATTTGTCGATCGCCTTGCGGCAGGCCGGATCGTCCCAGGAGAGCGGGAGATGCACGACCCGCGTTGGAACCTGCAGATCGTCGCTCATGCAGACCGTGGTCCACTCCCCGCTGACCCACGCCAGCAGGGTCTCCAGCGCCAGCGTTTCCGGCTGGAAATGCAGCTGCAGCGAGCGGATCCCCGGCGTGATATCGATGATCCCTTCCCAGGCTTGCCCTTCAAGGGCCTGCATCAGGGCATGGATGCGAAAGCGCAGCACCAGATCCAGCTCCGCCTCACCGGCCTCCAGCAGCAGATGGGTATCGCCGGAGAGGCGCGCCACCAGGCGTTTGTCGGCGTCACCGCAGGTCATCACCACCGGCGAGGTGAGCGGTACAGGCTGCCAGGCAACGTCCTGTGCCTGCAGGGTCGCCAGCTCCGCGCGACGACCTGCCGCCAGCCGCCGGGCGGTGGGGACGTCCACCGCCACAAAGCGCACTTTATCCCCCGCCTTAAGCTGGCCCAGTTGCCAGAGATCGGCTTCGATAACCGTGACCGGACAGACGAAGCCTCCGAGGCTTGGGCCATCCGGCCCGAGGATCACCGGCATATCGCCAGTAAAATCCACGGCCCCCACGGCATAGGGGTTGTCATGAATATTCGACGGATGCAGCCCGGCTTCGCCGCCGCTGTCACGGGTCCAGACCGGCTTAGGCCCGATCAGGCGCACGCCGGTGCGGCTGGAGTTAAAATGCACTTCCCAGTCGGTGGCAAAAAAGGTCGCCATATACGCCGGGGCAAAGAACTCCGGCGCGCCGTGGGGACCATAAATCACCCGCAGCGTACGGACGTCCGTCAGCGCGGTGCGCAGCCCTGCGGGAAGCGCCGCGCCTTCCGCTGACTCAGCCAAAGGCGCAAGATGCAGCACGTCGCCAGCGCGTAGCGCCCGTCCGCCGTGGCCGCCAAACTGGCCGAGGGTAAAGGTGCTTTTACTGCCCAGGTAGTCCGGCACCTGAATACCGCCGCGCAGGCAGAGATAGCTTCTGACGCCTGGTCCGTTTATTGCCCCCAGCCTGAGGGTCGCCCCCGCCGGAATAGTGAATACGCAGTTCATGTCCTGCCCGGCACCATCGAGCGTGACGGCGAGCGGCGCGCCGCAGACCACCGCCTGTACGGCGGTATTAAATTTCAGGGTGGGTCCGCTAAGGGTGATCTCCAGCGCGGCGTCGCCCTCGGCATTGCCCAGCAGACGGTTGCCCAGGCGCAGCGCCCGGTCATCCATCGGGCCCGAGGGCGGTACACCCACCGCCCAGTACCCCAGACGTCCCGGATAGTCCTGGACGCTGGTCTGGGTGCCGGCGCTCAGAACCTCCACGGTATCAGCCCGGTAGTGCAACTGCTCCAGGCAGCGGGTCCAGGGTTCTCCGGCGGTAAACGGCGCAAAGCCGAGGATCTGCTGCAGGTACAGACGGTTGGTTTCAACGCCATACAGGCGGGTCTCCGCCAGGGCCTGCGCCAGGCCGGCGATTGCCTCATCGCGGCTGGGGCGCCAGACGATAGCTTTCGCCAGCAGCGGGTCGAAAAACGGCGGCACCTCACACCCGGCCTCCACCCAGCGGTCGATGCGCAGGGTGGCGCCGTCCGCTGGCGGAAACCAGACGTCGGTTAACAGTCCGGGCGAAGGCTGAAACTGGCGGCCAGGATCTTCGGCGTAAATTCGCGCCTGAATAGCATGGCCCCGGGGCTGCAGCCCGGCGGTCAGCTCGCTCAGCGGCGGTAAATCCCCTGCAGCCAGGGCGATCATCCAGCGCACCAGGTCTACGCCCCACACCTGCTCCGTGACGCCGTGCTCCACCTGCAGGCGGGTATTGACCTCGAGGAAATAGAAGCGCTGCGCCGCACTGTCGTAGACAAACTCCACCGTCCCGGCGCTACGGTAGTTCACCGCTTTCCCGAGGGCAATGGCCGCGCTACACAGCGCCTGCGCCATCCCTTCAGGCAGATTTGGCGCCGGGGTCTCTTCAATCACTTTCTGGTTACGCCGCTGCAGCGAGCAGTCGCGCACGCCGAGGGCGATAACCTCCCCCTCACCGTCGCCGAAGATCTGCACCTCCAGGTGACGGGCGCGTTCGATATATTTTTCGAGAAACACCCCGGCGTCGCTGAAGTTGTTTTGCCCCAGCCGCTGCACCGTGGCAAACGCCTCGCTCAGTTCGCGGGCGTCGCGGCAGACGCGCATGCCAATTCCCCCGCCGCCCGCCGTACTCTTGAGCATCACCGGGTAGCCCACCGCCTCAGCCGCCCGGCAGGCTTCCTCGCTGTCGGCCAGCAGTTCACTGCCTTCCAGCAGCGGCACGCCCTCCGCCTTCGCCAGCGCGCGAGCGGTATGTTTCAGGCCGAAGGTACGCAGCTGTTGCGGGGTCGGGCCAACAAACGCCAGTCCCGCCGCCTCACAGCCTTCGGCGAAGGCGGCGTTTTCCGACAGAAAGCCGTAGCCGGGATGGATGGCGCGGGCGCCGCTCTGCAGCGCGGCGGCAATGATCTTCTCTACCACCAGATAAGTTTGCGCTGCCGGGCCCTCGCCAAGGCTGAGCGCTTCATCCGCTTCGCGGACGTGCAGACTGCTCAGGTCGGCTTCGGCGTAAACGGCAACCCCCTTCACCTGCATGGCGCGCAGGGTACGTAAAATGCGGCAGGCTATCGCCCCGCGGTTGGCAATCAGTAAGGTATCAAACATAAGCGGAACTCACAGCGTAGCGGGTCGTCCCGCAACAATTCGTCTTTCCCTGAGGTCGTCCCCGGGGGAACCGGCGCTTAAACGTGGCGCGTCGGCGTGTGATTCAGGCGGTCGGCGCGAACGGCGAACAGCCGAAAGGCCAGCAAACGCCAGCGCTGCCAGCGGGTCAGTTCCATACCAGCACCTCGGCGGGGGTCGGGTTCCAGCCGTTGCAGGGATTGTTGAGCTGCGGACAGTTAGAGATCAGCACCATGGCGTTACACTCCGCGCGCAGTTCAACGTATTTTCCCGCCGCCGAGATGCCATCCGCGAAGGTCAGACCGCCCTCCGGCGTCACCGGCACGTTCATAAAGAAGTTAATGTTGGCGCCGATATCGCGCTTATGCAGGCGGCCATCGTGCAGACAGGCGCAGAGAAAATTGTCCCGGCAGCTGTGCATATAGCGCTTGTCGAGGGCGTAGCGCACGGTGTTGCTCTCCTGGGCGCAGGCGCCGCCGAGGGTATCGTGCCGTCCGCAGGTATCAGCCACGATGGTCATCAGCGGATGACCAAGGTTGGAATAAAGCACGCTGCCGGCAGTCAGGTAGGCGTTCCCCTGGCGGCGCAGCGTGCGCTGCGCATCGTAGCGCTCGCGCGGGTTGTCGGCGTTGTAAAACAGGGTATCAATCGCCTGATTGCCTTCGAGATCGAGCAGGCGCAGCGTTTGCCCTTTTTTAACCTCAAACAGCC
Organism: Klebsiella sp. A-Nf5; assembly: GCF_002810545.1. Taxonomy (NCBI): domain Bacteria; kingdom Pseudomonadati; phylum Pseudomonadota; class Gammaproteobacteria; order Enterobacterales; family Enterobacteriaceae; genus Klebsiella; species Klebsiella sp. A-Nf5. Next base: position 84,631 of record NZ_PIOG01000121.1, on the reverse strand, counting down.
AGGGTTCTCCGGCCGGGATCACATGGCGATAGACGGCCTCTTCCGGGCGTCGGTTACTGGTGATAACGGTCATGAACGCCTCCTTACAGGGCAAAAAGTTGGGTATTGCGGAACGCGCGCTGATTCTCATCGCGGGTCAGGAGCGCCTGGGTGGCCGCGTCCTCATCGTCGGCCTGATACCAGCTCAGCTGCACCGGACGGGGGGCATATTCTGTGGACGGATCCTGGGGATGCGGCAGCGCGGTGAGCACCAGCAGGACGTCCATCGGGGCAAACAGCTCAACGTAATCCCCGGCGCGACTGTTGCCGGCAACAAACTGGAAACGGCCCTCGTCATCGACGGTGACTTTGCTGAAGAAGTTGACCACCATCAGCAGATCTTCCAGGCCGAGATCCCATTTGCCCATCTCCACCAGCAGGTTATCGACGCCGTTGCGGTAGAAGCCATTACGTAATTCCTGGTAGCGTCCGGCGCCATATTTGTCGTGTGTCTCTTCGGCGTTGAGGACCCCGCCGAACGGATCGTGCCAGCCGCAGCTGTCGGCGACGATCCCGGCCAGCACCCGGCCCATATCGGAGTAGAAACAGTGTCCAGCGGTCAGGCGCGCGGTATGCTGGCCCTTGAGGGTATCCGGCAGGTTCAGGCGCTCACTTTTCTCATGGGGGTTGAGCATCATCATGCTGACGTTCGCCCCGCCGTCGATATCGGTCAGGCGCAGGATCTGCCCTTTGCGCAAAATCAGCGAGGTGTGCGCCCCGCCGGGAAGCCGCTCTTCGCGCAGGCTGGGAGTGGCGTGAAAAAGTATGGTCATCAATTTATCTCCTTAATGCGTAAACGTTGGTGTCGCTACCGGTGGCCAGCTGCGCCATCCGCGCCTCATTGAGCGGGATATCGTAGGTAATACGCGCTCCCCAGGCGTTGGGCGCCTGCGGATCGATGCGCACTTTGTCGAACACCAGCAGTCGGGTGCCCAGGTTGAAACCTTCGGCCAGGTCGTGGGTGACCATAAACACCGTCATGCGCGTTTCGCTCCACAGCTGGAGCAGCAGCGCATGCATATCTTTGCGAATGCCAGGATCCAGCGCGCCGAAGGGCTCATCGAGCAGTAGCACCCGCGGCTGCATCACGAACGCCTGGGCGATGGCCAGCCGCTGTTGCATCCCCCCGGACAACTGCGCCGGGTATTTATCCAGAGCGTGCCCCAGCCCCACTTTCTCCAGCATGTGCTGGGCCTGTTGCCGGGCCTCGCGTTTTCTGCCGCCAAACAGGCGCCCCAGCAGCGGGGACGCCGGCAGCTCCAGGCCGATGGCGACGTTATCCAGCACGTTGAGATGCGGAAACACCGAATAGCGCTGGAAGACCACGCCGCGGCTGCGATCCGGCTCTGCCGCCAGCGGCTGGCCATCGAGCAGGATCTCGCCACGGGTCGGTTTTTCCTGACCGAGCAGCAGGCGTAAAAAGGTCGATTTACCACAGCCGGACGCGCCGACCATCGAGCAAAACTCGCCCTCTTTCACCTGCAGATTGATGCGCTCCAGCACCACGTGGTCGCCGTACTCCTGCCAGATGTTTTTGATGTCGATAAAACTCATCCCCGGCCTCCTTCCGCCCACGGGAAACAGGCTTTGTGCAGCTGGCGCAGCGCCAGATCCATCAGCCATGCCAGCAAGGTGACCCAGATGACATAGGGAATAATCACGTCCATCGCCATATAGCGCCGCACCAGGAAGATGCGGTACCCCAGCCCGGCGGTAGCGGAGATGGCCTCGGCGGAGATCAAGAACAGCCATGCCGAGCCCAGCAGCAGGCGCAGAGAGGTGATCAGCCGCGACAGCAGCTGGGGAAGCACCACCCGCAGCACCAGGGTCCAGCTATTGGCGCCGAGGGTCTGCGCCTTTATAAACAGCTCCGCCGGGATCTCCTTCGCCCGCTGCTCCAGGTCGCGCGCCAGCATTGGCGTAATGCCGATGACGATCAGCATCACTTTCGACAGCTCATCCAGGCCGAAGACGATAAACAGCACCGGCAGGATCGCCAGCGGCGGGATCATTGACACCACCGTCAGCAGTGGCGACAGCGCCGCGCGGTACATCGGGAAGACGCCGGCGGCGATGCCGATACCGAGGCCGATCAACGACGAGACGGCCAGGCCCGTCAACAGACGGCTCAGGCTGATCAGCGTATCGGCCCACAGCAGATACTCACCGCTGCGTTTGTCCGGGGTGAACGCCATCCGGTCAATGGCTGCCGCCATCTGCGACAGGCCTGGCAGCAACTTGTCCTGCGGATTGGCTTCCAGCCGCACCGCCGATCCAATAAACCAGGCGGCGATCAGCACGACAAAAGGCAGCAGCATCAGCGTCAGGCGCATCCCCTTTTGGGGATAACGGTTAATGTGGCGCATGGCGTGGTCTCCCGGCGGTAATCATTACAGCTGGCCCGCGGCGGCCAGCTTCAGGTAGCTGTCGTCAAAGCGCAGTTTGCGGTTGGCGGCATCGCCGAGGGTGACATTTCCCGGGAAGGTCATGCCGATAAAGTCCGCGCTCTGCGCCCCTTCACCCAGCAGGCCTTTATCGAACGAGAACTGCGCCACCCGCTGCATCGTTTTCGCCAGATCCGGCGAGGAGATAAACGCCAGGGTGTCGGCAGGCGTCCAGAACAGATGGGTTGTTTTCAGCTGCGCCTGGTAGCCGGCAAGATCGGTGCCGGAGTCGGCGGCCATGGCGCTCAACGCCTGGCTATCCCCGGCCTTCATTTTGGCCACCATTTCAAACCACGCGCCGGTCAGGGCTTTGCCCAACGCGGGGTTATCTTTCAGTGTCTGGGTATTCACCACCATCATGTCGATAAGCTCGCCAGGCACCTGTGAGGAGCTAAACACCTCGCTGGTTTGCGGGGTCTTTTTGATAACCGACAGCTGTGGATTCCAGGCCACCGCCGCCCGCACGCCGCTGGTGCCGAAGGCCGAGACGATATCGGCATCGGAGGTATTCACCACCTTGACGTCTTTTTCCTGCAGCCCGGCTTTTTCCAGGCCGCGCACCAGCAGATAGTGGGATACCGACAGTTCCGGGAGATACACCGACATCCCTTTCAGGTCGCTGAGCTTTTTATCCGCCCCTTTCAGGACCACCCCATCGTTACCGTCGGAGTAGCTGCCGGTGATCAGCGCCGTGCTGTCGACGCCGCCCGCCGCCGGGATCGTCAACGCGTCCATGTTGGTCATCGTGCAGCCGTCAAACTGCCCGGCGGTGTACTGGTTGATGGATTCGATGTAATCGTTGAGCTGGACGATATTGATCTTGATGCCGTATTTGCTGGCCCATTTATCAATGATCTTTTCGTTACTGATGGTTCCCCAGGGCATCCAGCCGGCGTAGATGGTCCAGCAGACGTTGAACTCTTTTTTGACGGCGGCAAACGACGGGACGCTGGTCAGCAGCGTCAGCGACAGGACAAGTGAGCGGAGGAGCGGCGATGTTTTCATGGTGGACCTCTGGTTAGCACGAGAAACGGAGCAGCGCGACACCCAACGGTGCTGCTGTCTCCCGGGCTTTTATCCCGCCGTGTAACCTCGCCGAGGTCGCCAGCTCTCGGACCAGACGTTCACCGCGGTGAACCGGAACCCTAGCCAGCTATTGTGTGATCTGAATTGTCTGTTGCGCTGCTTTCTGCCGATGTTCTTGCAAGCACCATGCCAGGAGCCAGAGGCCGCTCACAGCCGCGTTTCGCCGCCAGCGGACTCATCGATTCCCAAAAATGGGGAGTGATGTTGGGGCGTTGCATGGCTTTGGTGCAGGAAAACGCAGAGCGCATGCGCCGACATTCTGCGGATTTGCCACGAACGTTTCCCACGCACCGCGATGACCCATTTGCACCGCCTCAGTGCTGCATATTCCCCATGAAAAACCCCGTCATATGCCACCTTTTCGCCTTATCCATATGAATATAAAGCACTATTTTAACTGGCACGTTTAATGCTGTGCGCTTGTATACCGCGATGTGGACAAGATCGAATGCCGTATGGCCACAACACGTCGTCACTCTGCGGTCGCCACCTTCCCCTTTCCGTGAGGCATCCAGGGTGGATGCGTTTCACGGAAGCCTGCTTACTGAAAACGGAGAACAACATGACGACACTCAGCGAACCGTTGGTTACCCCGAGATATGGCAAATGGCGCCAGCTGGTGCTGGGCTTGATCTGTATGGCCGCCATTTCCAGTCCGCAATATGTCTGGACGCTGTTGACAAAACCTCTGGCCGCCAAACTTGGCGTGGGTCTGCCAGAATTGCAGGTCACCTTCTCCCTGCTGATCATCCTGCAGACCTTCTTTTCCCCTTTTCAGGGGCGGTTAGTGGAAAAATTTGGCCCACGGCGGCTGATCGCTATTGGCACGGTGATGGCGGGAATGAGCTGGGTGCTTTCCGCACAGGTGAATGGCCTGGCAACGCTCTGGCTGGTTTATGGCTGCATGGGCGGCCTCGGGACCGGGATCGTCTACATCGGCGTTGTCGGCCTGATGGTCAAATGGTTCCCGCAGCAGCGGGGGTTTGCCGCCGGCGCGGTGGCGGCGGGCTACGGGATGGGGGCCATTATAACCACCTTCCCCATCTCCCTGTCGCTGACCACTAACGGCATCGAACACACGATGACGACTTTCGGGATCCTTTTCGCCCTCGTCGGCTTCCTCGCCAGTCAGGGGCTGAAGCTGCCGCCGCCCGCTGTCTCTCAGCCCGTCAGTCAGACGGTGGCGCAGAGCAGCAGATCGTTTACTTCCCGGGAAATGCTGCGCCAGCCGCTGTTCTGGCTGATGTTCGCCATGATGGCGATGATGTCGACTTCCGGGCTGATGGTCACCTCGCAGATGGCGGTGTTCGCCGAGGATTTCGGCATTAGCCAGGCGGTGGTGTTTGGCATGGCGGCGCTGCCGCTGGCGTTAACGATAGACCGCTTCACCAACGGCTTAACCCGGCCGCTTTTTGGTTTTATTTCCGACCGCTTCGGCCGCGAGCAAACCATGTTTATCGCCTTTGCGCTGGAAGGCGTGGCGATGATGCTCTGGCTGGCGTGCCGGGAAGATCCGCTGCTGTTTGTCCTGCTCTCCGGGGTGGTCTTCTTTGGCTGGGGGGAGATCTTCTCCCTCTTCCCGTCGACACTCACCGATACGTTCGGCAGCGAGCATGCCGCCACCAACTATGGCTGGTTGTATATTTCTCAGGGCATCGGGTCAATCTTCGGCGGCCCGCTGGCGGCACTGCTCTATCAGTACACCCACGGCTGGCATGTAGTCTTCAGCTGCGCGATTGGCCTTGATTTTGTCACCGCCGCCCTCGCGCTGTGGGTGCTAAAACCGTGGCGCGCGCGCTTTATCCGCCAGCACAGCTAACTGCAGCGCTGACAGAAGTGACGGCTCGCCCGTCACTTCACTGATATTCGCTGCGCAGCAGCGCGTACAGGTACTCATCGCCCCACTCGCCTTTAAAAAAGATATTCTGCCGGTAATGCGCCTCGCGACGAAAGCCCAGCCCTTCAAGGAGTTTGATCGCGCCGGAATTGCGGGTATCAACCACCGCCATCAGCCGGTGATGGGCTAACTGTTCAAAGAGTAAGGCCATCACCGCCCGCATGGCTTCCCGGGCATACCCCTGATGCTGATACACCGGGGAAAAGGTCATCCCCAGCTCGGCCTGTCTGCCCTGATCGAAAAAGTGGATCCCCACATCCCCCGCCAGCGCACCGTTGGCCTGGATCTCTACGGCAAGCTGGAACCAGCTCTCATCCTCAGCAAAGGCCAGCGAACGCTGTTGTTCATAGAAGGCTGTCGCCTCTGTCATGCCATAGTGGGTCCAGCTCTGAAAGCGGGCCACCTCCGGCAGGTTGCGATAATGGCTGAAAGACGGCAGATCTTCCGTTCTGAACCGGCGCAGCAGCAGCCGGGGCGTGGTCAGGGGTAATATCATCTCTTCTCTTCTTCTTAATGAGACAGGCAATCGCGGGGCCATCTTAACCTGCGCAGCCTCAACCCAGCCATCGCACTTCCTTGTCAATTTAATATAAAGTTAAATTTCGATATTAAAATTTCACAAACCGATAAAACATTACAATAACAAATACGAAAAACAGGGGAACAAGCCAGAGAGGCGTCTTTGGAAAAAAGAGCCCTTGCGCCACGGCGAAGAGGATGGTCAATACAGCTGGGCCATAATTTGAAATTAACGACCGGAATATTCTTCGCAGCAATCTTTTAATAAGATTCATCATAGTTATCGGATCATCCTTGTAATGATGTCTGTAATACCCTCATTCGATGCCTGTCCTTCTGTAACCGTCTCAGACTTCAGAAATAATGGCTATCAGAAAGTACATCATTCACAGCTTATGTGTATAAAGGTCCGAATAATACGCCGGTTCGGAAACATTAGGACATGACTTGTGCAAGTCTACGCAATCTTGTTTTTATTGAGGAAACCGACACCGCATAAACCGCGGCTGATTTACTTTTTGCCCGTCTGGCGGCAAGATCCGGCATAATGCACCGCTGTCGCAGGACGGCCGTGTCACCGGCAGTCGTGACAGCGAACATTCGACAGGAAAACGCATGAAGCCAAAACAAGCGGACATTCTCCGCCACGCCAGCGCGCTGTTTAATCGCGAAGGATATCAGTCGCCCAGCATCGAGCGGATTGCTGAACATGCCGGCATCTCCAAAATGACCTTCTACCGCTATTACGCCGATAAAGAGGCGCTCATTCTGGCTATCCTCAAGCAGAAAGAGAGCGAATTTATGCAGGATTTGGCGCAGATCACGGCGGATAAAGCCAGCGCGCGGGAGAAGCTGTTTGCCGTGTTCGACTACTACCATCGCTGGTTTACCTGCGACACGTTCCACGGCTGCATGTTTACCCGCGCGCTGTTTGAATATGGCGCGTCATCGCCGGCGATCCGGGAGCAGTGCTCCCGGTTCAAGTCGCTCCTCTGGCAGTTCTTCCGCGATATCCTCCTGCAGGTGTTAAAACCGGAACCTGCCGAGCGGGTCGCCATGATGATGGTGATGCTCATCGATGGCGCCATCGCCGCCCAGCAGGCCGAGTCCGCCGAATGCCGGGAGATCCCACCGGGGATCACCGCCTGGAGCGCGGCCAAAGCGCTTATTTACTCAGAAGGCGGTACGCTGTGAGATGATGCGCTGCCGTCCAGTGACTGCAGGGCCGCCAGCAGGCAATCATAGTAATCGTTGCAGGTTTGCAGGCGCAGCGCGGCGCCAAAGTAGACCTCCTCCATCGCCGCCGGATGTTTTTTGCCAATCGGCACAATCACATTGTTCAGCCAGCCATCCGCATGACCGATATCGACGGTGATATGTTCGGCATAGTAATGCACATCGCGATCGGAAAGCCCAATCCGCCGACAGCCCGCCACCAGTTTTTCATACTGCGGTGGGTCGAGCAGCTCGGTCATCGCCATGACCCCCAGCGATTTGTAATAATGCTGACGGTTTACGCCGCCCAGCATAAAGGCGTTATACCCGGCCAGGCCCTGCCAGTCGTACAGGTAGGCAAAATGATTGTCCGGCAACGCGATATTCCGCCGCTTCAGTAAATCCTTATACAGATTGACGTGGGTGATCTCAGTGCTGCCCTGACCTATCTCATCCCACAGATTTTGCGCAATCTCCGCGCGGGTTTCCGGCAGCGAACCGACCAGCCCCATCGCCACAAGATCGAAGAACAGCAGATTCAGCGCGCTGTCGCTTTTGAAGAAATAGTCGATCTGCGCCGCGGAGGCCTCGCTGGCAAGGAAATCGAACAGCGGATGATGAGACGCCGGGTGCTGCTGGCATAAGGCGCGCAGTTCGTCGACGATATTGCCGGCGTTAAGCACCGGTCTCTGGCGATGGAAACGTTTGCTTTCCGCCCGCAGCCACTCAGACTCAATGTAATTTCTGATCCCGGAGAGCAGCGGATGAAACTGATTGGCTGCCGCTGGCGAGAGTGGGTCGGCAAGCCAGGACTGATAGAGGATGAACAGCGCATGGTGAGCGCGCTTTTTGGCCTGTGGATCGTCAGCGGAGAAGGCGCGGATGCAGGTATTCTCAGTCAGATGCCAGGCTCTGTCGGCGACCAGCGGGTTGGCCGTCAGCTTCAGCGACAGCGCGTTGCTGTGCAGTAGCTGGTCAATTAACTCATCCAGTGCCAGCCTGGCCATCACCGCGGTCTGGTCACTACCAATGACCCCATTTTCTGTGTTACGCATGAATTTATCCCTGTGAAATGCATGGCAACTATACGGTATAGTACCGTTAACAACGCGGCAACGAAAATTTATGGATAACGAATATCACATTGTAAAATATGGTTTTTTAATAAATAACAAAAAGACCACTATAAAAATATTGATATTATAAAATTATTAAAGTTACCATCTGGTACAGTGATAAGCGACGCAAGGAATCAGCATGCCCTATTTATTACTGACGCTGGCCGCCCTGTTCTGGGGGGGAAATTACGTGGTCGGTCACGTGCTGGTCCAGGGCGTGGATCCGATCCTGATGACAGAAGCGCGATGGGCGTTGACGGCGCTGTTACTGGGCCTGCTCTACCACCGGCAAATTGCCGCCAGCCGCCACCTGCTACGGGATAACGCGCCGGCGGTGCTGGTGTTAACCCTCTGTGGCCAGGTCAGCTTCCCGCTTACGCTCTATATAGGCCTGCAAACCACCTCCGCCCTCAACGCCGCCATCTATATGTCCGCCACGCCGAGCATGGTGCTGCTGATTAACCGGCTGATTTTTCGTGACCCGGTATCGGCGCGCAACTGGCTGGGGGTCATTTTCAGCACCCTTGGCGTGATGATTCTGTTATTCCAGGGGAACCCACTGCATGCCACCTCGCTGCATACCTTTTCCGTCGGCGATCTGTGGGCCATGGGGTCGGCGCTGAGCTGGGCGCTCTACTGCTCGCTATTACGGCTGAAGGATCGCCGGATCCCGGCGAATGGCTTTGTCGCCGTCAGCTCGCTGCTCGGCGCCCTGATCCTGCTGCCCATCGTCATCTTCTGGCTGATGCGCCACCCGGCGCAGGACTGGGCAGCCTGGCGCGAGCCGTTTTTCCTCAGCGGCCTGGCGTATCTGGTGATTTTCCCGTCTTGGCTGGCCTATCTGTTCTGGAACAAAGGTATCGCCGCGATTGGCGCCACCCGGGGAGAAATTTACACCCATATCATCCCGCTCTCCGGCGGGGCGTTGAGTATCCTCTTCCTGCATACCCAGCCGCATGCCTGGCATCTGTTCAGCGCCCTGTTTATCATGGTGGGGATTGGGATCTGCTCGCTGGAGAAACGCCAGGCGGCGGCAATTCGTCTGCGCGGCTAACGTACGCTACCGGGCGCCTGACGACACCCGGTAGCAGAAGTTAACGGCTGGTGGAGAGCGGCTGGCGATGCCCCGCTCCTGCGGGCTGAGTCACCCGTCCCTCGCGACCAAAGAAGGTCAGGACGGTAATGACAATTGCCACCGTACCGGCCACCAGGGCCATCGCCAGACCGTAGTTATGCCCATGATGCTGGGCGATTGACGCCTGGAGAGTGGCATTCACTGACGCCAGCAGATTACCCAGCTGATAGACGAAACCAGGCAGCACCGCCCGGGTGTTGGCCGGGACCAGTTCATTGAGCCAGGTGGGGATCACTCCCCAGGCCCCCTGCACCATAAACTGCATCAGAAACGCCCCCGCCCCCAGCGCCAGCGAGCCGCTGGCGAAAGCCCACAGTGGAATGACCGGCAGCGCCAGCAGGGCAGCGATCATAATCGCTTTGCGTCGGCCAATCTTCTCCGACAGCGAACCGAAGAACACCCCACTCATAATCGAGGCAATGTTGTAGCAGACGGCGATGATGCTGACCGTTTTAGGCTCGAAGCCGTGCTGAACCTTCAAAAAGACCGGGTAGAGATCCTGCGTCCCGTGGGAGAAAAAGTTAAAGGCCGCCATCAGTACCACCAGGTACAGGCACAGCTTCCAGTGGCTACGTAGCACCGGCAGCAGCGCCGTACTCGCTTTACTTTGCCGGGCCGCCAGCCAAACCGGGGATTCCTCGACGCAGAAATAGATAAACGGCAGCAGCAGCACCGGCGCGGCGCCAATCACAAACATCCCGCGCCAGCCGAGATGTTCAAACAGCAGGCCGTAGGCAACGGCCGCCAGCAAATAGCCGAAGGGATATCCCGCCTGGAACAGACCGGACATCAGGCCACGCGAGCGGTCGGGGATCGTCTCCATCGCCAGCGAAGAGGCCACGCCCCAGATCCCGCCCATCGCCACGCCATACAGCACCCGCAGCAGAAAAAACAGCAGCAACGACGGCGCGGCGGCGGAGAGCAGCTCAAAGGCGGAGAAGAAGACGATATTCAGCATCAGAATGGGTTTGCGGCCATACTTTTCCGCCGCCCTGCCGAAAATCAGCGCGCCTATCGGCCGCACGGCCAGGGTAAGCAGAATCGCCAGGGTGACCTCTTCAAGGTCGACGTGAAACGAGTGGGCGATATCGCTCAGTAAAAAGACCAACAGAAAGAAATCGAAAGCATCGAGCGTCCAGCTTAAAAAACTGGCAATCGCCGCGTTGCGCTGTCGTGAAGTCCAGCCATGCATCTTGTCATCCCTATCCCGACGGCGTTGCCGGGAGCTTGCGCGGCGTCCGGCAGAGCAAGCTGGTGTCACCGCTTATGTAAATTGTTTGTATAGAAAGTTGCTCTTTTGTTAATTACACCCTTTTTCCGACCGTCGGCAAGTTTATTAGCCTGCTAATTTGTTTCAAATTGCGTGTAGCGGCCCACCGGATCGGCAATTTTCGACCAGAATTAAAGACAGGCTGGCGTCAATGAAACGCTGTCCATGCCGCATCCGCCCACAGGAAGGGAGAGAATCATGAAGAGAGTTGCCATCGTCGGCGTGGGGCCGACGGGGATTTACACGTTCTATGAACTGGTGAAGCGTGGTGAGCCGCTGGCGATCACCCTGTTTGAAAAAGAGGCGCAGGCCGGGGTGGGTATGCCCTACAGCGATGATAATACGGCGGCGCAAATGCTGGCCAACATTGCCAGCATTGAGATCCCCCCTATCGACCTGACCTATCTGCAATGGCTCCAGCAGCACAGCGACGCCTGGCTGGCGGCGCGCGGTCTCGAGCGGCACACGCTGCATGAGCGCCAGTTTCTGCCGCGGGTAATCCTCGGCGAGTACTATCGCGACCGTTTTCTGTATCTCACTGAGCGGGCACGGGACGCCGGCTTCATCGTTAGCGTATGTGAATCCTGTGAAGTGACGGATATTGCCGTCCAGCCCGCCGGGATCGCTATCCATACCGATAGCGCGGCAGAACCGGTTATCGTCGACCTGGTGGCGATAGCCACCGGCCATCTGTGGCCTGAGGAAGAGCGCGCCAGTCGACAGTACTTCCCCAGTCCGTGGACCGGGCTGATGGACGCCCGGATCGCGCCCTGTCGGGTCGGGATCCTCGGGACCTCCTTAAGCGCGATTGATGCCGCCATCGCCGTGGTGGCCCAGCATGGTGTTTTCCATACTGAGAACGACAAAACGACCCATTTTACCCTCCATCCCGGCAGCGAGGCACTGGAGATAACGCTGATGTCGCGCAGCGGGGTGCTCCCGGAAGCCGATTTTTACTGTCCGATCCCATGGGAGCCGCTGGAGATCGCCACCCCTGCCGCCCTTGAGGCGGCTGTCGCCCGGGGCAGCGATGGGCTGCTGGATCGGGTATTCGAGCTGGTCGTCCAGGAGCTGGAATATGCCGCCCCGGCCTGGTGCGAGGCGACGGGGCTGCGCCAGCTAACGCCTGACAGCATCGCCGACGCCTGGTTTGCCGACCGTCTCACCCATGATCCTTTCCACTGGGCGCAACGCAATCTGCAGGAGGTGGAGCGCAATAAGCGCGAACACCATACGGTGCCCTGGCGCTATGCTATTCTCCGCCTGCACGAGGCGATTGAAAGCGTGGTGCCGCAGCTCAACGACGAGGACTACCGCCGATTCCGGCGCGGGCTTGCCCGGGTGTTTATCGATAATTATGCCGCCATCCCGCCGGAATCCATTCGCCGGCTGCTGGCCCTGCACCAGGCCGGTATTCTGCGTATTGTGGCGCTCGGCGAGGATTATGACCTGCAGCGCGAGTCTCACCGAACGCTGATTGTCCATCATCAGCAGCGCTGTGAATTCGATGTGTTTATCGATGCCCGCGGGCAACAAGCATTGAAAACCCGGGATCTGCCCTTCCCATCGCTGCGCCAGCAGCTGCTGGCCTGCGGCGACGACATTCCGGACGTCGGCGATGACTACACGCTGCAGGCGCCCGAGACGCTGCGCGGACGGGTCGCTTTCGGCGCCCTTCCCTGGCTGATGCACGATCGTCCCTTTGTGCAGGGGCTGACGGCCAGCGCCGAGATTGGCAGCGCGATGGCCCGCGCCGTGTCGCAGCAGGCGACGGGCCGCCGGCGCCGCCTGTGGTTTATCGAATAGCGGGCTGCTTAAACGCAATATCCGAATAAAGGGGGGCAAACAGGCGTGCTATAAACAGTGACTGTTCGCCCCCATGCAAGACCCTGTCTAACTTTTACGAGGTACTCATGAGCCATCTTTTTAGCGCGACGCGTATTGGTCAGCTGGCGCTGGATAACCGCATCGTTATTGCCCCCATGTGTCAGTACTCTGCCGACGAGGGTAAAGCCACCTCCTGGCACCGGATCCATCTTGGTCAGCTGGCTTTCTCCGGCGCCGGCCTGTTAATTCTGGAAGCCACGGCGGTAGAGCCGGCGGGACGTATCTCGCCGGGGGATCTGGGTTTGTGGGATGATGAAACCGAAAACGCGCTGCGCGCGGTGGTAGAGGATATTCGGGCCTGGTCGCCGATCCGCCTGGGGATCCAGCTGGGGCATGCCGGACGCAAAGCCTCCTGCGCGGCCCCGTGGCAGGGTGGTCATCAGTTGGCCCTCAACGAGGGGGGCTGGCAAACCGTTGCCCCCTCCGCCGTGGCGTTTCACGATGGCGACCGCGCCCCCGCCGAGCTGAGCCTTGCCGATATGGCGCGCATCAAAGCGGCGTTTGTCGCCAGCGCGTTGCGCGCCCAGCGTCTGGGCTTTGAGCTGATTGAACTGCACGCCGCCCACGGCTATCTGCTGCACCAGTTTCTCTCGCCGCTCAGCAATCAGCGCCGTGATGAGTACGGCGGTTCGCTGGAAAACCGTCTGCGCTATCCGCTGGAAGTGTTTAAGGCGATCCGCGAGGCAGTGGGCAACACCATGGCGGTGGGCGTCAGGCTGTCGGCGACCGACTGGGTCGAAGGCGGCTGGGACGTGGAGCAGTCCATTCAGTTCAGCCAGCAGCTGGAAGCGCTGGGCAGCGACTATATTCACGTCTCCAGCGGCGGCTTGTCGCCGCAGCAGTCGATCACCGTCGGACCGGGTTATCAGTTGCCATTCGCCCACGACATTCGCCAGCAGGTTGCCATCCCGGTAATTGGCGTGGGGCTGATCACCGACCCGCAGCAGGCAGAAGCGGCTCTGGAGGATGGCGATGCCGACCTGATCGCCCTCGCCCGCGCGGTACTCTACGATCCGCACTGGCCGTGGCACGCTGCGGCCAGCCTCGGCGCCCAGGTTCGCGTCCCTTCGCAGTACCTGCGCTCGGAGCCGCACGGCCTGAAAGGCACCCTGCTGCCAAACCGTTGAACCCGCGGCGGGCATAAAAAAGGGGTATCGGAAGATACCCCTGAGCAGGATGTTATTGCGGTCGACGTGCCGGGCGGCGGCGACGCCTTGCCCGGCCTACAAAAAGGTGATACCCGGTCATTGCGCAGCCAACCCGCTCCCTGCGTAGGCCCGCGCAAGCGCAGCGCCGCCGGGCAATCTATCAGGCTCCGCTCCCTATATTTCCGGGCGCGGGTCCGGCAAACACCGCGAGTTACTGCTGGGCGGGCGGTGGCGTGGTGTTCTGTTTGTCCGCCGCGATACTGTCCTGGATGGCTTTGGTTTTGCTCGCCGCCTCCGCCGAGAGCTGATTGGCGTCGCCGATGGCGTTGTCTTTGATCTGACCCGCCTCTTTGACTATGCGGTCACTTTCCTGCTTTGCGTTCTGTTTCACGGCATCGGCCTGGGCTTTCGCCTGCTGGGCGATGGCATCCGCTTTCTTGTCCGCCTCCGCCTTGATGGCGCTGGCCTGATCCTTCAGGCGGTCGGCCTCGGCGTCAGCCTGGCTTTTCAGCGTATCGATTTGCTTATCCGCATCCTGTTTAATCGCCTGGGCTTTGTCCGCCGCGGCATCCTTCATCTGCTCCGCATTATCTTTGGCCTTATCCAGTTTGTTATCCACTTTCGACGCATCGTCGCAGCCAAACAGGGTCAGACACAGGGCGGAAGCGAGCAGTGTTTTATTCCAGAGTTTCATCAGCATTCCCTTACAGGTTAAGTCGTTATCCAGCTTTGTGATTCATTGCCTTAATAGCATTCACATTTTATATATAATCGCTCAGTCGGCAGAGTCAAGCCGACACCGATCGATCCAGCGTCGCCACCAGCCCCTGCAGCCAGTCGGCAAAGACCCGCACCTTATGCGACAGATGCCGGTGCGGATAGAGCAGCGACAACGGTCGACGCGGCGCCGGGAAGTCCGGCAAAATTTCCACCAGTTGCCCGTTGTCGATATAGGGTTGCAAAAAGAAACGCATCCCCTGCAGCATCCCCAGCCCCGCCAGCCCGGCGGCAGTAAAGACTTCCGAGTTGTCCAGCACCAGTTTACCGGGAATGGCGATCTGCCTGATGCCCTCCGGGGTCTGGAATCGCCAGGGCATAATCTGCCGGCTGCTGCTGTTCACCCAGTTCACCGCCAGATGCGACTGCAGGTCCTCCAGCGTCGCGGGCGCCCCATAGCGCGCCAGATAGCCCGGACTGGCGCAGGTGGTTAACGCCACCTCACCCAGCGAACGCGCCACATAGTCGCCATCCTCAAGATCCCCCACCCGCAGCAGGCAATCCAGACCATCGCGCAGCATATCCCGGCGTACGTCGGAGCTGCTGAGGACAATTTCCACCTCCGGATGGGCCTGATAAAAATCCGGCAGATGCGGGATCACCAGCAGCCGGGCAAAGGCGATTGGCATATCGACGCGCAGCTGACCGCGGATCGGCCGGTCCGGCGCGAACGACTCCAGCAGATCGTCGGCCTGGGAGAGCAACGGTTTGCTGCGGCGATAAAACTCTTCCCCCTCCGGCGTGAGATACAGACGCCGGGTGGTGCGCTGCAGCAGCCGGACCCCGCTCTCCTGCTCCAGCTGCTGCAGCGCTTTGGTCACCGCCGGTCGGTGGACCTGCAAATTTTCCGCCGCCTGGGCAAAACTGCCGGCATCGACGATTTCAATAAAGATTTTAATATTCTCAAACAGATTCATTTGCATAACGGCCCGTCTCCCGCCTCATCGCCTGCTCACATTATTACTAATTTAATAATAGTGATGAAAGTTTTTGCTCATTTTTTAAAACAATAAAGACGCCTACACTGCCCTCATTGCCGCATCGCTGGGGCGAAGAAATTTATAACTTATTAACATACAAGGAAAAATATCATGCAATCCAACCGCGTCGCCCGCATTCTGGGTATTGAAAAACCGGTGGTCCAGGGGCCGCTCTCCTGGCTTACCGATGCGCGTCTGGTGGCGGCCGTCGGCAACGCCGGTGGGCTTGGCGTGCTGGGCCCGAACGCCGGACTGACGGCGGCAACCGCCGTCTCCACCCCGGAGGCCACCGCCGAGAAAATGCGCGAAGAGATCCGCAAAACCAAACAGCTGACGGAGAAACCCTTTGGCGTCAACCTGATCCCGACGGCGGAAAACGACATCTGGACGCCGGCGATCCTGCCGGTGATCAAAGAGGAAGGCGTTAAGGTGGTGGTCTACACCGGCTACGGCGATGGTTCGTTAAAACCGGCGCTGTTCGACGAACTGAAAGCCGCCGGGATCACCATTATCTATCGTGACATCAACCCGACGCCGGAGAACAGCCGCCGCGCGGAGCAGGCCGGAGCGGATATTATTGTCGCCACCGGCTTTGACGAAGGCGGCACGCTGCCGGGTACCGCCCTCGGGACCTTCACCATCGTCCCGCTGATCGTTGACGCGGTACAGCGGGTTCCTGTCATGGCCGCCGGGGGGATCACCGACGCCCGGGGGGCGCGCGCCGTTCATGCCCTGGGGGCGGAAGGCGTCTTCGCTGGTTCGGTATTCATCAGCACCATCGAAAGTCGGGTTCCCGACTCGGTGAAAGCGAAAATTGTGGCCGCCAACGGTCTGGATCTGCGCCTGTTCCGTACCCTGCCGGACTACTACCGCGCGCTGCCCGGCAAACTGAGCGACACACTGGTGGCCATGGATCGTGCCGGCGCCTCAAAGGCCGAGCTGGCCCAGGCGATGGGCGGTCTGCGCGGGATGCGGCTGGGCATGCTGGAGGGGAATACTGATGAGGGGTATATCTCGGTGGGCGCGGGGATTGGCAACATCCATGCCATCACCTCCGTCGCCGAGGTGGTCAACCAGCTGGCGGTGTGAAGCCGCCAGCCGGGGCACAGCAACCGGCGCGATCAGGCGTCGGCCACCTTCTCTACCGCCCGGGAGAAAGCGTCGATAGCCAGCCCGACGTCGGCGGCAGTGACCGACTCCGCCGGGTGATGGCTGACGCCCCCCAGGCAGCGCACAAACAACATGGCCGAAGGCCAGCGCTCGGCGATGGCGATGGCGTCATGCCCTGCGCCGCTCGGCAGCGTCAGCGAACGCCCCTGCACCGCCACCACCGCCTCGCTCAGCACCGCCTGCAGGTGACTGTCGCAGGCGGTGGCGGCGATGCGATAATACTCCTCGGCGGCGAAACTCAGCTGGCGACGCCCGGCAATGGCCTGCGCCTCACCCAGCAGCTCATCCAGCAGCGCCGTCAGCGGCGCATCCTGCGGGCCGCGAATATCCAGCGTCAACTGCACCTCGCCCGGTATCACGTTCACCGCGCCCGGCGCACAGCGCAGGGTGCCGACCGTCGCCACAAGGTTACCGCCGCGCTGCCGGGTCAGGTTTTCCACCTGCACCATCCATTCCGCCGCCGCGGCGAGGGCGTCCTTGCGATGGAGCATCGGCACCGTGCCGGCATGGCCAGCTTCGCCGGTAAAACGGCAGTTCAGCCGTCGGGCCCCGTTAATCGCCTCCACCACGCCGAGCGCCAGCCCCGCCTGCTCCAGGCACGGCCCCTGCTCGATATGCAGTTCCAGATAGGCGGCGATATCCTGCGGATGACGGGCCGCGTGGCCGATCCGCGCCGGATCGAGTCCGGCATTCACCAGCGCCTGGGCGACGCTCACGCCGTCGGTATCGCACTGTGACAGCCAGCTTTCAGGCCAGGTGCCGGTGACGCCGCGGCTGCCGAGCAGGGTGATGCCAAAGCGGGTGCCCTCTTCATCGCCAAAGCCGACGATCTCGATTGCCTTTGTCAGCCGTCGCCCCTGCTGGTGCAGACGCTGGACCACCTCAATCGCCGCCAGCACGCCGAGCATGCCGTCGTAGCGCCCGGCGTTGCGCACGGTGTCAAGATGAGAACCCAGCAGCACCGCCGGCGCCCCCTCCTGTTGTCCTTCATAGCGTCCGCAGATGTTGCCGACGCTGTCCTGCCACACCATCATGCCGGCAGCCTGCATCCACTGGCCCACCAGCTGGTTGGCCTGCAGATGTTCGGGTGACAGATAGACCCGGGTCAGGGCATCGGCGGTTTCGCTGAGGGTGGCCAGCCGATCGGCGCGGGCCATCACCCGGCTGGCAGCCGCTTCTCTCTCCGCCTGCTGGCGGGCGGTATCACTCATAGGGTGGCCTCGGTGCGGTAGTGATCCCAGGCCGCCTGCATCGCCGCGCCCTGAGTGGTGGTGAACTTGAGGTAGTTCAGGACCGCTTCCAGCGCGCTGAGCGTCTGCATCACGCAGTCTTTACGCGCGTTATAGCCCATGGTGCCAATGCGCCAGACTTTACCGTGCAGCGGGCCAAACGAGGTGCCAATTTCAATGCCGAAATCTTCCAGCATCAGCTTGCGTACCTGATCGCCGTTGACCCCGTTGGGGATCACCACCCCCAGCACGTTATTCATTTTGTGCCGCAGATCGCCAAAGGTCTCGAGCCCCATCGCCTGGATGCCCTTCAGCAGCGCATCGCCGTGCAACTTGTGGCGGGCGATGCCGTTGTCGAGTCCCTCCTGGAGGATCAGGCGCGCGCACTCCCGGGTGGCAAACAGCGCCGAGGTCGCTTCGGTATGGTGGTTAAGGCGCTCCGGCCCCCAGTAATCCATCACCATGCCGAGATCGAAATAGTTGGAGTAGATCATCTCGTCGACGCCATCGTGGTGCGCGTCGGTGCGGATCCCCTGCTCAATGCAACGACGGCGGCGGATGACCTCTTCCATCCGCGGGCTGAGGGTGATGGGCGAGGTGCCGGAAGGACCGCCCAGGCACTTCTGCATCCCGGCGGACACTGCGTCCAGCTGCCAGGCGTCGGTTTCCAGCGGGTTGCCGCCGAGCGACGCGGTGGCGTCGGTATAGAACAGCACATCGTGACGACGGCAAATATCCCCCAGCTCCGCCAGTGGCTGCAGCATGGTGGTGGAAGTATCGCCCTGTACGGTGAGCAGCAGGCGCGGGCGCACGCGCTTGATCGCGTCCTCAACCTGATCCGGCGTAAAGACCTCGCCCCACGGCACCTCGATGGTGTGCACCTCTGCCCGGCAGCGACGCGCGATCTCGCACAGCAGATGACCAAACCGGCCAAACACCGGCACCAGCACCTTGTCACCCGGACGGATCGCCGACACCAGAATCGCTTCGATCCCGGCGCGCGAGGTGCCGTCGACCAGCATCGTCCAGCGGTTTTCGGTGCGAAACACGCCGCGGTAGAGCGCCATGACTTCATTCATATAGTGGGTCATCGCCGGATCGTACTGGCCAACCAGCTGGCTCGACATGGCGCGCAGCACGCGCGGGTCGGCATTGATCGGCCCCGGCCCCATCAGCAGGCGCTGCGGCGGGTTAATTTGCGAAAACTGAGTGATATCCATCTGCCATTCCTTACGTTAGTTAAGACCGCGCACCGAGGAGATAAACTGTTTCAGTTCGCTGGTCTGCGGGCTGGCGAACAGCGTTTTGCTGTCGCCCTGCTCCCAGACGCGTCCCTGATGCATAAACACCACGCGGTCGCCCACTTCGCGGGCAAAATTCATTTCATGGGTGACGAGGATCAGCGTCATACCTTCCGCCGCCAGTTGCTCCAGCACCTTCAGCACTTCACCCACCAGTTCCGGGTCGAGTGCCGAGGTGATTTCGTCACAGAGTAAAACTTTCGGCGACATGGCCAGCGCCCGGGCAATGGCCACGCGCTGCTGCTGGCCGCCGGAGAGATTGGCCGGATAGTAATCCAGACGGTCGCCAAGACCGACCTTCTCCAGCATCCGCTGCGCCAGTTCCCGGCATTCGGCCTGGGACTTCTTCAGCACCCGCCGCGGGGCCAGCATGACGTTCTCCAGCGCCGTCATGTGCGGGAACAGGTTAAAATTCTGGAACACCATGCCGATGGAGCGGCTGATCTCCCGGGCCTGTGAATCGCGGTCGGTGATGGTCATGCCCCCGAGCTTGATACTGCCCTCCTGGTAGCCCTCCAGACCATTGATACAGCGCAGCAGCGTGCTTTTACCCGAGCCGCTGCGGCCGATGATCGAGATCACTTCCCCCATGTCGATATCCAGATCGACGCCCTTCAACACATGGTTGTCGCCATAGTACTTCTGCATCTGATTAATGGTGATGAGAGGCATTGAATTTGTTCTCCAGATAGCGGCTGTAGCGGGACAGCGGATAACACAGAATGAAATAGCCCAGCGCCACCAGGGCAAACACTTTAAACGGCTGGTAAGTGACGTTGGTCAGCATCGTCCCGGCCTTGGTCAGCTCCACAAAGCCAATAATCGATGCCAGCGCCGTGCCTTTGATCACCTGTACGGCAAAGCCCACCGTCGGCGCGATGGCAATGCGCAGCGCCTGCGGCGCCACCACGCGGTACAAGGTCTGGCCGAAGCTCAGCCCGAGACACCGCGAGGCTTCCCACTGGCCTTTGGGCAGCGCGCGAATGCTGCCGAACCAGATATCCAGCAAAAAGGCGCTGGTGTAGAGCGTCAGAGCGACCGAGGCGGCGGTCCACGCCGAGACGTCAATGCCGAACAGCGCCACGCCAAAGAATGCCAGAAACAGCTGCATCAGCAGCGGCGTCCCCTGAAACAGCTCAATGTAGCCGCGGATCAGCCGTTTCACCTGGCGTCCGCCGGTGAGGCGCAGCAGCAGTAACGGTAAGGTCACCAGCGCCCCGCCGGTGAACGCGACCAGCGACAGCAGCACCGTCCAGCGACCGGCCAGCAGCAGGTTGCGGATAATGTCCCAGTCAGTAAAAGTGGTCATCAGGCCTGTACCCCCAGCCATTTACGCCCCGCCGCCATCAGCAGCTGGCGCATCGCTATCGATAACGCTAAGTAGATCCCGGTGGTCACCAGATAGACCTCAAAGCTCAAAAATGTCCGCGACTGGATCAGGTTGGCGGCGAAGGTCAGCTCCTCATAGGAGACCTGCGACACCACTGACGAGCCGAGCATCACAATGATGCACTGGCTGACCAGCGCCGGGTAAATCCGCTGCAGCGCCGGGGGCAGTACGACGCGAACGAAGGTTTGCGTCCGGCTAAGCCCGAGCACGCGACCGGCTTCCCACTGGCCCTTCGGCGTCACCTGAATACCGGCGCGGACGATCTCGGTGCTATAGGCGCCGAGGTTAACCACCATCGCCAGCAGCGCCGCTTCACCGGCGGTCATCTTCAGTCCAAGGTTCGGTAAACCAAAGACGATAAAAAAGAGCTGCACCACAAACGGCGTGTTACGGATGATTTCCACATATCCGCCCCATACCCGGCTGAGCATTCCCGGGCGCCCGCTGCGGATCGCCGCCCCGAGGATGCCGATCGCCAGTCCGCCGATCGTCGCCAGCACCGTCAACTGCACCGTCACCCACAGGCCGGCCAGCAGCTCCGGCCAGTGCGGCCAGAGCTCAGAGAAATGAAGTTGCTCCGTCATCCCCAGACCTTACGCGCCGAGGCTGGCAGGCAGTGGCGCTTTCAGCCACTTCTCAGACAGACCGTTGAGGGTGCCGTCCTTAATGCCCTGCTCGATGAGGGTATCCACTTTCGCCTTCAGCGCCGGTTCGTTCTTTTTCAGACCGATAAAGCACGGCGAGTCCTTCAGCATAAAGCTCGGCACCGGCGCTTTGTCGGCGTTCTGCCGGGAGATGGCCGCCACCACCAGGTTTCCGGTCGCGACATACTCCACTTGACCGGACAGGTAAGCCGACAGCGTGGTGTTATTGTCCTCGTAGCGCTTAATCTGCGCTGCCTGCGGCGCCACGCTGGTCAGCACCATATCTTCCACCGCCCCACGGGTCACGCCGATGCTTTTACCGCTCAGCGCGGCCGCGTCCTTCAGCTCCGCCCCTTTCGGGCCAAACACGCCGAGGAAGAACGGCGCGTAGGCGCGGCTGAAGTCGATCACCTTCTCGCGCTCGGCGTTCTTGCCGAGGCTGGAGATCACCAGGTCCACCTTATCCGTCTGCAGATACGGCACGCGGTTGGCGCTGGTCACCGGAACCAGCTGCAGCTTGAGCTTCATCGATTTCGCCAGATAGCGCGCCATATCGATGTCATACCCCTGCGGCTGCAGGTCGGTACCCACCGAGCCGAACGGCGGAAAATCCTGGGGTACGGCAATGCGGATGACGCCGCGTTTTTCAATATCCTGGAGCTGGTCAGCCTGCGCGGCAGAAACAGACGAAAGGAGACAAGCGGCCCCGGCCAGTGCGATCAACAGTTTCTTCATGATGTTTACCCGTTACGTTAGCATGAAACAAAAGATTCTTTGAATCTGATTTTGCAACTAATGTGCCAGATACAGACGAGACGAGGGTTTGCGAGGAATTAAAACAAAAAGTGAGAAAGGACAAGCGTTAACGGGAAGGTGTTCAGAGAGCGGCGGCGCCATCACGTGGTTTTTCGTGCACCATAATGATGCGCAGCACCACGCTGGCGCCCCATCAGCGTTGTTCCAGCTCGTCCAGCTGCTGATAAAGCGTGGCAATATCGTGGATGCGCGGACGACCGCTGTCGAGCGTTTCATGCAGAAAGGCATTGGCCAGCAGATTGATCAGGCTGTTGACCGAGGCATAGCTGTCGTAGGCCGAGACGCTGTCCAGCGGCGCGCAGAGCTGCCAGCGGGAGAGCGGAAACAAGCTATGGGCCTGCGGCTCACACATTAACAGGACCGGCACCCCGTCGCGTTGCAGCTGCTGCAGCAATGGGCGTACTATTCGCGGCCGGCGGCGAAACGCCATCATCACCACCAGATCATCGGTGGTCAGATCGACCAGCTCTTCGCTGAGACTCTGACCCGGCTGGGGCAGCACCAGCACCTGGCCGCGGGCCTGCAGCAGTTGCTGGCGCAGATGCAGCGCCGCCGGATAGGCGTTACGCATCCCCACCACCATGATGCGGCGGGCGGCCACCATCGCCGTCAGCGCCTCGGCGAACTGGCGGGCGTCGAGCGCGTTGACCCATTGGGTGAGGTTCGCCATCTCCTGCTTATAATGGCGCGCCAGCAGCGTGTTACCCTGCACCGCGTCGCGCTGGTCGGTCAGCGGCATACCGCTCTGGCGCAGGGTGCGCAGTTCATCGCGCATATCCTTATATTTGTCATAGCCGAGGCGCTTGAACAGCCGGCTGACGGTGGCTTTCGACACGCCGCTCAGCTGCGCCAGCTCGGCGCTGTTGTAGCTTATCAGGTCGTCAAAGTGGTCAAAGATGAAATCCGCCACCCGCTGCTCCTGCGGCGACAGCGAGGCGTATTGCCCTTTCAGTCGTTCATCGAGTTGTTGCATAGCGCCCCTGTAACTTTCGTTTCATCATCCATCCCTCATCATACTGTATCTGCTATGCCTTACACATAGCGTGCCAGTGGGAAAATTCTGGTCATTGTTTTTATCAATGAAACGAAACGTTCAGAGATGGAACAGCTTTTGCAGTGTTCTGCGGGTGATTCGTTCAGAAAGGATAATTTATGCACAGTAGCAACGTTTCGACCCACGGCATGGCGGTGGCCCCCCACCACCTCGCCAGTCAGAGCGCGCTGGCGATCCTGCGCGAGGGCGGCAGCGCCATTGAAGCGATGGTGGCTGCCGCCGCGGCCATCGCCGTCGTCTATCCCCATATGAATGGCCTCGGCGGCGATGGCTTCTGGCTGATCGTGCCGCCTGAGGGAGACCCCATCGCCATTGACGCCAGCGGGGCGGCCGGGTCGCTGGCGACCCTCGAGGCCTACGCCGGACAGCGGCATATTCCCCACCGGGGACCGCAGGCCGCGCTGACCGTCGCCGGCACCGTCAGCGGCTGGGACGAGGCGCTGCGTATTTCACGGGACTTAACCGGCCGCGCGCTGCCGGTGGCCCGCCTGCTGGCCGATGCGATCGGGTATGCCGAAGACGGCATTCCGGTCACCGCCTCGCAAGCCCACGCCACCGCCAGCAAACTGGAAGAGCTGCGCCATCAGCCAGGCTTCAGTGAAACCTGGCTGGTATCG
Source organism: Klebsiella sp. A-Nf5 (assembly GCF_002810545.1). NCBI lineage: Bacteria > Pseudomonadati > Pseudomonadota > Gammaproteobacteria > Enterobacterales > Enterobacteriaceae > Klebsiella > Klebsiella sp. A-Nf5. The sequence goes on along the minus strand of NZ_PIOG01000121.1, from coordinate 60,895 downwards.
GGCGAGGCCCCGCGGCCCGGCAGCCGCTTTCGCCAACCCGCCCTCGCCGGCACCCTGCGCCTGCTGGCCAGCGACGGTCTCGACAGTTTCTATCGCGGGCCGCTGGCCGAACGTCTCGCGCAGGGCATGGCCGCGCTGGGGATGCCGATCACCCTCGGCGACCTGCAGGCCCACCGCGCCCGGCGTCCGGCGCCGCTGACGCTCCAGCACCAGCAGGGCACGCTGTGGAATCTTGCGCCGCCAACGCAGGGGCTGGTGTCGCTGGCGATCCTTGGCATCACCGACCGCCTGAACATGGCCGATGCCGATGACGCGCAAACGGTGCACCGTATCGTCGAAGCCACCAAGCGGGCATTTGCCCTGCGCGATGCGCATATCACCGATCCACGCCATCTGGATGTGGATGTGCAGGCGTTGCTCACCCCGGAAGCCCTGCAGCCGCTGGCCGAGAGCATCGACGACGCCAGCGCTTCCCCCTGGGGCCGCGGCAAAGGCCCGGGCGATACCGTCTGGATGGGCGTCGTGGATAACAGCGGACTGGCAGTGTCGTTTATTCAGAGTATCTATCACGAGTTCGGCAGCGGCGTGGTGCTCCCGGACACCGGGATCGTCTGGCAAAACCGTGGGGCCGCCTTCAGCCTCGATCCGCAGCATCTCCTGGCGCTGGCCCCTGGCAAACAGCCCTTCCATACCCTCAACCCTGCCGCCGCACGCCTGAACGATGGCCGGGTGATGGTCTATGGCTCGATGGGCGGCGATGGTCAGCCGCAAACTCAGGCAGCGCTGTTTACCCGCTATATCCTGCAGGGGGTGCCGCTGCAGGAGAGCATCTCCCGTCCGCGCTGGCTGCTGGGCCGCACCTGGGGCCAGTCCTCCGACTCACTGAAGCTGGAGGGACGCTTTGCCCCTGCCTGTATCGCTCGCCTGCGCGAGCTGGGGCACGAAGTGGAAGTGCTGGCCGATTTCAGCGAAGCGATGGGCCACGCCGGCGCCATTGTCCGCCATCCCAACGGCCTGCTTGAAGGGGCTACCGATCCACGCAGCAACGGCGCCGCCGCCGGATACTAAGGAACAGACCATGACCACACAGCCAGACTGGAGCGAGTATCTGACGCAGATGACTCACCTGTTGCACCTGGAGCTGGATGCACCCCGTCGTGAGGAGCTGGAGCGCCAGTTTACCCGCATCGCCGCCATGGCGCAGCCGCTGATGGAGTATCCCCTCGGGCCGCGCGAGGAGATTGCGGGGGTGTATAAAGCATGACTCTTCATCACTTCACCATTGCCGAGCTCCAGCGTGCGCTGCACGATGGCGAACTCAGCGCCCGGGAGATCGCCCGCCAGACGCTGGACGATATCGCCCGCGTGAATCCGCAGATCAACGCCTGGACCGAGGTCACCGCCCAGCGCATGCTGGCAGAAGCCGACAGCATTGACGCCCTGCGCCGGGAAAAGCGCCCCCTGCCGCCGCTGGCAGGCATTCCCTATGCGGTAAAGAATCTGTTTGATGTCGCCGGGCATACCACCCTCGCCGGGGCGGAACTGCTGAGCGACCGGCCGCCGGCGACCAGCGACAGCTGGGCGGTGCGCCAGCTGCACAGCGCCGGCGCCCTGCTCAGCGGGATGCTCAATATGGACGCCTACGCCTACGGCTTTACCACTGAAAACAGCCACTATGGCGCGACGCGCAATCCGCACGATCTGTCGCGGATCGCCGGCGGATCTTCCGGCGGTTCGGCCGCAGCGGTGGCGGCCGGGCTGGTTCATTTCAGCCTCGGCAGCGACACCAACGGCTCGATCCGCGTCCCCGCGTCGCTGTGCGGGATCTTTGGCCTGAAACCCACTTTCGGCCGCCTTTCGCGCTCCGGCAGTCATCCGTTTGTCGACAGTCTGGATCATATTGGTCCCTTTGCCCGCCGGGTGGCCGACCTCGCCGCGGTGTATGACGCCTTGCAGGGGCGCGACCCGGCCGATGACTTTCAGGCTGATAAAGCCAGCGAGCGCACCGGCAATCTGCTGGAGCGGGGGCTGGAGGGATTGCGCTGCGCGCGGCTGGGCGGCTATTTCACCACCTGGTGCGATGACGACGCCCGGGCGGCCGTGGATCGGGTCGCCCACGCGCTGGGCGCCGACAGCGAGCTGCAGTTCGCGGATGCCGCGCTGGCCCGCTCGGCGGCCTTTATCATCAGCGCCAGCGAAGGCGGCAATCAGTACCTGGCGGATCTTCGTCACTCGCCAGAGCGTTTTGAACCCCACTCCCGCGAGCGGCTGCTGGCCGGGGCGATGATCCCCTCCGCATGGTATCTGCAGGCGCAGCGTTTCCGCCGTCATGCTCGCCAGGCGATGAAATCCCTGTTCAGCCAGGCCGACGTGCTGATCGCCCCCGCTACCCCATGCAGCGCCACGCCGATAGGCGCGGAGGAGATGGTGATTAACGGCCAGCCGCTGCCGGTACGCGCCAGCATGGGAATGCTAACGCAGCCGATCTCCTTCCTCGGCCTGCCGGTGGTGACCGTCCCCCTGCGCACCGCCAGCGGCAAGCCGATTGGCCTGCAGCTGATTGCCGCGCCGTTTAACGAACAAGCCTGTCTTCGCGCCGCGCGGGCGCTGGAAGCGATGGGCATTACCGATGCCCGAGTGGCGGAGAGTGCAGCATGATCAATCTGGATAATGTAGACCGCCCGGCGATCCTCGCCGAGGTGACGGCGGCGTTTTATCAGTATGAAGAGGCGCTGGTCAGCAATAATATCGAGGCGCTGGATGCGCTGTTCTGGCACGACCCGCGCACCGTACGGCTGGGAGCCGGCGAAAATCTGTATGGCATCGAGGCGATCCGCGCCTTTCGTGCCGCCCGCCCCGCCGCCGGGCTGGCCCGCGATCTGCGCCATACCACCATTACCACCTTTGGGGCGGATATGGCGGTGTGCAGCACCGAGTTCACTCGCGAAGGCAGCGCGCGCCTTGGCCGCCAGCAGCAGACCTGGGTACGCTTCCCCTACGGCTGGCGGATTGTCGCCGCGCAGGTCAGTCTGATGGACTGAGTGGCGTATACGGGAGCGGGCCGGGGGAATAAGGTATCCACCGGCCCGCTCCCGGTCCGGTAACAAGATCATTACCCACCATATCGATTTCTATCATTATTAAAATACTTCATCCGCCATCAGCGATTTTTATCTCTTATTACGGCAAAGCAGGAATAAGGTGGCGGCGGTGACTGTCCCTCTTTTCGGCATTCAAAGGAGAAACGACGTAGCGGAACGGGAGCGGCTTCTTCCCAGGGTACAATGAAGAGTAACTTGCATTTTGATAGTGACTATGTCAATTTGCTGGCAAAAGCCACCTGGTTACTGGACAGCCCATGAAAAATGAACCGCTTTGCCACGCTCCCTGCCCCATTGCCCGCAGCCTTGGCCGCATCGGCGACAGCTGGAGCATCATGATCCTGCGCGACGCCTTCGCGGGCTTTACCCGCTTTGACGAGTTCCAGAAAAGCAGCAACGTCGCGCCCAATATTCTGTCGCGCCGCCTGAAGGCGCTGGTCGACGACGGGCTGCTGGAGAAGGTTTGCTACAGCAGCACCCCGCCGCGCTACGAATACCATCTCACGCAAAGCGGCCGCGATTTTCGCATGGTATTGCTGGCGCTGGCGGAATGGGGTAATCGCCACTTCGCTCCCGAAGGCCGTCAGATGCAGCTGGTGGAAACGGCAACCCAGCGGCGGGTGGATCCGATCATGGTCGATAAAGCAACCGGGGAAGAGATTATCCCGGGTAAATACACCATGGTACCGGGGCCAGCAGCCTCGCCGATGATGAAATACCGTCATGAATATCTGCAGCGCAAACTCGAAGGCGATAGCGGGCAAAAATTCCAGCCTGAACCCTACAGAGAGGCCAGCAATGAATCCGGCCAGTAAGAAAAGCGTCCTCATCCTGGCGGCACTCGGCGTCGCCGCCCTGGCGGCAGCGAGCTACGGCGCTTACTGGTGGCATACCGGGCGCTTTATGCAGACCACCGATGACGCCTATGTTGGCGGCGACATTAGCGCCATTTCCAGCAAAGTCTCTGGCTATATCCAGCAGCTGGCGGTGCAGGACAACATGGCGGTGAAAAAAGGCGACCTGTTGATCCGCATTGACGACCGCGATTATCGCGCCGCCCTCGCTAAAGCCGCCGGAGAAGTGGCGGCGCAGCAGGCCGCGCTGGCCGATATCCTGGCCACCCGCCAGCTACAGCAGGCGACCATTGCCGGTTCTGCGGCCTCGTTACTGGCCGCCACGGCGGCAACCGAAAAACTGGCTAACGACAACCGACGCTATAACGCCCTGGCCGCGTCGAGCGCGATTTCCGCACAGATCCGCGATAACGCCTCCGCCGATTACCGCCGGGCGCACGCCGAGCAGGAGAAGGCCAAAGCGGATAAAACCGTGGCCGAACGTCAGCTGGCGGTGCTGGATGCTCGCCAGCAGCAAACCCTGGCTGCCCTGGCGCAGGCCCAGGCTAACCTCGAGATGGCCAGGCTGAACCTCAGCTATACCGACATTCGCGCACCGTTCGATGGGGTGATTGGCAACCGCCGCGCGTGGTCCGGCTCGTTCGTCAGCAGCGGTACGCAGCTGCTCTCCCTGGTACCCGCGCACGGCCTGTGGATTGACGCCAACTTCAAGGAAAACCAGCTGGCGCATATGCGTGCCGGTCAGCCGGTGACCATCGTCGCCGATGTGCTGCCGAACCATACCTTTAAGGGGCATGTCGCCAGCCTGGCGCCGGCGACCGGCTCACGCTTCAGCATTCTGCCCGCAGAGAACGCGACGGGCAATTTCACTAAAATCGTGCAGCGGGTACCGGTCCGCATTGCGCTGGAAGGTGACGGGGCAAAGCTTGACGTCCTGCGCCCGGGACTGTCGGTGATCGTCACCGTGAACGAGAAGAGCCCTCGATGAGCACCGTTCAGGCGCTGTCTGCCCCGAAGGGACTGTCGATGCCGACGGCAAAGAAGATCTTCGCCTTCGCCAGCATGTGCGTGGGGATGTTTATCGCGCTTATCGATATCCAGATCGTCTCCGCCTCGCTGCGGGATATCGGCGGCGGCCTGTCGGCGGGCGACGATGAAACCGTCTGGGTACAAACCAGCTACCTGATCGCCGAGATCATTATTATCCCGCTTTCCGGCTGGCTGGCCCGGGTCATGTCGACCCGCTGGCTGTTCGCCGCTTCCGCGGCGGGCTTCACGCTGATGAGTCTGCTGTGCGGCTGGGCGTGGAACATCCAGAGTATGATCGCCTTCCGCGCCCTGCAGGGACTGGCGGGCGGGTCGATGATCCCTCTGGTGTTCACCACCGCCTTCGCCTTTTTTCAGGGCAAACAGCGAGTCATCGCCGCGGCGACGATCGGCGGCCTGGCCTCCCTCGCCCCCACGCTGGGTCCGACGGTGGGCGGCTGGATCACCGAAAACTACAACTGGCACTGGCTGTTCTTCATCAACGTTGTTCCGGGGATTTACATCGCGGTGGCAGTGCCGCTGCTGGTGAAAGTGGACAGCGCCGACCCCTCGCTGCTGCGCGGCGCCGACTATCTCAGTATTCTGCTGCTGGCCTTGTCCCTCGGCTGCCTGGAATATACCCTTGAAGAAGGTCCGCGCTGGGGCTGGTTTGATGACGCGACCCTGACGACCACCGCCTGGGTCGCCCTGCTCTGCGGCGTGGCCTTTGTGATCCGCACCCTGCGCCATCCGCAGCCAGTGATGGATCTCCGGGCCCTGCAGGACCGAACCTTTAGCCTCGGCTGCTATTTCTCGTTTATGGCCGGCGTCGGCATCTTCGCCACCATCTATTTAACCCCGCTGTATCTCGGTAGCGTGCGCGGTTTCAGCGCGCTGGAGATCGGCCTGGCGGTATTTTCCACCGGCCTGTTCCAGGTCATGTCTATTCCGTTTTATTCGTGGCTCGCCAACCGCGTCGACCTGCGCTGGCTGTTGATGGCCGGGCTGATCGGCTTTGCGGTGTCGATGTATAGCTTTGTCCCGATCACCCACGACTGGGGGGCGGACCAGTTGCTGATCCCACAGGCGTTTCGCGGACTGGCGCAGCAGTTTGCCGTCGCGCCAACGGTGACCCTGACGCTGGGCAGCCTGCCGTCCGCGCGCCTGAAGCTGGCCTCCGGGCTGTTTAATCTGATGCGCAACCTCGGGGGTGCCATCGGCATCGCCCTGTGCGGGACGGTGCTTAATGACAGAACCAATTTGCACTACAGCCGTCTGGCGGACCATCTGAATAACGCCAACCTGGCGATGAGCGATTTTGTTCAGCGCAGCGCGGCAAACTTCGCCGTTCAGGGACTCTCACCGGATGCCGCGCAGACGGCGGCACTGAAAAATCTTTCCGCACTGACGCTGCGGGAGGCGCGAACTCAGGCATTTTCCGATGCTTTCTACCTCATCATGATGGGTTTTTTGCTTGCCGCGCTGCTGGTTCCCTTGATGAAAAAGCCGCCGGCACACTGATACTACAGGAGAGTTAACTATGGGCGTTTCCGTTAAACGCATTGTCGTCACCGGGATGGGGATTGTCAGCCCGCTGGGCTGCGGCGTACAGCACGTCTGGCAGTCGCTGCTGGCAGGAAAGTCAGGGATCACCCGGCTCAGCGAGCAGCTGGTCGCAGATATTCCCTGCAAAGTGGCCGGCCAGGTGCCGTCCATTGACAGCGATCCGCTGCACGGCTTCGACCCGCTGGCGACCATCCCGGCGAAAGAGCGCAAAAAGATGGATCGCTTTATTGAGTTTGCGCTGGTCGCCGCCCGCGAAGCGCTGGCCCAGGCCGGTTGGTCGCCAGCATCCGAGGCCGAACAGGAACGCACCGCCACGGTGATCGCCACCGGGATCGGCGGGTTCAGCGAGATCGCCAATGCGGTACATACCACCGATGAACGCGGGCCGCGTCGCCTCTCGCCGTTCACCATCCCCTCTTTTCTGGCCAACCTGGCCGCCGGGCATGTGTCTATCGCCCACGGCTTCCGGGGCCCCATCGGCGCGCCGGTCACCGCCTGTGCGGCAGGCGCCCAGGCCATTGGCGATGCGGCGCGGATGATCCGCAGCGGCGAGGCGGATATCGCCCTCTGCGGCGGCGCGGAAGCGGCGATTCATCGCGTTAGTCTGGCCGGTTTTGCCGCAGCGCGGGCGCTGTCCAGCGCCTCCAGCGACCAGCCGGAAGCCGCATCCCGCCCCTTTGACCGTGACCGCGATGGTTTTGTGATGGGAGAAGGCGCGGGGCTTATCGTGATCGAGTCACTGGAGCACGCGCTGGCGCGCGGCGCCACGCCGCTGGCCGAGCTGGTGGGCTACGGCACCAGCGCAGATGCTTATCACCTGACCGCAGGCCCGGAAGACGGTAACGGCGCGCGTCGGGCCATGGAAACCGCCCTTCGCCAGGCCGGGGTGACCGTCGAAGAGATTGATCATATCAATGCCCACGCCACCTCAACGCAGGTCGGTGACAAGGGTGAGCTGGCGGCGATTAAAACGCTGTTTGGCGCCCATCCGGTCGCCATTACCTCGACGAAATCCGCCACCGGCCATCTGTTAGGCGCGGCCGGCGGGATTGAGGCCATCTTTACCATTCAGGCGCTGCGTGACCAGGTGGTGCCGCCGACGCTGAACCTGCATCACCCCGATGAAGACGCAGCAGGCCTGAACCTGGTGGCGCTGCAGGCCCGCCCGCAGAAAATGCGTTATGCGCTGTCAAACGGTTTTGGCTTTGGCGGCGTTAACGCCAGCCTGCTGCTGAAACGCTGGGAATAATCGTCAGCTCCCCCGCCGGCACTGGCCGGCGGGGGTAATCAGAACACGGACGCGCCACATGGATTAAATAAATTTAGCCTTATCTGCCCATGCAACAGGCACGCCCTGAGCGCATAACAGGGGTTCAAAACTGAGCAGCACCGCATCAGCAATGTTGTGCTCGATAAAAGGATCTTCCTGCAGAAAAGCGTGAATCAAGGGCTTATCGTTTCCGCGCATAAGAATGAACCCACCGGCATGATTATCAACAGGGCCGGCAAACAGAATTTTTCCTTCTTTAATTCCTCTCACCAGCCATTGCTTGTGTGCCTCAAGATGGGCTGAGATTTCCTCTTCCGAACTCAGGTATGTCAATGTTATCGCGTGCATCATGGCCTACACCTCATTAGCAAATCGTCGTTGTTGTTCTGAAAACTGATCTCAATGTCTGACTTATTTCTTTTAATTGCACATGTCTGAATAACGGGTTTCATGACTCCAGCTAACGCTGAATTTATTTTATGCTGAGCGCCGCCTGATTAATCAATTCAGCGACCTGAGCGGGATGGGAAATCATGGACAGGTGACCGGAATTCATCCGCGAAATGTGGGCGCCCATCTCGTGGGCAAAACGCGCCTGGACCGACGTATTCAGCGCATGGTCATTTTCGGTGATCAGGTACCATGATGGCCTGCTATGCCAGGCGGCGGTCTCTATCTTTTCGCTGAAGGCGCCCGCGGCGATGGGCTGCTGCTGCGCCGCCAGAAGGCGTGCCTGTGATGCAGAAAGGTCATTCGCCATGATCTGATGAAAAGCATTCGCATCATCCAGCCAGATCAAGCCGTTTTTATCCGCCTGCATCCCCTCCATCGGCGCATTAAGCCGTGTCAGCGCATCGGCGACAGATTCTCCTGAGTCCGGCGCCAGGGCAGAAAGGTAGACCAGTCCCTTCACGTTTGATGCATTACCTGCCTGGGTAATAACCGCGCCAGCCCATGAATGCCCCACCAGAAGAACGCCGCCCTTCTGACGATCGAGGACGCGTTCCGTCGCCGTCACGTCATCCTGCAATGAGGTCAAGGGATTCTGCACGGCGGTGACGTGATAACCGTCAGCCTGAAGCAACGGGATAACGGCAGACCAGCTGGAGCCATCCGCAAACGCCCCGTGGACCAGAACAATGTTTTTAATATCCGTCGCCTCTGCCCGGAGAGGCGAGGCGAATGAGGTCATCAAAGACATAACGAATGCTCCCAGACGAATGTTTTTCTTAAGAAAATGGTTCATCGACTCTCACTCTACCGTTGACGTTAAAAGAACTTTGAACACTTTAACGCGCCAGGCTGAAACCTATAAAGTGTCTTAAAAGACAGGTATCATGCTAAATCAGACAAAATTTTTTTCCCAGGACTCACCATGCGAATTGCGTTACTGGCTATACCGGGCAGCATGAGATCGGCACTTGCCGGCATAGCCGACATGTTCTGGCTCGCCAATCAGATCATCGTCCAAAATCCGCAAGTCAACGCGGATATTGCACGGACGACACCGTTTTTTGAGGTCATGGTGGTCACCGCCGATGGCCTGCCAGTCATGGACGTACAGGGGAGAAAAATCGTTAGCGATGGCTCGTTCAATGATGCCGAACCTGTTGATCTGGTTATTGCCAGCGGTATGCAGCTTGACGAGCAGAAGCTTCCCCTCGCGCAAGAGGCCGTTACCGCTGCCGCAGAATGGATGAAAGAAAAATATCTTCAGGGCAGCTGCATTGCAGGGGCCTGCGCCGGTGGATTTATCCTGGGTGAAGCCGGGTTACTCAACGGACGCGCCTGTACCACGACCTGGTGGCTGTATCATACCTTGCGATCGCGATACCCTCTGGCGAAGCCCGTCTGGGGGAAAGTCATGGCAGAACAGGACAACATCATTACCACAGGAGGCCCGTTTTCGTGGATTGACCTGGTTATCTATATTGTTCGCAAATATGCGGGCAATGAGATTGCCAAACTGACGGCTGATATGGCCGTTGCGGATAGCCAGCCATTGTCACAGCAGCTTTATGCGCCTGCCGGATTTCTTAATTCAAGGCATCCTCTTCTGATGAAGGCTGAACATCTGGTGCGTTATCAAAACCCCGGCATCACGGTAGATCAGCTGGCTGAGGCCTTGAATCTGACACCCCGTACCCTCAATCGCAAAATGATGGCGCTGATCCAGGAGAATCCGAAAAACTTTATCACGCGGGTTCGTATTGAAACGGCGACGCTTATGCTGGATATTCCTGGCAAAACGATTTCTCAGGTCGCCAACGCCTGCGGATATAGTGATGAGACCGCATTCAGGCGGGCTTTCAGTCGTGTCATGGGCATGTCGCCTGGGAATTACAAAGAGCGGATCAAAAATCAGACCCCATCGTCTTCATTATCCGTAAACAACCTCTCTCAGGTGGTCAGCAGGCATGATGCTTAGAAATCATCATCATGATGAATTCTTCGCGCAATTATGAGGTGGCGCTCATTTTATGTGCATGGCGAGTCATATCCTGTGATTAATTCTCAGGAGGTAACACCATGAAAAAGCTTCTGATATGTTGTTTGTTTGGCAACACCGCCAATTCTCTCGCCAAAAAGATACAGTTACTGGCGGAAAAAAAGGGCCATCCTCTCATTGTCAGCGCAGTGGGCCTGGAAAATTTTGCCAGCGTGGCGCCCGCTTTCGACGGATTTCTCGTTGCGCCGCATATTCAGTATAAGGTCGCGGAGATAAGAGGGATCGTTGGCGACGCTCGTTCTATTGCGGTGATTGAAAGTCTGCCCTATGCCTCACTCGACGCGGAAAAAGTTTTCGCGTTTGTGATGGCGCAGATGCCTGAACTAGCAGTCTGACACCGAAGGCCGCCTCTTTTGCGCGGCCTTTTCTACGCATGTCGCCTTCTACCTGCCCTGTTGAGACGCTTCAGCCAGTAATGCCGCCTGTACAGCAGGACGGGCATTTATTATTTCCATGTACGACGATAGCGCTGGCCAGCGATCCAGAGGGATCGCGAAGAATTTGCACCATCCCAGCACCGTGAAGAGGTAGGCATCCGCCACGCTAAAGGATGACCCCGTCAGATAGTTTTTTTCGCTGAGCGTCGTCTGGAGAAAATCGAACCGTCGGAATAGCTTGTCCCGGAACATCGTTCTGACGTCTTCCGGCAGCGCGGGATTAAACAGCGGTGCCGAACCCGCGTGTATTTCACTGGTGATAAAGTTAAGCCATTCCTGCAGGCGCACCCTTTCCCAGCTGCCCGCGCGCGGCGCCAGGCCATATTCGGGTTTACGATCGGCAAGGTACTGCACCATCGCCGGCCCCTCGGTGAGTATCTGCCCATCATCCAGCTCAAGCGCAGCGACATACCCTTTCGGGTTAATGGTGAGGAAGTCGCGACCATCAGCGGTGATCTTGCTTCTGTTGTTGACTCTCACCAGTTCAAACTCAAGGTTCAGCTCGCGCAGCACGATGTGCGGTGATAATGAACAGGTATCTGGCGCGTAATAGAGTTTCATCTTGTCTCCGTTAATGTGTAAAGCCGTCGGACAACGTCCTGAACGATCCTCAGCACACTGTATTTAACGCCGATCGCACTGTAAAATTAATGATATAGAAAAGAACTATTAGCTGAGCTACTGATAATCATGATGAATCTTTTACACTGGCGCCTGCTGGTAGCCGTGGCGGATGCTAGCAATATCTCACGCGCTGCCGAGGAGATAGGCATGACCCAGTCCGGCGCCAGCCAGGCCATTGCCCAGCTGGAGGCTTCCCTGGGTTTTCCGGTATTTACCCGTGATCGACGATACATCGGGATTACCGCCCTCGGTGAGCAGGTGGTTGAACATGCCAGAAACATGCTTTCGCAACTGAACGCCATCCGCGAACTGGCTGATCGGGGCCGGAACGTCACCCACGGTCGCATTCGGCTGGCCAGTTTTCCCTCCGTGACGTCTACCTTGTTGCCCGGCCTGCTGCGCGACGTTAAGCGCCTGCATCCGGGTATTGACGTTGTCGTGCTGGAAGGCTCTGACGAAGAAGTCGAAGCGTGGCTTGCCGCAGACACCGTTGAGCTTGGGGTAGTCATGAATCCCGTTCCCGGACGTGCAGAGGTGGTATTAGGACAGGATGCATGGGTCGCGGTCCTTCCCGCCAGCCATCGGCTGGCACAGCATGCGAGAGCTGATGGAATAACGCTAAAGGCGCTGGCGGACCAGCCCTTTGTTCTGGCGACGGGCGGCTGTGTCGTGAATGGCAAAAGCCTGATGGAAAAGGCCGGGTTGCAACTCTCAGATATCCGCGTGACGGTTCGCGACTGGATAAGCGCCTGTAAACTGGTCGGTGAAGAGATGGGCGTCGCGCTGGTACCGGAATCCGCCCTGCCGGAGTCCTTGCGCAACCTGTGCGTGGCGCCAGTGACGCCGGCTATTCATCGTGAATTTGGGCTGGTTTGTTCGCCATCCGGAACGTCTTCTGATGCCACACAGGCGCTGCTTGATGCGCTACGTAAAAGAAGATGAGCGCTCAAGCGTGAATCATCTCATCGCGATGGCATCAATCTCTAACCTCACTCCTGTTCCCAAACTAAAATTTTACTTTGAATACTTACTGAGTTTGCTGATATGTATGCCTAACCAGGTAAGTTCATCATTAGGAATAGCAATGGCGTAATTGCTTTTTATAAAGTCACGAATCACCTCAGCAACCACCATCGCTTTTGGATGGAAACGAATTAACTCATTATAGAAGTCGTCAGTTTCTTCTGTTGCAAGGCTATTATTTAATACCCTTTCAGCGAAATATCTTAAATGCGTAATAAACCTGGCATAGTGAATTGAATTAACATCAATATTTTGATTGAGTTTATAACGTACAATTTCAGCAATTCTGTTCACTAACTCTACTTGCTTATGTGCGTTAGTCTCATCAAATTGAAAAGTTGCATTGATAATATGAAAAGCAATGTGTACAGCCTCGTCATCAGGAAGGCTCACCGCAAACTTAGCTGATACCAAATCTCTTGCCAACTCGCCAATGCTATACTCTTTCTGATAGTACCGCTTTATTTCCCAGGTCAGTTTATTCGCAATGTTCGTATTTGTCTTACAGCGTTCAACAGCAAAATGCAAGTGTTCCGCGAGGGTGAATAATAAAACTGAATTAAGCTTTTCGCTGTAATGTGCTTGAGCCAGCTTGACAATTTCATGAGTGATCTCAAAGAAATCCGCGGGAATTGTGTCCGTTAGTGACAGATAATGTCGCGACTTGAGGGTATCCAAAGGCATAAAGACCTGTTCTACACTTTGCAAGTCGATAATTGTCCCTGGCTTGGTGTTAAAACCGATACCTTTGCCAAAGAGCATCATCTCTTTACCGTCATTTTCGGCAAGCAACATGCTGTTATTTAAGGACTTTTTAACTTTCATCTCAGTTCCCGCGGTAGCAATGATTAACTTAAATCAGTCCCGTTAGTCGCTATGACCTTGCGATACCAATAGAAGGAGTCCTTGCGTAACCGATTCAAAGAACCGTTCCCCTCGTCATCTTGATCTACATAAATAAAACCATAGCGTTTGGTCATTTGCGACGTTCCAGCACTAATAATATCAATTGTTCCCCAACTCGTATACCCTATTAAATCGACACCTTCTTTGACAGCTTCAATCATCTGCTCAAAATGCGCACGAAAATAATTAATACGGTAATCGTCATGTATCTTCCCATCAACCACTGTATCTTTTGCACCAAACCCATTTTCAACAATAAATAAAGGAATTTGATATCGATCGTAAAGCTCCAGTAGCGAAATTTTAAGCCCTACAGGATCTATTTGCCATCCCCATTCAGAAGCCGGTAGATGAGGGTTTTTTACACCCATGATAGTATTTCCTGCCGTGCGCTCTGCATCGGACTGAACAGATTCCGTGATGGACATATAATAGCTGAATGAAAGGAAATCTACAGTATAGCGACGTAACGTTTCCAAATCATCCGGCTGCATTTTTATCTTGATATTACGCAGTTCCAGGTCCCGCTTAATTAATGGTGGATATTCGCCTTTAATCTGAACATCTGAATAAAAATAGTTTTCGAGATTTTTTTTCAGAGTGGCTTCTACGTCAGCAGGATGACAGGTCAGTGGGTAAGTTGTTAACTTAGTAAGCATACATCCGACCTGGCTGCCAGGTATCTTTTCGTGGCAGTCTCTTGTCGCTAACGCCGAAGCAACAAACTGATGATGCAACGCCTGATAAATATCCTGCGTGCTTTCTCCTGGTTGACTTTTTTCTTCGCGGACACCCGCTGTCGTAAAAGGATGCCGATGAATGCTATCAATTTCGTTGAATGTTAACCAGTAACGTACCAAATTCTTATAACGGTCAAAGCATACATTTGAAAAGCGTACAAACGCATCAACAACATTTCGGTGGACCCAGCCATTATACTTCTCACTCAATGCTAATGGCATTTCATAATGTGAGAGCGTAACCAATGGTTCAATGCCAAGTCTGCGCATTTCAGTGAACATATTTTCATAGAACTGTAATCCCTTTTCATTCGGTTGCTCATCTTCACCTGTTGGGAAGATTCGTGACCATGCGATTGATACGCGCAGGACTTTTATACCCATTTCGGCAAAAAGCGCTAAGTCTTCTTTGTAACGATGATAAAAATCTATGCCTCTGCGTTTAGGGTAATTTTGATCATTCTTCCCCTCAAGCGCATCACTCACGTTTTGATCAGATACGGCCATATGGCCGGCATAGTCGCTTGTGCTCAAATGCGCCTTATAGGCAACTGCATCTGCAACAGAAGGCCCTTTGCCGTCAACGTTCCATGCACCCTCTGCCTGATTGGCTGCAATGGCTGCACCCCATAAAAAATTCTTGGGAAGAATAGATTTCGACATAATATCAAGCCTCTTTTAATGAAAAAATATTAAACTGCTGGAGTGTATTGGAATGATCGTTCGACGGCTTCATCATAAAACGATCGCTATTGGTAATAACCATTATTACGACTGGGTCATAACCCGCTTTAGTTATTTCATCAATATCAAATTCGATTAATAGTTCACCCGCTTTAACGTGTTGGCCATCTGTAATTTTCGGGTGAAAGCCTTGACCGTTCATTTGTATCGTATCAATTCCTATATGAAAGATAACCTCTACTCCATGGGTAGTCATCATGCTGGCTGCATGGCCACTTTCGAACACATGCTCAATAACGCCATCGGCAGGTGCATATAGTGCTCCCACAGTTGGAACGATAGCGATACCATCCCCCATGATTTTTGAAGAAAATACATCGTCGTTGACATCTGTCAGGGGGATGACTTTCCCTTCAACCGGACTGGTAAAGGTAAAGTCATTCATTAAGACTGGATTAGCAGTGGCTTCAGTCTTCTCAAATTTGGGCATTTCCTCCTCTGGATGGGGCGTTGCCGTTTTTTCTTTCCAGAAGAATAATGTTGATAAAAATGCCAGGCAGAATGAAACAAGTGCACCGATGATTGCATATATCAAACTGGTTGGATTATCCGGTGACGCAAAAATTGAGATACTGGCAAGGCTCGGCGCTACTATTGCATAAGCTGAGACCATCATAAATCCCATGAAGGATCCACCGACCATTGCACCCAACATCACAGAGATCAGTACTGGCCTATGCAGTAAAGTAATCCCGTAAAGTGCAGGTTCAGTAATGCCAAACAGAGCTGATATTCCAGAGGAAAGAGCAGTCCCTTTAAACATTTTATCTTTACTTTTTAGCGAAACGGCAAGGCAGGCTCCTGCTTCAGCGATATTGTGAGCTAAGGAAGCCGGGTTATACAAAGATTCTTTACCTGTTTGCCCCATTGACATTATGGCATAAGGGAGGAAAGGTTTATGCATACCGGCCGCTACAATAAATGGCAGTCCGCCCGCAAGTAAGCCTGTTGCGATGAATCCAAATTTGCCATGCATCCAAAGGATCAGATGCGTTAACAGAGAACCCATTTCAAAACCTAATGGGCCAAGGATAAGCAATGTGACGGGGACCGTCGTGACCAGCGATAACATGGGCGATAAGAAACCACGTAATGCATTAGGCGTATAACGATTGAAAAGAGATTCCGTTTGTGCATAAAAAATAACACAGAGAATTGCGGGAAACACCTGCGCTGCATAGGAGACGTTCGTAATGTCGAAAGTCATTAACGTTGCACCTTGTTTTGCCAGGGTAGTAAATGTGGGCAACAACAAGACTGAGACAGCAGTCAATGCAACTAATGGATTAACTTTAAGCTTATTCGCAGTAGTGATGGCGATAAGTAAGGGTAAAAAATAAATAGGCGCGGTTCCGATGCAGTCCAAAATTTGATATGTCGAACTGTCTTTAGTCAGCCATCCAGCCATATTCAAAATAATTAAAATGGATTTCAGCACGCCGCCACCTGCAATTGCAGGTATGAGTGGTTGAAAGATACTGATAACAAAATCAATCAACCATGCATTCCATTTCTTCTTGGTTCCTGGCTTCTGTTTTGCGTCAGCATCATTAGCCATTAACGATCTAATAGCATCAAACACTTTAACAACGTCTTTGCCAATGACTATCTGACACTGCACATTTGTCACGACACCCATTACCTCAGGTAATTTTTTGAGGTCAGATACTTCAACTTTAGCATTGTCATACAAGCTTAATCGCAATCTGGTTGAGCAATGTTCAATGTGTTCGATGTTACCTGCTCCACCGACTAATTTGAGAATTGAACGCCCAGTATTTAGATGATCCATAAGTTGCCTCATGAGCAAAAAAAAAGACCTGAAATTCTCACCCCAAAAGAGGGGGAGAATTTCAGGTCTTGCCTGCATTACCAGTTACACGCCTGTACTACATATTTGCCAACAATATACTATATACATAGTTACAGGCAATACAATTAACCCATCTTTTATCAAAATTTGACAGTTATCACATAATAATCCTCGTAAATGACCACGATATAAAAATCCTCCCGAGAATATTTTCCTCCTGTATTATATTTGCTTTATCTTAACCGATAGTTACCACCACACCTCAGCTTGAGCGCCAATAGACAATTGATCTTTTTTATTATCGTTGAATTGATAATTCGATATCTCGTTCTGGTTTGCCCGGATATACGTTGTATAGAAACGAATTTCTGGCCTTGAGGTTAGGATTGATGTATTAACTTTAAGCGCATGATACAATGTTGTTTTGTAACCTGATTCACTATATGTCTGCTCTTGAGTTTTGTTATCCTGTCTAAACCATCCGAGTTCTACCCCGGTCTGGTTGAATTTATCCCAGATATAAGCAGGACGGATGACACTTCGATAACTTTCAAAATCTGTATGAGCACCAGTATCATAGCTAAATATATCATTACCATTTGAATATACTAGTGCGTGTGCAATAATAGTGTTTCCCGTGGGGTAAAATTCCCCTTGAGAAATTATTCTGAATGCCTTGCCATTTGTGTGATTTCCATAATAGTTATCACCACTCCCAAATGTTGGGTTTGCTCCAGAAATTTTTGCAAAAGAACTGGCAATAGAATTATCGGCAGCTTGCAGGGTTAATTCGTCATAACCCCCTGCGTCAAACTTCTGCCTTAAAATCGCACCTACCAGCCAGGCATCTTTTACATGATAATACTGACCATCAGCCTCTCCTGACTTCACGACATCTGATTTGTTTGCCATGTTATAGCGACCATCAAGTTCTAATGTTGCCTTGTCCCATAAGGGAATTTCACGATAACGTATATCAAGCGCATTCGTATTGATCTGTAATGAATTTCCTGATGTATCATAATCAAGAGCGCGCGCGTTCAGGTCTTGCCGCACTACAGCAACGTTAAATTTGCCTGGACCCATTTTCCAGTTTTCTATACCGAGCCCTGCTCCGCTTTCTGTTCTGACGCTTTTCCAGTCAAGCATCTGTATCTCATACTTAGGCAGATAGTGCTTACCTACCCAAAAATCAGCTTCAGGGGCAAAATTAAGAAATCCCTTCGTCGTGAGATAGATATCAGAAAATTGTAAGTTACTCTCGGCATCTTTATCAAAGACTGCATTGTTGTATTGCTCACCCACATTACCATCCAGCATAACGACAGCATGTGCAGTTCTACCATCCTGGTCGTACACTTTCTGCTTGAGTTGAAGATCGAACCATGAGGTATATTCATTGCCGAAACGGCCAAGAGATCCAATAGCATATTCTTTTGGCGATCCATGATTAGCCGTTCCCCAACCAGAACGGAAATAACCATTGTACGAAAATCCAATATCGTTTTTAACAAAGTCACTAATTTCTTTCAATGTAAGATCATTATTAACTTTAGTCGTGGCACTATTGCCTGTTTTGTTGCTAGTACTCGATGCTGCAACAATAGTTGAAGTGGCAGAATTTGTTGTTGGCTGGCTTTTTTCATCTACTGAGTTGACTGTGTTTCTGTTTGTTTTATCAGCTTGCTTATACTTGGTTAATTCTGCTTTTGTGCTTTTTAATTCTGCAGTGTTTTCCTGGAGTTGTTTCTCAAGCAAAGCCAGTCTCTCTTCCACTGTTAAACTCTGTCCATAAGCATTGCTGAACATGGCAGAGATAAGGCAAAATAGAATAGTCTTGTTCATATTTTAAAATTCTCATATAAAATACAGGGGTAAAAGCGCATATTAAAATAAAATTATGCCCCGCCTTTCCAGGTTGAAATATATATGGTAAGCAAGCGTATTTAGCCTGATTATTTCATAGCTATTTAACTCCAGTGAAACGGAGCAATTCTTATCATTAATCTTGTTTTTGGAAATAAAAAATGCTTTCAAAATTATTTTATTGTTGTAGCTCCTTTAACAGTGCTGATTCGCAACGTGAACGGATACTTCTCTTGCCTTATCTCGTCACAACAGTTCTGTTGTTACAAATGCACGCAGATGACCGCCCTTCCCGATAAAAGTAAGCCTGACGCCATTTGGATTGTCCGGAGCAGAAAGTTTTTTGTCATTTAAGCTGAGTCGTAGCCGGGAAAACAATGTTAAATATGTTCAAAATTGCTTGCCACGCCGTTCAATTTACGTATTTTCTGCGCTGTTTTTTTGGAATCCATTTGCTACCTCAAATGCAAAAAAAAAAGACCTGAGATGAACAATGAATAGGTCTAAATTCATCGCTCATCTCAGGTCTTGCCTGCTTTACCAGTTACACGCCTGTCGTTCTGCCTGTGTATTTAAATATTTTGTAGGAGTGTTTTACAATAGCTTACTTTGATATTTTTTAAAAATGTGACATACCTTACAAATTTCAACCGTTGCCGGAAGCAAATTAAACGACCTTTCTCAATAGCAAAAGCGGGATAAACCCTACGCGCACCGGTTTTTTGTCCCTGATAATATGCCCATGGTATTGCCGTGTAACACCTGAAGAGTGCCAGGATATTTCTGGCATTCTTCAGAGAGAGCATCTGAACTGCCTGGGCTTATGTGTTAGCGTTTTCCTGCTGCCTGGGCATTTTCGCCGTTGCGGCTTTTGACCTGCTGCTGGAGTAAATGAAGAACAGCGCGATACCCAGGCAGACAATGGCGCCGAGACGGCTCATCGAGAATGGAATCGACGCATTGCCCAGCCAGCCGAAGTTATCGATCAGCATGCTCATGGTTAACTGGCCAAAAATGACAGCGACCGTAGCAACTGCCGCGCCAATACGCTGGACGGCCAGTACCATAATGACGATATACGGTACGCCAAACATTGCGCCCAGCAGTTGCCATTTAGGTACCTCCATCAACGTCAGGGTGTGTTTGGGTTCGAAGAAAAAGATCAGCAGCCCCGTCACCAGTGCGCCAACAGAAAATGTCAGGAACGCGCTTTTGAATACGCCGACCTTGCTGCCCAGCTGGCCATTGATAGCCGCCTGGGTACTCAGCATGGCGCCACCAGCGACGGCAAGAAGAATCATGATAATAGTCATAAAGTTAATTTAACCCTGTGCAACCATAACCAGCGCTGCAATGATGAAAATCAGCGCAATAATACGTTTACTGTCAATTTTCCTGTGCGACGTACCGAGCAGGCCGAAGTGATCGATAATCAGGCTCTTGAACACCTGGCCTGCCAGGATGCCAATCATAGTCATGGCGATGCCGATTGCCGGCGTTACCACGGTCAGGATGATGACGTAAATCGGCCCAAGCACGCCGCCAAGTAGCTGCCACGCTGGTTGCGCAAAGAATGACGGGCTGTTACGCGGGCTGAAAAAAAGCATCAGCAGGAAGGTCAGCGCCGCGCCCACGCCAAATATGCTGAAGGTCGCCCAGAGGTCACCGACCTCCCCACCCAGTGGCCCGAGCAATCCTGCCTCTATGGACAGTCCCATGCCTCCGGCAATGACGATAAAAATCAATATTAGTTGCATAGCAATCAATCTCCCGTAGTCCAGGCGGAGAAGATTACGACTTAACATGGATGTGAAAAATGCCATAATGAGATAAACACCTGTGCAGGATATGCATTAATGAGTGAGCTTGGGAACATCAGTATTCGCGCCCTGCTGATTTTTATAGACGTTTATGAACGCAGAATTTCTCGGTGGTGGCACGGCGGGAAGGGATATCAGCCTCTCAGGTTTCGCGCGTCATCCATCAGATGGAGGATGTGCTCGGGCAGCAGCTTTTTTACCGCAATACCCGGGCGATAATCCCGACGGAAAGCGGCCATCTTTTTATCCGCTATGCGCGAGCGATGACGGGCAGCATGGAGGAGGCGCGGCGGGAACTCAACGAGAGAATGCTTGAGCCTTCCGGAATGGTCCGCATAAACGCACCGGTATTCTTTGGACAACGCCATGTCGCACCCGCGTTACCCGGCCTGACGGAGCGATATCCGAAGCTCAGTATTGAGCTTACGCTGAAGGATGATTACATCGATCCGCACCGGGAGCCGGCTGACGTGATTTTCCGGATTGGCGTGCTGACGGATTCCGCCTTTCATGCGCGCGTGTTTGGCCAGCAGTTCTATCATCTTGCCGCGTCACCGGATTACATCCGCCGGCACGGCATGCTGGGATCACCCGAAGAGCTCGCGCGGCATAAATGCCTGGTCTATCGCGGTTCGTCAGGACCAAACCAATGGCTGCTGCGCAGGCGCGGAGAGGAATGGGTGCACTATCCCGTCTCGCCCCTGATGTCATCGAATAATGCTGAAACCCTGCTGATTGCCGCACTTGGGGGGATGGGGATTGTGCTGTTTCCTGACTGGCTGATTGGAGACCGGCTGAAGAGCGGCGAGCTTGTCGGACTGCTGCCGGAACTGGATAGGTCCATAAAAACGGAGCCACAGCACATCGCGGCAATCTATCCGAATGCCCGCCACCCTCCGCTGAACGTTCGGGCGATTATCGATTACTACATAGACGCGTTCGGTTCACCGCTTTACTGGCAGTCTCAATAAGTTCTGCAACTTTATTGCTCGGCTTGAATTTTGTATCCTGCTTATGACTGAAGTGAGTGGGGCTTTAAACCTGGTATTGCTGTATCAATGGCAAATCAGCAATAAGTGATGAAACATTTAGCTTCCTGAGAGAAACAATAGTTGCAGGTAAAATAGTTCGATTTTGCCTGCAAATTTTCCTCTACTGTCAACGATATTGTCCAGCGCCTCCCCTTTTCGCCCTTAAAAATCCACTTTCTATACCCGTAAGCCGTTTCGTCATTAAATTCCATTGCCAACAACTTATTTGGCTCATGCTGCTTTCTTTCGTGAAACTTTTGCACTGTTTTTGCTCACCAAGATTCACATTGTCTCCTTTTAGTGCTCAAGAGTGAGTGTAACTTACTTGCAGATTCAGATTATGCGCAAATCCTCTCGTAAATTCAGCGATATGAAGGCATGGCATCAAATTTGCTTAAGCCAAAATGGCAGACCGCCACATGAAAAATGCACGGTACAGTGCCCAACACAACCACATAACACCACGACTTATCCACACAGGATGATTTATGAAAAAAATAATGTTCTCCACACTGGTCGCCGCGGCTTCTCTGTTCGCTGTCGCGCAGCAAGCGCATGCGGGTACCACGCTGGATGCAATTAAGAAAAAAGGGTTTGTTCAGTGCGGTATCAGTGATGGTTTACCGGGCTTCTCTTATGCAGATGCGAGCGGCAAATTCACCGGTATTGATGTCGATATCTGCCGTGCTACGGCAGCGGCAGTGTTTGGCGATGCCAGCAAGGTCAAATATACCCCGCTGACGGCCAAAGAGCGTTTTACCGCCCTGCAATCAGGTGAAGTGGATATTCTGTCGCGTAATACAACCTGGACTTCTTCGCGCGATGGCGGGATGGGGTTCTTGTTCGCGGGGGTTAACTACTATGACGGCATTGGCTTCCTGACCCATAAAAAAGCGGGTCTCAAAAGCGCTAAAGAATTGGATGGCGCCACCGTATGTATCCAGGCCGGTACGGATACTGAACTGAACGTGGCTGATTACTTCAAAGCCAACAAAATGCAATACACACCAGTGACCTTTGATCGCTCTGACGAGTCCGCGAAAGCCCTCGACAGCGGTCGTTGCGATACGCTGGCTTCCGACCAGTCTCAACTGTATGCGCTGCGTATTAAGCTGGGCAAACCGGATGAATTTGTTGTTCTGCCAGAAGTGATTTCAAAAGAGCCGCTGGGTCCAGTGGTTCGCCGTGGAGATGACGACTGGTTCACCATCGTTAAATGGTCTCTGTACGCCATGCTGAACGCAGAAGAGATGGGGATCACGTCGAAAAACGTTGAGCAGATGGCGGCAAAACCGTCTAACCCTGACATTGCTCACCTCCTGGGGGCTGAAGGTGACTTTGGCAAAGATCTGAAGCTCGACAACAAATGGGCGTTCAACATTATTAAACAGGTGGGTAACTACCAGGAAAGTTTTGACCGCAACGTCGGTAAAGATAGTGCTCTGAAAATCGCGCGTGGACAGAATGCGCTCTGGAACCAGGGCGGCATCCAGTACGCACCGCCGGTACGTTAATTCTGCCTTCCAGACGGCTACCGCCCCTCGCGGGGGGTAGCCGATGCGCTTTTTTTAATGAGGTTTCAACATGTCTCAACGCCCAACCGTGAAAAGGGATTTTTCGTTCGGTAACCCCACGGTTCGCGCCTGGCTTTACCAGATGGCCGCCATCATAGCCGTGCTTGCTATTGTGGGATATCTGATCCACAACACGGTGATCAACCTTGCCAATCGCGGTATTACCTCTGGTTTTGGTTTTCTTGAGCGAAGCGCCGGTTTCGGTATCGTCCAGCATCTGATTGATTATACGGAAGGCGATACCTATGCTCGCGTCTTTCTCGTGGGGTTAACCAACACCCTGCTGGTTTCCGCGCTGTGCATTGTGTTCGCTTCTGTTCTTGGGTTCTTCATCGGCCTCGCGCGGCTATCGGATAACTGGTTGCTGCGAAGGCTATCGACCATCTACATCGAAACATTCCGTAATATTCCGCCATTGTTGCAAATTTTCTTCTGGTACTTCGCCGTGCTGCGTAATTTACCTGGTCCGCGAGAAGCATTGAGCGCATTCGACCTGGCATTTGTCAGCAACCGCGGTCTGTACATCCCCTGGCCTACCTACGCACCTGGCAGCTGGCCGTTCGTTATTGCGCTGGTTTTGGCGATCGCTGGTAGCGTCGGTTTACGGCATTACAACCGTCAACATCAGTTGAAAACCGGCCAGTTACGGCGAACATGGCCGATTGCGGCGGCAATGATCGTTCTCTTCCCGCTGATTGCCCATATCCTGTTTGGCGCCGCCACTCACTGGGATATCCCACAGCTGCGCGGGTTTAACTTCCGTGGCGGATTCGTCATGATACCGGAGCTGGCGTCGTTGACGTTGGCGCTGTCGATCTACACCTCTTCATTTATTGCCGAAGTCATTCGTTCCGGTATCCAGTCTGTTCCACATGGACAGAATGAAGCGGCCCGTTCGCTGGGTTTGCCGAATCCCGTAACGATGCGGCAGGTGATTATCCCGCAGGCGATGCGGGTCATCATTCCCCCGCTGACCAGTCAGTACCTCAACATTGTAAAAAACTCCTCACTGGCGGCTGCGATCGGCTACCCGGATATGGTCTCGCTGTTTGCCGGTACGGTACTGAATCAGACAGGTCAGGCTATCGAGACGATTGCCATCACCATGGCAGTATACCTGGTTATCAGTCTGATGATTTCGCTGCTGATGAACCTCTACAACCGCAAAATTGCGCTGGTTGAGCGTTAAGAGAACGGAATGACTATGTTTGCTACCACACATGAAACACCGCCAGTCCCCACCAGCCCGGTGCGCAAAGCCTGGCGCTGGGCACGTAAAAATCTGTTCTCCAGCGGGTTCAATACGCTGCTGACACTGTTGTGCCTGTGGATTATCTGCAACATTATACCGCCAGCGCTAAACTGGCTGGTATTTCAGGCTAACTGGATGGGCACCACCCGTGCCGACTGTACCAAAGAAGGCGCCTGCTGGGTGTTCATCCATGCACGCTTTGGCCAGTTTATGTATGGGCTGTATCCGCATGAACTGCGCTGGCGCATTAATCTCGCGCTGATAATCGGCGTGCTGTCGATTATCCCGATGTTTATCAAGTCGATGCCGCGCCGGGGCCGTTATATCGCCTGTTGGGCCGTGATCTATCCTCTTATGGTCTGGTTCCTGATGTACGGCGGGTTTTTCGGCCTCGAACGTGTTGAAACCCGCCAGTGGGGGGGCCTGACGCTGACATTAATTATCGCCTCTGTCGGGATTGCCGGCGCGTTGCCATTGGGGATTTTACTGGCGCTGGGACGGCGGTCAACGATGCCGGTGGTTCGTACCTTGTCGGTCATCTTTATTGAATTCTGGCGAGGCGTGCCGCTGATTACCGTGCTGTTTATGTCATCGGTGATGCTGCCGCTGTTTATGGCCGAAGGGAGCACTATCGATAAGCTGGTGCGCGCTCTGGTCGGGGTGATTCTGTTCCAGTCGGCCTACATTGCCGAAGTCGTGCGTGGGGGGCTACAGGCGCTTCCCAAAGGACAGTATGAAGCGGCGGAATCGCTGGCGCTGGGCTACTGGAAAACGCAGGTTCTGGTTATTCTCCCCCAGGCGCTCAAGCTCACCATCCCGGGGCTGGTAAACACGATTATCGCGCTATTTAAAGACACCAGTCTGGTGATCATCATTGGACTGTTCGATCTGTTCAGTAGCGTACAGCAGGCAACGGTAGATCCTGCCTGGCTGGGTATGTCGACAGAGGGGTATGTTTTCGCAGCCCTCGTCTATTGGATTTTCTGTTTTAGCATGTCGCGCTACAGCCAGTATCTGGAAAAGCGCTTTCACACCGGGCGCAAATCGCACTGAGGTTTTACATGACACATACTATGATTAATTCTGCTGACGCCATGATGATTACGCTCGAAAATGTGAATAAATGGTACGGTCAGTTTCACGTTTTGAAAGATATTAACCTGCAGGTGAAACCTCGTGAACGCATTGTTCTTTGCGGGCCTTCAGGATCGGGTAAGTCGACCACGATTCGTTGCATCAACCACCTGGAAGAACACCAGCAAGGGCGGATCGTCGTTGATGGCATTCATCTGAACGATGATGTCCGCAACATAGAACGTGTACGCACTGAAGTCGGCATGGTATTTCAACACTTTAATCTGTTCCCCCACCTGACCGTTTTGCAGAACTGTACCCTGGCGCCGACCTGGGTACGGAAGATGCCGGCTAAAGAAGCGGAAGCGCTGGCAATGCACTATCTGCAACGTGTCCGTATTGCGGAACATGCGCATAAATTTCCCGGGCAGCTGTCGGGGGGTCAACAGCAACGTGTGGCGATCGCCCGTTCTTTGTGCATGAAACCCAAAATCATGTTGTTCGATGAGCCTACCTCAGCACTTGATCCGGAGATGGTCAAAGAAGTGCTCGATACAATGATTGGCCTGGCGGAAGATGGTATGACTATGTTGTGCGTCACGCATGAAATGGGTTTTGCCCGTACGGTGGCCGATCGGGTGATCTTCATGGACCGCGGTGAGATTGTCGAACAGGCGCCGCCACAGGAATTTTTCTCCCATCCAAAATCAGAACGTACCCGTACGTTTTTGTCGCAGGTTATACACTAAACGCCCAGGGTTACTTCCAATTTTCCCCCTCCGCTCTCGCTGAGGGGGAAATATTAGTGCTCAGCCGCGCTGTACATCGACCGCAACTTCAAGGGCCAGCGTGGCTCCGCCATCAAAAATAACCCCCTGCAATGGGGCAACATCGGCGTAATCCCTGCCCCACGCCGTCACAATATGTTGTCCCTGAGGCATGAGATCGTTAGTCGGATCAAACTCCAGCCAGCCTGCATCCGGGATAAAAATGGCAAACCACGCATGCGACGCATCGGTCCCGACTAATTTTTCCTGCCCCTCGGGCGGTAGCGTTTCAATATAGCCGCTGATATAGCGAGCGGGTAAGCCGACGGAACGCAGGCAGGCGATCGCCAGATGGGCAAAATCCTGACAGACGCCCCGCTTTTCCTGTAAGACCTGCTCTGGCGGGGTGCTGACACTGGTCGCAATCGGATCGAAGGTAAACTCCTCAAAAATACGATGGGTCAATGCCGCCGCCGCCTGAATGACCGGGGCATCATCGTGAAAAATATCCGCCACGTAGGAAGCCAGTTGCTGAGAACGGCGAATTAAACTGGAATCGAGCAAATACTCTTTCGCCATCCGCAGCTCCGGCGTGCCGGACTCATGTAATCGCTGCCGATACTCTCCACAGGTCAGAGAGTGGCTATTCAGCAGGTCCGCGTGGTTGATTTCGTCAATATCAAGCTCACTTTCCATCTCAATGGTCAGGGTGTCGTGCGGGACCTGGATCGAAAAATAAAACGTCAAATTGCCGAAATAATCACAGCCTTCGTTCTGATAAACCGGCATCGGCGTTACGATGATCCGCCGTTGCAGGCAGTGCTGATTCGCGGTATTTCGCGGCAACAGGTGCGTCATGTTGTAGCATAACGTCACCGGAGAATTGTACTGGTACTTTGTAAGATGTCGTACCCGGTATTTCATAAGTCGGTCTTCCACTGGGTGTTAATCAGTTGCTGCGGTCCATTGGCATGGTCGAAATATTTGTCGCTCAGCAAGGTGGTGAATTGCTCCAGCTGGCTGATTATCTGCGTCATTATCGTATCCAGTTGTTCCCGCAGTCCGGTTTGTTCATCAACCTGTGCCAGTAGATCAAGATCGGCGAGTTGAATATCCGTGAGTGATTTCATCACCGGTCGCATATCAGATGTCAGGCTGGAGGTTTGTCCCTCCAGGCGCGGCAAATCGAGGAGATATTTACGCAACCGATCAACCTGGTAAATCAATGAACGCGGGTTCGTCCCATCCAGCATCAATAAATCCAGACCGGAAATGATATTCATCTGCCCCCGGTAACGTCGTCGAAAGGAAATTAACGCCTCGACGCTCATCAGTACCGATTCTAAAATTTGCTGTTGCTGCAAACCAGGAACGGCGCGGGTTAAGGTATGTTTCAGCAGAATGGCGGTCAGACGCGCCCGTTCAGCGCGGCGACCAATCTCCTGGAACCGCCAGTCCATGCCCCGCAGCATGCTCTCATGACTCAGTCCGGACAGGGCCAGTAAAGAGGTGACCAGATTATCCAGCGACTCCTCCGGCAACTCCGGCAGCCCGTCTTGATAGGCGACTTCCACCGTCCGAATATAATCACGTAATTCATTGATGATTATGCGAGTATCGGCCGATAGCATCTCTTTCACCTGCTCACCGCAGGCCAGCATGTTGAGGATATTAAATTTTATCGATCCCGCACGTTGGCCATCACAAACCAGTGAAGACAGTTCATGATTCTGGTCGCCGACAGCGTCGCTTTCAGGAAATGTCCCGGTGAGCGCTGATAATGCCCCCAGCAGAATTTCGCGACTTTCAGGCATAAATTGCTCAACGCCATTAAGCTGTTTGAACAGAATACGTATCAGGCGCAGGCTCATTTCCGCGCGTTCCGCATAGCGGCCGAACCAGAACAGGTTTTCTATCACCCGGCTGGGCAAATTTCCCTCATCGCGGGGAATCGAGTCTGTCAGAAGTGGCTGCGCGGTATCGAAGCTTTCACCAAGTATCCACGTATCTTTACTCCGCGCGCCGGATAAGTCGCTGACAATAAAATCATCTGCAGACTCTGCTACCCGCGACAACGTTCCTGGCATGACGCAGTATCCTTCCGGTGCGGCAACGGTGAAAGCACGGAAAATCGTGGGGCGATACTCAATTTGCTGGTTAGCCCACACCGGAACACGTGAACCCGGAATATAGGCCTGAGCCACGTAGCTGTGCGGACTAGCAGTAATTTGCTGAAGAATGAGCTTGCGGCCTGCGTCATCCAGACTATGGCCATAGATACTTTTGCTATCAAAACTCCGATAAGACGGTTTGATGATCAGTTGATCAAGGTGGTGGATCACAAAGTCGCGGTCCTCCGCCCGGCCACACCACCAGGTCTTCACCGTGGGGATCAACAGCGGTTCACCCAGCAAAAACTGACTTATTTCAGGCATAAACGCCAGCAACGCCGGAGCTTCAAGGACCCCTGAGCCCAGTGGGTTAGCCAGCACGACGTTACCGTTGCGCACCACTTCAAGCAGCCCGGGTACCCCCAGGCGAGAGTCGGAACGGAGTTCTGTCTGATCGCAGTAGGTATCATCCATCCGGCGCAAAATCACATCCACTTCCGACAAGCCATTCAGGGATTTCAACCATACTCTGCCGTTACGCACGGTCAGGTCGCCTCCCTGCACCAGCTGAAAGCCGAGATAGTTTGCCAGATAAGCGTGCTCAAAATAGGTACTGCTGTAGGCGCCGGGAGTGAGGACGACGATCCGCGGGGTATCGGTTTTGTGGCTGGCAAGGCTGGCCAGCGTATGCCGCAGCGCATGAAAGAAACCGGAAAGTCGCCGGACATGACTGTTACGAAACAACGATGGCAGTACGCGGGAAACAGCGATTCGGTTTTCCAGAACATAGCCAGTACCACTCGGGGCCTGAGTGCGATCGCCAATCGCCACAAACTGTCCATTCCCACCGCGAACCAAATCGACAGCATGGAAGATCAGATTGTGAGCCCCAGGCAAACGAATACCGTGGCATTGACGCAGAAAACCTGGGTGAGAGAAGACAATTTCTGACGGGATGATCCCCTCTTTCAGCAGGCGCTGTTCACCATAGAGGTCTTTAAGCATCAGATCGAATAGCAGCGAACGCTGAGCCAGCCCACGTTCCACGGTTGCCCATTCCCCCTCCGCCAACAGAGTGGGAATGATATCCAGCGACCAGACGTTTGGCGAAAGCGGATCACCATTAAGGTTATAGGTGGCGCCATCATCACGCAAAATACGCTGTGCCTGGCGAAGACGGTTTTCCATCCCTTCCACACCCATCTCACTGACGCTGTTCATCACCTCCGTCCAGTGTGGGCGGAGGATGTTCGTCAGATCGCAGGCCTCGTTATAAATTGCTGTCGACGCGTTCTCGACAGAGAAAGAAGCCGGCTCACAGGCCGGCGCGATTGATTCAGAAAAAGAAGCAGTCATGTATTCTGATTACCCGGCTCAAAACTAAATCCTAGTATACTTCCTGCGAAGGTCCAGAGTATGTGGGTATTCATCACCAGGTTCCTCTGCAGGCGGAGCCATCGGGCGTGGTACCTGCTCATGCTCATAGAAGGTCCTTAGCGCGCTGAATGCCGGTGGGGGGATCAATGTACCTTGGGTAAAACCATGATCCCAGAAGCGATTGACACGCCTGGCTTCGGCTTCGTTGCTGTTAACCGGTCGCGTCTCATAGTTACGTCCGCCAGGGTGGCTGACGCGATAGGTGCAGCCGCCGATGGAAAGACCATTCCAGGTATCAATCAAATCAAACACTAACGGGGTATTTACCCCAATCGTCGGATGCAGCGCTGACGGTGGCGCCCACGCCCGATAACGTACCGCCCCCACCATCTCTCCTTGTCTTCCGGTAGCCCGCAGCGGCACGCGGCGGCCATTACACGCCAGCACGTAGCGCCCTTCGGTTAAACCCGACAGGCGCACCTGTATACGTTCGACGGAGGAGTCAACATAGCGCGACGTCCCGGACAGCGTCACTTCCTCACCCAGAACATGCCACGGTTCGATGGCCCAGCGCAGCTCCAGCTCAATATCATCGATTTGCTGACGGCCATAGTGTGGGAAACGGAACTCTTCAAACGGCAACAGCCACGCCAGTTTGAAGGGATAACCATGACGCTGCAGATCATCCACCACCTCTTTCACATCCTGCCAGACAAAATGCGGCAACATAAATTTATCGTGCAGCTGTGTCCCCCAGCGGACCAGCGGCTGGTGATACGGCTCTTTCCAGAAACGCGCCACCAGACACCGGAGGAGCAGTAATTGCACCAGCGACATGCGAGCGTGAGGGGGCATTTCGAAACCGCGGAACTCCAGCAGCCCCAGGCGACCACTACTGCTGCCTGCCGCATAGAGTTTGTCAATGCAGAATTCTGAACGATGGGTATTGCCGGTGACATCCACCAGCAGATTGCGCATCAGTCTGTCCACCAGCCATGGCGTATCAACCAGCCCTTCCGGCATATTCTGGAAGGCAATTTCCATTTCATAGAGGGCTTCATCGCGCCCTTCATCCGGGCGCGGAGCCTGACTGGTTGGTCCAATAAACATACCGGAGAATAAGTAGGAAAGACCGGGGTGATGTTGCCAGTAGGTCACCAGGCTACGCAGGAGATCGGGACGTCGAAGTACCGGACTGTCGGCTGGCGTACTCCCGCCCAAAGTGACATGGTTTCCCCCTCCGGTGCCGGTGTGCCGACCATCAAGCATAAACTTCTCGGCCCCCAGCCTTGCCTGGTGCGCCTGCTCGTAGAGTGTTTCAATATTATGCACCAATTCATCCCAGTGGCTGGCCGGGTGAATATTGACCTCGATAACCCCCGGATCGGGGGTCAATAACAGCTTTTGCAAGCGAGGATCTTTTGGCGGCTCATAACCTTCAATCACCACCGGAAGCTGCAGTTCACTGGCCGCCTCCTCGATGGCATGCACCAGGGCCACATAATTCTCGAGGTGGGTTACCGGGGGCAGGAACAGATGCAGCTTGCCCTCTCGCGGTTCGAAGCACAGTGCGGTACGGACCACGCTTTTAGTGCCGTTGGCGACCATTTTTTGTTGCTGTAAGGTCTGCCGGGCACGAACAGGGGCCGTCTCTCCCCCCATAGCAAAGACCGGAAGGGGTTCGCGAGGTTCAAAAGGATCTCGTTCGACGACGATCTCATCGTCGGCTAATGGCGGCAGCGAATTGAGCGGCAGACGGTAGCCCATCGCGCTATCACCGGGGATCAGTGTAATCAGCCCGGCACGCATTGGCCAGGGGCTACTTTGCCAGCATGCGCCATCGAATTCGACAGGCAGGATGTAGCCCGTGGGGTTTTCCATCCCGCGGCTAAGCAAACTCGCCAGTCTCCGCCGTTCGAGGTCATGATTCAGATTTGCGGTCCTCGGATCGACCCCCTCAGGGAGAGAACGCTCCAGCCACAGATAGTAGAGCGAATCTTCATAAGCGGGTTGTAAATAGCGGGCGGCAACGCCTAACTGCCGGCATAGAGCCTCACCAAATCGTTCCGCGTCGCTAAGGGTGTGGCCATAATCCCGATCGACACGGGCCAGGAGCGCCTGGTCGTGCCACAACGCCTCGCCATCGGTACGCCAGAAGCATCCAAGCGCCCAACGCGGAACCTCTTCGCCCGGATACCATTTTCCCTGACCATAATGCAGCAATCCGCCGCGACTAAACTGCGTTTTTAAGCGCAGTAACAGATCTTTCGCGAGGCGTAATTTATCTTTACCCAGCGCATCGGTATTCCACTGTGCGGAATCCATATCGTCAATGGAGATAAACGTCGGTTCGCCCCCCATTGTCAGTCGCACATCGTTAGATTGCAGTTCGGCGTCAACAGCGCGCCCCAGTGCATTGATGTTAAGCCACTCGTCTTCGCTATAAGGCCGTGTGACCCGCGGATCTTCATGGATGCGGGTGACAATATTGGAATAGCTAAACTCGCATTCGCACGGGTCGGTTGCGCCGGTAATCGGCGCCGCAGACTGCGGGTCAGCCGTACAGGCTAAAGGAATATGCCCTTCGCCCGCGAACAGACCGCTGGTCGGGTCGAGCCCCACCCACCCGGCGCCGGGTAAATAGACCTCGCACCAGGCGTGCAGATCGGTGAAATCCTGTTCCGGGCCTGAGGGGCCATCAAGCGCTTTCACATCGGCGGTGAGCTGCACCAGATAGCCAGAGGCAAAGCGCGCGGCCAGCCCCAGATTACGCAGTATCTGTACCAGCAACCATGAGGTATCCCGGCACGAGCCTTTTTTTAATGTCAGCGTCTCCTGACAACTCTGCACGCCGGGTTCAAGGCGAATACCGTAGTCAATTTCGTTGGCCAGTCGGCTATTGAGCTGCACGAGGAAGGTGACGATAGGCACCATTTCCTCACAATCAACGCTTGCCAGCCACGCCTCCAGCTCAGGACACTGCTCGGTGACCTTGAGATAAGGCGCGAGTTCTTCTTGCATCAAGGCATCATAGGCAAAGGGGAAATTCTCGGCATACTCTTCGATAAAGAAATCAAACGGGTTGATCACGGTCATATCCGCGATCACCTCCACCGCAAACTCCAGGCGCTTCACTTTTTCAGGAAACACCAGACGTGCCTGATAGTTACCGAAGGGATCCTGCTGCCAGTTAATAAAATGGTCCTCTGGCGTCACTTTCAGGGAGTAGCCATGGATATGCGTACGTGAATGTGGCGCAGGCCGCAGACGCAAAATATGTGGCGCCACGTTGATCAAACGATCGAAGTCATAGGTCGTTTTATGTTGAATCGCTACCCGGATGGTCATACGGCATCTCCTTGCAGGAAATGAAACCAGTTGTCGGTAATCAGATGATGAAGCGCAATCAGGCTGAGCTGGATTTCATTAAGATAGAGGCTGAACTCTCGGTTCAGATCGTGAGAGTGTTCAACGCCCCGGGTCGCAAGCAGCAGGCTGTCGATGTGCACAGAAACGGCTGATGCCCGCGGCAGCTCAGCGGCGGCCAGTTTGATCTGCTCCAGACAAAAGCGCTGCGAACGGGGGAAATGCCTGTCCGTAAGGAGCAAAGTGACCACCAGCGAGCCTTTAATAGAGCAGCGCATCACCCGGCGAAAGCTGAGATAGGCGCTTTGTGATTTCAGTACCTTCGACCACACGACCTGGCCTAACTTAATGCTCTCTTCCTCACGCGCCTGCATCATCAGGGAATTCGCGGCGTCAAGAATGCGTGTATTCATATCGGCGCGCTCGAGATAGCGCCCCATGTTCAGAAAATACCAGCCGGCATCACGACTCATCGAACCGGTCAGTAAACCAACAATTTTCTGACATCCTTCTATGATGGTATTAAGGTAGGTATGCCGTTCAGAACGGTTGATACCGAGGCGGATATTCTGGCGGGCATAGAGATCCAGCTCATTAATCAGCTCCCACATTTCGCCCGGCACCACATCGCGGCTGGTCCGGATATTTTCACGGACCATTTTTAATGACGACAGCAGTGAATCTGGGTTGCTCTCGTCAGCCAGCAGAAATTTCAGAACATTACGTTCGTCTTTAATCTTATAGCGCTGGTTAAACAAGACGACACCGCTGTTAATTTCAATCAGGTTATACCAGGAAACCGCAATATCGCGTGGCAGATCGTAAAGCAGATCGTCATACACGCTGACTAACCGTGCGATATTCTCCACGCGTTCCAGATAACGCGCGCTCCAGTACAGGCGTGCCGCAACTCTTGATAGCATATTCATTATCGTTTGCTCTCCACGATCCAGGTATCCTTACTGCCACCGCCCTGCGATGAGTTCACCACTAACGAACCTTTTTTCATCGCCACCCGCGTCAGGCCGCCGGTCGTCACGTAAGTCTCTTTGCTTTGCAAAATAAATGGACGTAAATCAAGGTGGCGCGGCTCGAGATAATCTTTGGCGATGAGCGCCGGTGCGGTGGAGAGCTTCAGTGTCGGCTGAGCAATATAATTACGGGGATTTTCCTGGATCAGTTTGGCAAATATCTGCTGCTCTTTTTTGGTTGAATGCGGCCCGACCAACATACCGTAACCACCTGATTCATTAGCCGGTTTCACCACCAGCTTATTCAGATTCTGCAGTACGTATTCGCGGTCGTCATCGTTCTGGCAAAGGAAGGTTTCGACATTCGGGAGAATGGGTTCTTCGTCAAGATAGTAGCGAATCAGGTCCGGAACATATGCATAGACCACCTTGTCGTCCGCCACTCCGGCACCCGGCGCATTAGCCAGCGCGACATTTCCGGCTTTCCAGGCCCGCATCAGGCCAGGCACGCCAAGAACCGACTCAGGCTCGAAGACTTCCGGATCGAGGAACATGTCGTCAATGCGCCGGTAAATGACGTCCACCCGCTCCGGGCCATAGATCGTTTTGGTGTAGACGCAGTCGTCGTCGCCGACAAACAGATCGGCGCCCTCGACAAGTTCCACCCCCATTTGCTGAGCCAGGAAGGCATGCTCGAAGTAGGCGGAGTTATAAATACCCGGTGTCAGCACCACGATCTCCGGGCGTTCAATCTGCCGCGGCGACAGGGCCGTCAGGGTTTCCAGCAGCTGTGCCGGATAAGCATCAATCGGTTTGATCTCGTCACTTTCAAACAGTTCTGGCAGGACGCGCTTGGTAATGGCGCGGTTTTCCAGCATATAGGAGACGCCAGAAGGCACCCGCAGGTTATCTTCCAGGACGTAGAATTGCCCGGTTTCATCCCGGACTAAATCGGTACCGCAAATATGCGCCCATACGCCATACGGTGGCTTCATGCCAACACACTCAGGACGGAAATTTTTAGATTCCTTAATAATATATTCAGGAATAATGCCATCTTTGATGCAGTTTTGTTCATTATACAGGTCATCGATAAAGCGGTTCAGAGCGGTAAGACGTTGCTTCAGGCCTGTTTCCGCTATTGCCCAGTCTCTGGCATCAATAATGCGTGGAATAATATCGAATGGCCAAATCCTGTCGATATTTCCTTTATCGGTATATACCGTAAAACTAATCCCCATTTCCTGAATTGTCGCCTCTGCCGTCAGACGACGTTTCTCCAGTTCATCCGGCGGAAGAGAATCAAGGCATTGAATCAGACGTTGTGCGGAAAAACGTGGATTGCCCTCATGGTCGATCAGCTCATCGAAAAAGATGTCGGCTTCGTAATTTTTTATGAGTTTATGCATCAGCATTGTATCCTTGTTAAATCGCCGACCTGGGCAGTATAGACTTTACTTTCACAGAACAAAGCTTCAAAGCTTTCGTTTCTCAAAACACAGGAGGAGTTATTATTTGCAACACAGAGTCATTTTATAAAAAATCTCTGCATGAATTTTTGATTTAGTATTGATGGTTATATTGTGTACCGTCACCTCCCCTTGGCCATCATCGTCAATGTGAACGTTTAATCGGTTGCGAGTTAAATTATGATCGCATTGAAAATCATTTTTTGGCCCATCGCATCGGTACTGACAATGCAAGCTACAGGTTATTATCACTTGTTCATGGAGTTAAATTTTTAAGCTTTCACATTAATTTAAGCACAAAGCGTGCCATTAATTTATTCATTTATTATCAATAAGATAACATGATGCGTAATGGTAATTTACTATGGAGCATGGATCATCATGATGCAGGAGAGATACCGTAAAGCACCAAAATGAGGCGTTGCATTTCTTCTATTCAACGAAGCTTCAGATTAGCCCTGCACCATACGATAGGTTACTTTCGGTGCAAGACGTTTACTCTCTGGTTATTGCTTAACTTACCCTCCTTCATTGATGAGAGCGGCATTCTTTCTCCCTGGAGCGCACCACGGGTCAGCTTCGCTTGCGCGCGCATGTCTCGCCTGTATCGGGTGCCGAATGATGGCGGCGCACCCTGTTTTTCAATTGCAAGGATTTGAACCATGAGCACATCTTCATCGGCGGCAGAAGTTTCTGCGCGCCGCCACAGAACAATGCACTTGCGTTATTCTGCTCACCAGGATGTTCTGTCCAGTCGTACCTGGCTGTAGAATCTATCTCAGTAAAACCTGAATCAGCTGCACGAAGACATACACTCCCGCTACCACTTGTATGATCCGGAACGCCCATCTGAAATAGCGCCATTGATGGCGTTCTCTGGCATCAGCGGCTTCAATAGCGGGATCAAAACGTTTTCTTTTCCTGGTCCTGAATACATCGATTACCCACAGAATGAGAATAAAGCTAACGATGGTTTTCAGAATAATGGGATTATCCACAAAGCGTGACTCCGGCCTGGTCGTTAATACAGGCAGAATAGACGAACCATCTGTAGGTAGCCATCACTAAATGTAGGGGTAAAATTCGTTTTCATTCCGGTGGATGTAGCGGTGAATCTGTCTATAGCAGGTTGCTCCCCTGCTAAAGCCCACCAGAGATGAAGTGAATGCCCTATATAATAGAGTACCGCTGGCGGCAGGATGGTACTCTCGCTTTTGCGTAGCACACCGCTATGTTTATAGGCAGTTTATGACGTCACCCGATAGTGCGACTGCACCAGACCCGAAGGAAAGCTGCGGTTTGATAACAGCGTCAAATCGATATCCCTGGTCAGGGATCCGAACAACGGTTTTCCCGAGCCAAGCAGGACAGGAATGGTCGTGATAACGATATCGGCGACCAGCCCCTCGCGCAGGAACGACTGTATGACCTGCCCGCCATCTAAATAGACGCGACGCGCGTTCTCTACTGTCAGGTCAGCAAGCACCTCCCTTGGCGTGCGGCATGAGATTTGCACTTTGTCCTTCAACGCGTTGGGCACGGAGGTATCGGTTAGCTGTCGGGAGAGAACCAGTACGGGTCGATCATAAGGCCATTCGTCAAAGGTAAGCGCCTTCTCATAGGTACCTCGCCCCATAACGATCCAATCTTTGTCCGCGATGAATGCTGCATAGCCATGATCTTCTGTCGGGTCATCGCGCTGCAACAGCCAGTCAATATCGCCATCCTGCCGGGCGATGTATCCATCAAGACTGACCGCGATAAAAACATGTGTGGTGACCATCAAGTGCTCCGTATTCAGCTTGTGTATATGCCGTTGAATTAAGCGATGTTAGCTGCTCCCCATAAAGTAACCTATCACAATGTCATCACCGGATGCTGTGCGGTTCTTGTTTGCCGTGAAGCATCTGTTACTCTGGTTGGGCTTGAAGGATAATAAGGAAATAACATGCTGAACCCGGGATTCGTTACCAGCAGAGCACTTGCTCAATGGCAGGATATACCCGTTTTCTTGCCACAGTTTCAGTTCCATGAAAAACACCAGACGATCATCAGGACGTACTCGCCTGAAAAAATCCTGCCGTTAATAGCGACATTCGATATTCAGCAGGACGCCGTTATCCGGTTATTGATGTCTGTACGACAATTTCCGCAAAAATTTCGGCGCAATAAATACCCCCTGCCGGTTAGCCGCTTTGGCCTGGACAGTTTTACCCTTCTGGAAAAGTCAGCATCCGAGCTCTGCTACGGATTGCGCGGACAATTCTGGCGTGCGGACTTCGGCCTGGAAAACGTGCCGAATACTGAAGCTTATCTGGCGCCTGTGATGCCGGGCAGCGCGAAGCTCTTACTGCGCTACCGAGTAAAAACAGTGAATGAAGGGCAACATGAGCTGCAAACTGAAACGTTTATTTACTGTCCGGATAGAGCGACTCTGCTGAAAATGACGGCTTACTGGCTGGCAATACGGGCAGGCAGTGGATGGATTCGAAAAAGGACCCTTATGGCTGTTAAGTCCGTTATTCGATAACAAAGACAGTCGCAAGGAAATGAGGTCCACCTGGGTTAAAGGTATTCCTCTGGACATTGTTACGCCTGAGTTTACCACATGCCCTCCTGGTACACAGCCGCCAGCCTCTCAGGGTATGTCAATGCAACATACACTATCTGGCGGTACCCTCTCCCTGGGGAGAGGGCCAGATGAGAGGCAGCAAGCTACCCGCGATACGGATGGGTTTCGCGCCAGTGGTCGGCGATCTGCTGCCGGGTGCAGACCCACACCTTGTCGTGCTGCTGGATATAGTCAAGGAAACGCTGCAGCGCGCGGAAACGGCCCGGGCGGCCCAGCAGCCGGCAGTGCATCCCCACGGACATCATCTTCGGCGCGGTTTCACCCTCGGCGTACAGCACGTCAAAGCTGTCTTTCAGATAGGTATAAAACTGCTCCGCGGTGTTGAATCCCTGGGCGGTGGCGAAGCGCATGTCGTTGGCGTCGAGGGTATAAGGCACGATCAGGTGTGGCCGCTGGCTGCCGTCGCTGCAGGCCACTTCGCTCCAGAAAGGTAAATCATCGCCATAATAATCGCTGTCGTAGTCAAAGCCGCCGTGCTCCACCACCAGCTGGCGGGTGTTGGGGCTGTCGCGGCCGGTATACCAGCCGGTAGGCGGTTTGCCGAACAGGTCGGTCAGCACCTGCACCGCTTTTTGCAGATGCTCGCGCTCCTCAGTAATATCCATGTGCTGATAGTGGATCCAGCGCCAGCCGTGGCTGACCACATCGTAATCCGCGGCCTTGATCGCCGCCACAATCTCCGGGTGCCGCGCCAGCGCCATCGCCACGCCGAAAACGGTCAACGGCAGCCCGCGCTGGCTGAACTCACGATGGATGCGCCAGAACCCTGCCCGGCTGCCGTACTCATAGAGTGAATCCATCGACATATGGCGTGCCGGGTAGCTGGCGGCGCCGATAATATCGGACAGGAACTGTTCCGAACCCGCATCGCCATGCAGGACGTGATTCTCAGCGCCTTCCTCGTAGTTGAGGACGAACTGCACCGCGATCCGCGCCCCACCCGGCCAGCGCGCGTGCGGCGGCTGCCCTGCATAACCTCGCAGATCGCGAGGATAGTGCTCCTGGTTCTCTCCCATCTCCTGCCCCTTTTAAAATGGATTTAACGACTGAAACTGTCCGCTTAACGCTTTTTTCTCCGGGAACGCTAAGTCCCCGTGCTTGCTGGTCGCCAGGCCCAGCGCGACCAGTGACTCCACCATCTTCACCGCCGCGCTGACGCCATCGATCACTGGCACCCGCAGCTCGTGGGTCAGCTCCTGCGCCAGGGTCGCCATCCCACCGCAGCCAAGGACAATCGCCCCGCTACCATCCTCTTTCAGCGCGCGAATGCAGCGCTCACGCACTTTCTCCTGCGCCAGGCCGCTGCCGTCTTCCAGCGCCAGCACCGGCAAATCAATGGCGTGTAGCGCCGCGCAGTGTTGATGAAATCCGTACTGGTGCAGCAAATGACGGGCGATGATCAGCGTGCGCGGCAGCGTGGTCACAATGGAGAAACGGGTGGCGACCATCGTCGCCATATGCATCGCCGCTTCCGCAATGCCGATCACCGGCCCTTGCGCCAGCTCCCGCGCCGCCAGCAGCCCCGGGTCACCGAAGCAGGCGATCACATGCCCGTCCACCCCCTGCTCGCGTCCGGCCTTGATCTGCTCCAGCACGCCGACCGCCGCGATGGCCTCGTCAAAGTGGCCTTCAATGGACGGTACCCCGGCGTGGGGACAGACCGCAAGGATCTCGGTACCCGGCGCGGCGACCGCACGCGCGGCGGCGCCTATCGTTTCGGTCATCGCCAGGCTGGTATTGGGGTTGATCACTTGTATACATATGGCAGACATCACGACTCCTTGTGGCCGGCGAACAACCGGGAAAAATCGGGCAGGCTGACGCCATCGCGCTCGAAACACAAGCTGGCGACAATATGATCAAAATGGTGCATCAGCGCCTCGCTAAGTGGCTGCAGGGCTTTATCCCGCAGCAAACCCACCAGCTGCTGGTGATCGTCGCAGCGACAGCCCTGTCGCCAGGGGGCGCCCCAGGCGGCAATCACTAAAGAGGAGCGCTGGCTGAGGCGGGTCACCATCTCGGTGAGCACCGGGTTACCGGAGATGGCCTGCAGCTGAATATGAAAGTCAGCGGAGTGGCGGATCGCCGCCGGGCCGTCATGCGCCTCATGCGCCTGCTGTTCACGCTGAATAATGTTCTCCAGCGCCGCCAGATGCGGCGGCTGACAGCGCGCGATCACATCGGGCAAATTGGCGACCTCAAGCAGCGCCCGGGTGCGAAAGATCGCCTGGGACTCTTCCACGCTGGGGCTGGTGACATGTGCACCACGTTTGGGCGTCAACGTGACCAGTTGCACAGCGGCGAGTCGTTGCAGCACCTTTCTGATGCCGGTGCGGCTCACGGCGAATACCTCCGCCAGCGCCTCTTCCGGCAGTTTGCTGCCCGGCGGCAACTGATGTTCGACGATGGCCGTCATCAGCGCCTGGTAAATGCTTTCGTCCTTGTCCTGCAGCGCTGGCGCGGCCTGGAGACGATGTTCATTATTCATTAACCCACTCCGGTTTCACTTATCGATAGCAGATCGTATACATAAAATTTATTTTTTGTATACAAGATTCATCATTCTGGCCTGGATCCTGCAATAGCCTCAGCAATCCATATCAAAGGGTTTTCATTCAGAGGAGCAGGTTTCATGCCACATTCATCCCACACGCAGCAGAAGAAGACTCACGAGGCGGCCGCCAGCTACAGTCCGCGGCTATGTAATGACGATCTGGCGCCCACCCGCGACCAGAACTGGAGCTGGTACAATATTTTTTCATTCTGGATGTCGGACGTGCACAGCATGGGCGGCTACGTAGTAGCGGCGAGCTTCTTTACGCTTGGACTGGCCAGCTGGCAGGTTCTGCTCTGCCTGCTGGTCGGCATCTGTATTGTGCAGCTGTGCGCTAACCTGGTGGCGAAGCCGAGCCAGATGGCCGGGGTGCCATACGCCGTTATCTGCCGTCAGGCGTTTGGCGTCTTCGGCGCCAATATCCCGGCGGTGATCCGCGGGCTGATCGCGTTTGCCTGGTACGGTATTCAGACCTATCTGGCGGCTAACGCCCTGATGCTGGTCCTGCTCAAGTTCTGGCCCTCCCTTGCCTCGCTGACCAGCAGCAGCTTTCTCGGGCTGTCGACGCTCGGCTGGTTGTGCTTCGCCACCATGTGGCTGCTGCAGGCGATGGTGTTCTGGCATGGCATGAACGCCATCAAACGCTTTATCGATATCGCCGGTCCGGCGGTTTATGTGGTGATGCTGGCGCTGGCCGGCTGGATTGTATACAAGACCGGTCTGGACGGGATCTCCTTTACCCTCGCCAGCAAATCCCTGAGCGCCGGCGAGCAGACCTGGCAGATGATCACCGCCACGGCGCTGGTGGTCTCCTACTTCTCCGGACCGCTGCTCAACTTCGGTGACTTTTCCCGCTACGGCAAAAGCATGGGCGAGATCCGCCGCGGTAACCGCTGGGGGCTGCCGTTTAACTTCCTGCTGTTCTCGGTGGTGACCGTGGTGATTGTCTCCGGCACCCAGTCGCTGTTCGGCAAAATGATCACTGACCCGATCGAAACCGTCAGCCGCGTGGGTAACGATCTGGCGGTGGCCATTGGCCTGCTGACCATGATTACCGCCACCATCGGCATTAATATCGTGGCTAACTTCGTCTCTCCGGCCTTCGATTTTTCCAATTGCGCGCCACAGAAAATCAGCTTCCGTACCGGCGGGATGATTGCCGCGGTGGGCTCGATACTCCTGACGCCGTGGAACCTGTTTAACTCTCCGGAACTGATCCACTATACCCTCGACGTACTGGGTGCCTTTATTGGCCCGCTGTTTGGCATCCTGATCGCCGACTTCTATCTCATCAAACGCGGCCGGGTGTCGGTGGACGATCTGTTTAACGATACGCCGAAGGGTAAATACTGGTACCGCAACGGCTTTAACCCGAAAGCGATTACCGCCCTGCTGCCGACAGTGGCCCTGGGGCTAATCATCAGCTTTATTCCGGCCCTGCATGAAGTGGCGAACTTCAGCTGGTTTATTGGGGTCTTCCTCGGTGGCACCCTCTACCGCTGGCTGGCCCGCGACGAGCGTGAAGTGCAGGCGACAGCATCCTTCCGTTCCGGCGCGGTAGCGCAAAAAGAGTAACCCTCACCACCTGCCGCGGCGTCTGGCCGCGGCAGTCTGCAAACTGGCACCAATCTTGCTATTTATCACTATTCCCGGAGCGTTAAGAGAAGGCAGGTTCGATGATGGATTACCAGACCGCGGTGCGCGGTGCATTTTTTGATATCGCCGGCGTAGCAGAGACCCCGGATGAGGTGGCCGCCCAGGCCCGCTATCTCGATGATGGCCTGTTGTTCTTGCAGGATGGGAAAATTATCGCGCTGCTGCCATGGCAGGAAGGAGAAGCCTTTCTGCATCCGCTGAAGGGCTATGTCGACCAGCGAGGCAAGCTGCTGTTGCCCGGTTTTGTCGATACCCACATTCACTATCCGCAGACTGAAATGATCGGCGCCTTTGGCGAACAGCTGCTGGAGTGGCTCACCACCTACACC
The DNA here is from genome assembly GCF_002810545.1 of Klebsiella sp. A-Nf5. NCBI lineage: Bacteria > Pseudomonadati > Pseudomonadota > Gammaproteobacteria > Enterobacterales > Enterobacteriaceae > Klebsiella > Klebsiella sp. A-Nf5. The sequence goes on along the minus strand of NZ_PIOG01000121.1, from coordinate 18,433 downwards.
TTCCCGGTGGAAAGCCAGTTTGCCGATGCGGATTATGCGCAGGAGATAGCGCAGTTTTTTGTTAACCAGCTGATTAGCCATGGCACCACCACCGCGCTGGTGTTTTGTACCTTGCACCCGGCTTCGGCCGAGGCGCTGTTCAGCGAAGCGCTGCGTCTGAATATGCGGCTGATCGCCGGAAAAGTGATGATGGATCGCCATGTGCCGGATTATCTGTGCGAAACCGCCGGGGAGAGCTACGAGCAGACCCGGGAGTTGATCCTCCGCTGGCATCAGCGCGGGAGGCTGGGCTATGCCATCACCCCGCGCTTTGCCCCTACCTCGACACCGGCGTTGCTGGAGGCCGTGCAGCGCCTGCGGACTGAGTTTCCCGACACCTGGCTGCAGACACATCTCAGTGAAAACCGCGAGGAGATCGCCTGGGTTAAACAGCTGTGGCCTGAGCATGAGCACTATCTGGATGTCTATCATCACTATCAGCTCACCGGCGAACGCAGCGTTTTTGCTCACGGGATCCATCTCGATGATGCCGAGTGGCAGTGCCTGCATGACACCGGATCCGCCGTCGCCTTCTGTCCGACCTCGAATCTGTTTCTCGGCAGCGGGCTGTTCCGCCTGCCCGCCTGCTGGCAGCACCAGGTGCGGATGGGCATCGGCAGCGACGTCGGGGCTGGCACCACCTTCAGCATGCTGCGCACGCTGGGTGAGGCCTACAAGGTAGGACAACTGCAGAGCTATCGCCTGCGCGCCAGCGAGGCCTTCTATCACGCCACCCTCGGCGGGGCGCGCGCCCTGCGGCTGGAGGAGAAAATTGGCAATTTTCAGCCGGGCAAAGAGGCAGATTTTGTGGTGATTGACCCGGCGGTCACCCCGCTGCAGCGTCTGCGCACAGGCCGCTGCCATGACATTTATGAGCAGTTGTTCGTGCTGATGACCCTGGGAGATGAACGCAATATCAGCGAGACGTGGGTGAATGGCGAGCGGGTGTGGTGTCAGGATTGACCCTCACCCTGGCCCTCTCCTAAAGGGAGAGGGCATCGTCCGATAATCGTTGCGACTCAGGCCCCCTCCCTGAGAGCCAGGGAACTGTCCGGCACCAGATTTGAGGTCATCAAAAACTCATTGCCAGTCCTACACCATAGCCTGTGGTGTTATTGCCGAACATATAGCGCGCCACCAGCCGGGTGCGAGTGATAAAGACCGGGTATTTACTGCTGTCCAGCTCGAGGCCAATCCCCAGGGAGGTCAAACCGGTAAAGCCCAGCGCCCCTCGCTGGTCGCCGAGAAATTCGGTATGCGCCCCCTCCAGAACGTAACGCAGCGGGTTACCCAACAGCGTCCAGTCCGCTATCGGCGCGCGGCGGCGCAGATACAAGCCGAGATTCTCCGCGCTGGCCTCTCCCTGCACCACCTCAGCGCTACTGCCGAAACTTTGCAGATGCATATAGGAGTAACGCAGTTCGGCATCAATATCCTGGGTGGCGGAAAAGCGTTCGTAATCCAGCATCAACGCCCCGCCGAGCCCCCAGGCATTGAACCGACCGCCGTCGAGGAATTGCAGATCGGCGTTGGTTTTTCGCTCGATTGCCCAACTGCCGAGGCGCGCATCGCTGGCCAGGGTACCGAGCATCACATTGACGATCGGCCGCAACACCAGGTTGCCTCCGAGGCTGTCCCGGTGCAGCGAAAAATCCCAGCCGACACCGCCGGTGGTGGTCAGACTGTTCCATTTGGTCGGCACATTCCGCGTCTGTTCGCCATTGCTGACCACAAAGCGCGGGTCGTAACGGCTGTAACCCATCGTACCTTCAAGATACAGCGGGAACGACTCGCTGAGGGTTGCCCCGCCGCCAAACTGGGTGATGGCCAGATTATGCTTGTCGTTGCTGCCGGAACCAATGTTGAGATCGCTGGCGGTCACGTCAGGGACAACGGTATAGCTCATCAGGGTCAATACGGCATCGGCACGCTGTTTGATGGCGTGGCCGTTCGCCGCCAGCGTCGCTGGCGCGGAAAGCGAAAGTACCGACAGGAGAACGAGAAGACGCACCATATGTCGTTTGCCACCTCAGCGACAGGCTAACAATATTGCCACCCAAATCAGCAGGCTGGCGTTCACTCAGTATAGTCGGTGAGTCAGCCTGCGCGTCCGGCGGGGAGAAAAAGCATTGGGCTGGTCAGGCCGCGCCTCCGCGGCTGTGCAGCAGTTCCACATTTTCAAACGGCATGCGCGAGACCCGGTTGCGCCCATCATTTTTGGCCACATACAGCGCTTTATCGACGCGGGAAAAAAGCTGATCAATCGCTTCCCCGTCATGGTGTTCGGCCACGCCGATGCTCACCGTCACCGACAGCGTCTGATACTCGCTGACCGCCTGGCGGATCCCTTCCGCCAGTATCAGGGCGCGCGCTATCGGCGAATGGGGTAAAAAGAGCAGAAACTCTTCTCCCCCCCAGCGATAAATTTTATCTTCACGATCAACCGATGTTTCCAGAATGCGCGAGATCACCAGCAGGACTTCATCCCCTTTTTGATGACCGTGAATATCATTAATGCTCTTGAAATGATCGATGTCGATTAACAGCAGACAAAACCCTTGCGCGATAAATGACGGTGCCTCGACGAGGCGATAAAATTCGCGGCGATTAAGCAATCCGGTGAGGGGATCGTGGGCGGCAGAAAATTCCAGCTCTTTTTTCAGATGCACTTCCTCGGTGATATCGTGAATAATACACAACATCAGTCGAATATTATAAAGCACTACGGGCCCGGCGTAGGTTTGGACATGGCGCAGCGTACCGTCGGCTAAAATATGCGTAAAATTAAGCGGTTTATGCCCGCCTGGCATATTGGCAATATTATTCATGATGGGGATCACGTCCCGACCAAGGGTATTAATTTGCCAGGTATGTTTATTGCGCATTTCCTCATCGGAATAATGATAAAAACGCAGCGCCGCAATATTGGCATCGACAATTCGACCATCCTTATTGGGATCGATCAATAGCATCGGCGCGGTATTGGTCATAAAAAAGCGGGCAAAAAAGCCATTGTTGCGCCGCTGGTAGCGGCGGGAGCCGGTGTGAATGGATTGATTTTGCGCCAGCAGCTTCACGGCTTCAAACAGCAGTAAGGTACCGCTGTCGTCAGTCTCAACCAGGGTGGTTTTACAATACACCGACTGCAGGCCCTTCTCAGTCTGTAGCGTCCAGACTTCAAATATCTCGGTCATCGTATCGAGATAGCGAAGATAATGTTGTAACTGTGTTTCAGGACAGGTCGAATAGATACCGTTACGCATCTCCTTCAGCGACATATCGCCGCTCAACGTCCGGGAAGCCTGATTGGCATAGACCACACTTTCATTAAAAGGATGGACTACCCATATCGGGGTACTTAATACATCAAAAACAGCCAGTTCTTTTAATAACATACAGGCCCCAAACCGACCAATTCCCGGCGCCGGAGCAACGCACAACGATGAGCGGCTCTGACGCTGGTATAAAGTGATAGCAAAAAGAAACCGAAAAACCTTAAGTACGCGCATGCGCGGCAAGTATAGTCGGTTCTGCACGCAGCAACGCCCACCCGAGGCGACTTTGCGCGTGGTTTAACCGACTGGATGCGAAAATGTCTTTTTTATTAATTCTATTTCAACAGCATAGCAGCAATACCAGAACTGGTAGTCGCTTTTGATCACAGAGTATGTATATCGGTCTTACCCCCGGTTGGCTGCGTATTGGCTTTGTCCAGGACGCCCGCGTTGCGGCTTTTATGCCCAGACTAATCGTGATAGTTTCTATCATAACTCTCATCACAAACGGCCATCACAGTGAAAAAAAACGCTACCAAAATCACGCTTGCCGATATCGCTCGTGAAGCCAAAGTCGGTATTGCCACCGTCGACCGGGTGCTGAACAAGCGTGCGGCGGTGAAGGAGTCCACGGCATTCAGTGTACTGGAGGCGGCACGACGGCTGGGGTTTACCCTCGAGCAACCCCACTATCGTCTGGCAGCGGGTAAAGCGCCGGTCACGGTCAGAATGGGGTTTATCCTGCTGCAAGAGACCCACTCCTTCTACCTGCCGCTGGCCCGAGCGCTGACGCGCGAGGCCGCCCCATGGCTACCGGCAGGCCAGGCGCCGGTGATACTGCATTTTGCCATCGATGCGGTGGAAGCGATGGCTCAGGCCATTCACCGGCTAAGTGACGAGGTGGACGTGTTAGGCCTGGTGGCGCTGGATCACCCGCTGATTCGCCACGCAGTCGCCCGGGCTGCCGCCCGCGGCGTTCGCGTGTTCACCCTGCTTTCGGATCTGTCGGTCCCCCAGCGCAGCGGATATATCGGCCTCGATAATCAAAAAGCCGGGCGCACCGCCGCCTGGTTTATCGAGCGCTTATGCCGCGGGAATGGTGAAATTGGCATTATCATTGGCGACAATCGTTTTACCTGTCAGGAAAGCTGTGAGATCAGCTTCCGCTCCTGCCTGCGTGAACAAGGCATGGGGCAGCAGATCCTGGAGCCGGTTCGCAGCCATGAACGGGCGGATATCGCCAGGACCGTGACGGAGCAGATGCTGAGTCAGTACCCGGCCCTGCAGGCGATCTATGCCCCCTGCGGCGGCGTCGAAGGCATTGTCGAGGCGCTGCGCGACAGCGGCCGTCAGCAGGCGATCACCCTGGTCTGCCACGGCCCGCTAAACGACAGTGAACTGGCGCTGATCGATGGCACCATCGACATCATGCTTAACCACCGGCTGGAGGCGTTTGCCGCTGCCACGCTACGCACCATAACGGACGCGGTTTCTCGCTCGCACAGCGAGGTGATTTCTCTCCCTCAGCCTTTCGATATCATCACCAAAGAAAATATGTAAATTCCCGGCCCCGCCGCCGCCGGGGCCAGTTAACGGGCAGACCGCGCCCGCCCTCAATTTGATAAAAAACTATCAAAAACAACATCAATTCAAAGCATGATGGCCATCAAAAAATCATCATTCCATCATTGTTGAGAATGAAATATTTATTCAATACTCAGCGGCATCCCCTGTGTAAAAAGGAAGCCAACATGACACTCTCTATCGCCAATGCCCCCTGCAGCTGGGGCGTGGATGACCCAAATAACCCTGACCTTCCCGCCTGGGCTACCGTGCTGAAGGAGGCGGCGCAGGCCGGCTATCGCAGCATTGAGCTTGGGCCCTGGGGCTACCTGCCCACCGACCCGGCCAACCTGCGCGCGGCGCTGGAGCAGCATCAGTTGTCGCTGGTAGCCGGTACGATCTTTGACGATCTGGTCAGCGAGGCCCATTTCCCCACCCTGATGGCGCTGACGCATCAAATCTGCCGCAATCTGTCGCAGGTTCCGGCCGCCGAACCCACGCCAGGGCATCCTGTTCAGCCGCCTTACCTGGTGATTATTGATTTCGGCAACCCTGAGCGAGCGCGCTTTGCCGGGCGTAGCGCACTGGCTCCACGTCTTGATGACAAAGACTGGCAGCGCATGATGGCGCACATTACCGCCCTCAGCACCCTCGCCTGGCAGGAGTATGGCGTCCGGGCGGTTATCCATCCCCATGCCGGGGGCTGCATCGAATTTGCGGATGAAATCGAGCGGCTGGCGAACGATATTCCGCACGACGTCGCGGGATTGTGTCTGGATACCGGACATCTCTACTACGCCGGTATGGATCCGCTCGACTGGCTGGATCGCTATTACCCGCGACTCGACTACCTGCACTTCAAGGATGTGGATCCGCAGGTTTACCAGCGCGCCCTCGCCGAGGGCATCGACTTTTTCACCGCCTGCGCCGAAGGGGTAATGTGCCCGCTCGGCAGCGGCGCCATTGACTATCCGGCCATCAAAGACTTTCTCGCCCGTCGGGGGTATCAGGGCTGGATAACCATTGAACAAGAGCGTGATCCGCGCCATGCCGCAGGCAGCCTGCAGGCGGTCACGGAAAGTCTGCGCTATCTGCGCGACGTGGGATTCTGACAGGAGACGCAACATGATTAACGGTTTAAAACCTCTCGACCGCACCCTGCGCTGGGGCATGGTCGGCGGCGGCGGCAGCAGCCAGATCGGCTATATTCACCGCTCAGCGGCGCTGCGTGATAACACCTTTACGCTGCTGGCCGGCGCCTTTGATATTGATGCCGAGCGCGGACGCCAGTTCGGCCAACAGCTGGGGGTGGATCCCGAACGCTGTTACGCCGACTACCAGAGCCTGTTCCGCGGCGAGGCGGAGCGTCCGGACGGCATTCAGGCGGTGTCGATTGCTACACCAAATAACACCCATTATGCCATCTGCCGGGCGGCGCTGGAGGCCGGGCTGCACGTGGTGTGCGAAAAGCCGCTGTGCTTCAGCAGCGAGGAAGCTGACGAACTGGTGGCGCTCAGCCAGCGGCAGCACAAGATCATCGGGGTGACCTACGGCTATGCCGGCCACCAGTTGATCCTGCAGGCCCGGCAGATGATCGCCGACGGGCTGCTGGGCGACATCCGTATCGTCAATATGCAGTTTGCCCACGGTTTTCACGCCCAGCCGGTGGAGCTGGAAAACGCCAGTACCCGCTGGCGGGTCGATCCTCGCTTTGTCGGCCCCAGCTATGTTCTGGGCGACCTGGCCACTCATCCGCTGTTTCTGGTTGAAACCATGGCCCCACAGCTGAACATCACCCGGCTGATGTGCGCCAGACAAAGCTTCGTCAAAAGCCGCGCGCCGCTGGAAGATAACGCCCATGTGCTTATGGAGTATGACAACGGCGCCGTCGGCTCGCTGTGGAGCTCCGCCGTTAACTGCGGATCCATGCACGGGCAAAAGGTGCGTATCGTCGGTGAAAAAGCCAGCCTTGAATGGTGGGATGAACAGCCCAACCAGCTGCGCTATGAAATCCAGGGCGAGCCGGTGCGCATCCTCGAGCGCGGCATGGACTATCTCGATCCGCTGGCGCGTCAGGATGACCGCATCGGCGGCGGTCATCCGGAGGGGCTGTTTGAGGCATGGTCGAATCTCTATCGCCGTTTCGCCATCGCGATGGATGCCGCCGACCGTCGCGATGAAGCGCTGCTGGCCGACTTCTGGTATCCGGACGCTCGCGCCGGCGCATTCGGCGTGCGCTGGGTGGAAAACTGTGTACGGTCTGCCGACAACGGCGCCTGCTGGGTCGACTTCCGCTAACTCACTGGCTCAGGGCGCTCGCCCTGAGCCTTTACGGCTATTTTTCAATTCGTGACAGCTGGGTCTTATCCGCCTCACGTGCGCTATCCGCCAGCGCCTGGAACGCGCCGGCGCCATAGTATTGCGCGGGAACCGGCAGCGCCTGCATATCATGCCCTGGGTAGATCTGCAGTTCGCCGAGGTCGCGTAAGCGGAACCCCCCAACCTGCTCCGGCATAGTCAGGCGATACGGCGGCAGGGTTTCGAAAGGGACCGGCGTCGGCAGCCGATTTTCCTGCAGATCGTAGTTACGTTTCAGCACCAGAAACTTATCCGGCACCCGCCGGTGACTGTTCCACCAGTCGCCGTCGATCCGCTGAAACATCGCTTCCGTCTCCCCTCGCGTCGCCACCATCAATCGGGTCAGCACCTGTTTCAGCGCCGCATCCATGGCCTGGTTATAGTCTTCCAGCGAACCTCCGTGCCCGCTGAGGATCACGTTAATCGCCAGCCTGGCGCCGAGTAAATTGGAGTAGAGATCCTCTGGCGAAAAAGCGGAGATCTCCTCAGAAAACCCGGGGACAGACTGGAAGCCATACCACTGGGCAATTTCATGCCATTGGGCAATTTCGAAGGCCAGATGACCCGCCAGCCAGGCGGCCAGCTGATAGCGCTGCCTGACGCCCGCCGGCGGCGTAAAGGCATTCAGCTGAACGCGGCGCACGCCCAGCTCTTCACTATAGAAGATCCGCCCCGCCTGGCCCAGCGTCGGCGCAATACGATTGAACAGATAGAAGGTGTAGTCCGCCGTATCGCGCACATGGGCGATATCAATAAACCCGCCGCGACGGGTATAGATGAGCCCGTTCTGCTCCTCGCTGAGCCCCAGCAGGTTTTTCACCGCCCCGAACGCGCTGTCGTTGTAATGGTGCTTGCCAAGCGTATCCAGGGTCAGCACATTGCCAATCTGGTATACCGGGATCGGGATGCCCACCGCGCGCACGTGCAGGTCGTAACCAAAAGCGCAGCACGGTCGCAGCGACTCCGGCGGCGGCAGCTCACCCAGGGTGGGCACCGGATGGATCGCCGTCACAGCGGGCAGCACCGGATCCTGCGCCAGCGCCGGCAGCGACAGTGCAAACAGCAGCCATAAGGCTTTACGCATCAATAGCCTCTCCACAACAACAAAAGAGCGCGCATCTTACCGGCAGATGGCGCCAGCAGTTTTAGTTAAAAACGGTATTCACCAGAGACAAAGAAGCTATTGCGCTCGTTAAAACCAAATTCAGTCAGCACGTTAAAGTTTTTGGTGACTTCATACTGGGCGCCAATCAGCATATTCCAGGGTGAGGTCAGCTTCTGCTTGACGTCGAATTTCCCCTCGCCGTCTTTATTGACCGCGGCAATCAGGGGCTGAAGCTCTGGCGGCATATGCAGGTCGGCCAGATCGCCTTTAAACTCCTGCTGCACGTCCTGATACATGCTCCCGACCCACAGGCTGAGGTGGGACGGCCCGTCGATCCCCTGAAAACTGAAGCGGTAGCCGACGCGCGGCGAGACGGTGACCGCCGAGATGCTGCCGTCGAGAATATCGAAATCGGTACGGGTGTAGTTAGTGTCTACTAACCCGAACCAGTTGCCGTATCCCCCGGCGAGCGTAAAGCCGGTTCCCCAGGTGGTTCCTTTGAAATCAAGCGTAAAATCAATATTCTGTAGTTTTCCGCTCTGATAAAGCTGGTGAACCGCGCCGGCGATCACCCGATCCAAACCGCGAAACTGTGAAGGATCCGAATCCACGGAGACCTGGGAGACAGACGACCCGCGGGTATGCCCCACCAGCCCGTAAACGTTGAGAAACGGAAAGACCCACATATCGAGGCGCAGGTTTTCGGTTTTGCTCTTCTCGCGGGTGTGCCCGGCATCGATGGCGAACATATCGCTGGGAATGGGATGGTTGCCCAGCTTAAGCCCGGAAAAGGTAATACTGTCGACCATGATATCCTGACGGATATTCATATAGCTCAGGTTGACGCCGTAGGGTAACGGGATCGAATACCCCCGGGCGCGTGCCTCATCGCCCCATATCGGAAAATAGCTGTCGCTCTCGCTCTGCTCCGCGGCCGACGCGCCACAGGCCGCCAACAGCAGCGTTAACACCGTTCCGGATGCTCTCATTGTTATTCTCATGTGTAGTTATAAACCCGAACCGACATTGAAATAGACCGCCTGCTCATGCTCACTGAACGCCACGTCAATCCCGGTACGCAAACCGTACTGTCGTGCAATCAGGTAACGAAAACCGGCCCCCCATGCCACCTCTGACTGTTCCCCTAGCGCGCCCGCCGTGTCAGCGGCGCTCCCCGCGCCAACGAATCCCTGCAGGATCCAGCGCGGGGTGAACGCCCAGGCCAGCTGGGTTTGCGCCGTGACCACGTAGTCGCCCTGATAGCGGTAGCGCGAAATGCCGCGCAGCGCGATATAGGGACGTGCCATCGGCATCAGAGGGTTATCATGGTGGGTTAATGACTGATAATTGCCCGCGACCGCCAGCGTCAGCGTGTGGCTGAGTGGAATAAAAACCTTCCCGTCCAGCGAGAAAGTGTTGTAGTGATAATCGCCCCCAAGCAGCGAACGGAAAAAACGATATTCACCCTTCAGCGCTAACCCACTCTGAGGATAGAAAATATTATCGGTGGTGTCATATTCCGCCACCACCCCCAGCGCCGAAGAGGTGCTGTTTTGCCCGAGCACCTGCTGCCAGACCCGGTTGACCAGCGGGTTGTCGCTGGAGACATCCGCTCGGGCATACACCTGCGAAGCCCCGAGGAATACCGGCGTGTCGCCCACGCGAAACAGCAGTTTTTGCAGCGCAGCGATGCCTTTGGTCTCCGTCTGCACCGATTTACCGTGGCGGAAGCCGCCCGTATCGCCGGAATAGATATCCAGATTAACGTTAGCGTAACCCGCCCCCACCAGGTAACGAATGCGGTCATGTTGCCAGGTGTGGCGATGACCGCCGCCAATAAACCAGGTCCCGTTCTGCGTGGCGGCCCCGCCAAAGGCGGTAAGCGGCGGAGGAATAAACTGCCCACTTTCCCGGCTGCCTTTACCGTGTAAAAACAGGCCAAACAGCCCTCCGCCATAGCCGATCGCCGGCTCGGTGATCGCCAGCGGCACCGGCAGAAAACCATAACGGTTTTCCGCGAGATACTGACTCATATCGAGCATGCCATCTTCCGCATCGAACAGATCGGCGGCATCACCAGGCGGACACAACAGGAACAGAAGCGCCAGCGTGGACAGCGGAAATTTCATGCTCACTCCGGGGCTTTGGGGCGCGCACAACACGCGTGGCGAACAGGATTATCACAACGGGATAATGAAAATATAACGTAAGAGAATAATGCTCACCAACGCGCAGCCGCCTGTTTTTAGGTTATTTTTATACGAAAAAGTGCTGGCTATCACAGAAACATGCCATCGCAATACCGGACAGCGCGGTGATTGTATTCAAAAGGTGAATGTCGTATAACATAGCGCTACCGAGGGGTGTCCCGTGAGGGCTGAGATGGCGCAAGCCGAACCCTTTGAACCTGATCTGGGTCATGCCAGCGAAGGGACGGGTCGGCAATTTTGCCTGCATTACCGCCATTGCCTGTTCACACCCCTGCACGCCCGGATCTCCCCTGAATGACTGGAGGTCCTGTGATTGTTCCCGCGTTTAGCCATGGTCTTTACGGCCGTTTACGCCAGCTGGCCGCCGCTGACTGGCAGCACTATGTGGCGCATCCTTTCGTCCAGCAGCTTGCCGAGGGCACCCTGGCGGAAAGCGCGTTTCGTCGCTACCTGACCCAGGATTATCTGTTTCTGATCCACTTTGCCCGCAGCTACGCGCTGCTGGTGAGTAAATTGCGCACGCTGCCGGAGATGCGGGCCGCGGCCGCCTCAATGAACGCCATCCTCAACGAACTGCCGCTGCACGTCGGTTACTGCGCCCGGTGGGGCATTAGCGAGCAGGAGATGGCTACCCAGCCTGAAGCGCCGGAAACCATTAACTATACTCGCTACGTGCTGGATATTGGCCACTCGGGTGACGCGCTGGATCTGCTGGTCGCGCTGATGCCCTGCGTAGCCGGTTATGCGGAAATCGGTCTCGGCCTGCTGCAGCATCCCGCCACCCGGCTGAACGATAACCCCTACGCCTCGTGGATCCGCAACTATGGCGATGAAGGCTATCTGCACGGCGTCAACGCCGCGCTGGCGCTGCTGGAAACGGTGTGGCAGCAGCGCGGGAGCGAGGCCCGGCTCACTGAGCTGAGCGAGATTTTTACCACCGCCACCCGCCTTGAGGCGCAGTTCTGGCAGATGGGCCTCAACGCGGCGGCGGAGACCCGGGCGTGACGGCGCCGGGTATCGAGGTCCGTGGCCTGAGCCTGCATTTCGGCGACCGCCGGCTGTTCGACAACCTGTCGTTTACGGTCCCCGGCGGGCAGTGGGTGTCGCTGCTCGGCGCCAGCGGGGCTGGCAAAACCAGCCTGCTGCGGGTAATGGCCGGTCTGGCGCCCGCCACCCGTGGAGCGGTGGTCGCCAGCGATGGGCAGCCGATTCAGGGCCGTCTGGCGTGGATGGGGCAGAAAGATCTGCTCTACCCCTGGCTGAGCGTCCGGGACAACGTCGCCCTCGGCGCGCGGCTGCGCGGTGAAAAAGTCGATCGCGCCCGGGTCGCCGCCCTGCTTGACCAGGTGGAGCTCTCGTCCTGCGCCGACGCCCGGCCGGCAACCCTCTCCGGCGGCATGCGTCAGCGCGCCGCGCTGGCCCGCACCCTGTATGAGGATCGCCCCATCGTGCTGATGGATGAGCCTTTCTCGGCGCTGGATACCCTCACCCGCACGCGCATTCAAACCCTGGCAGCCACCCTGCTGGCTGGTCGCACGGTGGTGCTGATCACCCACGATCCGCTGGAGGCCTGCCGGCTGAGCCACCGCCTGCTGGTCCTCTCGGCGGCCGACGGCGACATCGATGACAGCCATCACCTCGCCGGCACACCTCCGCGCGCGCCGGACGCGCCCGATCTCTTGAACAGCCAGGCCGCCCTGCTGCAGCAACTGATGAGGGCTCATCCATGACCGGACGTCTCTGGCGGGGAGGTATGGTGTTCTGCGGGTTGATGATCCTCTGGGGTCTGGCCAGCCGCAGCGGCATTCCTCACTTTCTTTTACCCTCCCCGATGGCGGTCGCCGAGGCGCTGTGGGTTAATCGCGCCTATCTCGGCTGGCACACGCTTATCACGCTCAGTGAGATCCTGAGCGGCCTGGCGCTGGGCGTAACGCTCGGCGTCTCGCTGGCGCTGGGCATGATCCTCTCTCCACGCCTGCAGCGCTGGCTGATGCCGCTGGTGCTCACCAGTCAGGCGATTCCGGTCTTTGCCCTCGCCCCGCTGCTGGTGCTGTGGCTGGGCTTTGGCATGAGCGCCAAAGTGGCAATGGCCGTGCTGGTGATTTTCTTTCCAGTGACTTCCGCCTTCTTTGATGGCTTGCGACGGGTCAACCAGGAATATCTCGATCTGGCGCGCAGCATGAACGCCTCCTTTGGCGCTCAGCTGCGGCATGTCCGCCTGATGGCTGCCCTGCCCGCGCTGGGCTCGGGCCTGCGGATGGCGGCGGCGGTGGCGCCCATCGGCGCGATTATTGGCGAATGGGTCGGCTCCGCTGAGGGGCTGGGCTACGTCATGCTCAATGCCTATGCGCGGCTGCAAACCGATATCTGCTTCGCCGCGCTGTTTATTTTAGTGCTACTGACCCTCCTGCTGTGGCTGGCGGTAGATACCCTGCTGCACCGGCTGATCGACTGGTCACCGGAATAAAGATGAAGTAATAAAGGAAAACAGATGAAAAAGTCGCTTTTCGCCGGGGCAACCCTGACGGCTCTGTTCAGCGGCCACGCGCTGGCCAATGAACCGCTGACGCTGGTGCTGGACTGGTACATTAACCCCGACCATGCGCCGATTATGGTGGCCGAGCAGATCGGCGCCTTTAAGGCTCAGGGGCTGGACGTCAAGATTGTCCCTCCCTCCGATCCCGCGCTGCCTCCCCGCATGGTGGCCGCCCGTCAGGCGGATCTGGCCATCACCTACCAGCCGCAGGTGCACTTCTTCGCTGACGAAGGGTTACCGTTGGTGCGCGTCGGAACCCTGATTAACTCGCCGTTGAACACAGTGATCGCCCTGGATAAGCACATCAAAACTCCGGCAGATCTGCAAGGCAAGAAGGTGGGCTACTCGGTCAGCGGCATTGAGCAGGCCACCCTGTCGACCATGGCGCAACACGCGGGTATCGATCCGGCCAGCATCAAACTGGTTAACGTCAATTTCCAGCTGACCAGCGCCTTGCTGGCGGGCCAGGTGGACGCAGTCATCGGCGGCTATCGTAATATAGAAGCGCAGGAGCTGAAGCTGCAGGGCAAAACGCCGGTGGTGATGAACGTCGAAGATTATGGCGTACCGACCTATGACGAGCTGGTGATTGTCGCCCATCGCGACGCGATTCATGAGGCCAGGATCCGTAAATTCCTCACCGCCCTGCAGGCCGGGGTGAGCTATCTGCGCGCCCATCCGCAGGAGAGCTGGGAGGCGTTTGCCGCCGCCCACCCGGAGCTGAAAACCGAACTCAACCACCAGGCGTGGCTGCAAACCGTGCCGCTGTTCGCCACCGATCCGGCGGCACTGGATAAACCGCGCTATGAAGCTTATGAACAGTTTTTATATAACAATAAGTTGGTGAAAAAAGTCACACCTTTAACAAATTATGCGGTTGAACTGCATTGAGTCTTGCTATCGCTGACGGAACGCATGCCGTCAGCGTTTTAACGCAGCGGCAATAAAAATATAGAGACTTTCTCACTAATAATTACACTTTAAAGGGTTATCGTGACACGCAGTTGTTCTATTATAATTCAGCAGGTTACGTTAATTATTACCCCGGTAAGAATAACGTCAAAATAGCGCAATCAATAAAACGTTGAATGCGGATTTAAAAAGCCATATATTGTGCGCGCTTTATGAATGCCAATTCAATTCCTTAGACCAATTATTCAACCAGCGTTCAACCGCAATGCTGGTTGTGGGAGTGATATGATGACGGATAAAGTCCGTATTGATACTTTACGTGCCGATTTATTAGACGCAAACAACGAAACCTTTTTGGCCCGTCAGGCCGAATTCGAATCGAATGTCAGGAGTTACCCGCGTAAGTTACCGCTGGCTATCACTAAAGCTGAAGGCGTGTGGCTGACGGATGCGGATAACAAACAGTACCTGGACTGCCTCGCGGGCGCCGGTACTCTCGCTCTGGGCCACAACCACCCTGATGTATTGCAGAGCATCCAAAGTGTCATTACCAGCGGCTTGCCGTTACATACCCTCGATCTGACAACCCCGTTAAAAGATCGTTTCTCCGAATACCTGCTCTCTTGCCTGCCGGGCGAAGGGAAAGAGTATTGCCTGCAGTTCACCGGTCCTTCCGGCGCTGACGCCGTGGAAGCCGCGCTGAAACTGGCGAAAAAATACACTGGCCGTACGGCGGTGATCAGCTTCTCCGGCGGCTATCACGGGATGACCCATGGCGCGCTGTCCGTCACTGGCAACCTGTCGCCGAAAGCAGCGGTTAACGGCATGATGCCGGAAGTCCAGTTCATGCCTTACCCGCACCTGTATCGTTGCCCGCTGGGCATCGGCGGCGAAGCCGGCGTGAAAGCCCTGACCTACTACTTCGAAAACCTGATCAACGACGTGGAGAGCGGCGTCCGTAAACCGGCGGCGGTGATCCTCGAAGCCGTGCAGGGTGAAGGCGGCGTGAACCCGGCGCCGGTCGAGTGGCTGCAGCGCATCCGCAAAGTGACCGAAGAGCATGGCATTCTGCTGATCGTCGATGAAGTGCAGGCTGGCTTTGCCCGTACCGGTAAATTCTTCGCCTTCGAACACGCCGGTATCCAGCCGGACATCATCGTGATGTCGAAAGCGGTCGGTGGCGGTCTGCCGCTGGCGGTGCTGGGCATTAAAAAACAGTTCGACGCCTGGGAACCGGGTCACCACACCGGCACCTTCCGCGGCAACCAGCTGGCGATGGCTACCGGTCTGACCACCCTGCGTCATCTGCGCGACAACAAGATTGCCGACAAAGTCGCTGCCCAGGGCGAGTGGCTGAAAGGCAAACTGGCCGAGCTGCAGAAACGCTACCCGGTCATTGGCCACGTACGTGGTCTTGGTCTGATGATCGGTATCGAAATCGTCAAGCCGAACGAAGCTCAGGATCACATGGGCTGCTACCCGGCTGACGGCGAACTCTCTGCCCTGCTGCAGAAGAAATGCTTTGAAGCGGGCCTGATCCTCGAGCGCGGTGGTCGTCACGGCTGCGTGCTGCGTCTGCTGCCGTCCCTGCTGATCAGCAACGCGGAACTGGATGTGTTCCTCGACAAATTTGAACAGGCCCTGCTGGCCGCCGGCGTAAAGCCGGTCTGAGTGGAGTCAGTGACCACCATGTCCACATTGAATCCGATTCTTGCTGGTTCAGCGCAGAGCGTTGAGGCCTATCAGCAGGTTATCGAGCAGACCAGCCAGGCCGTTGTGCAGTGGCTGAAGCAACCTGAGATGTATCAGGGGAAAAGCGTTGACGAGCTGCGTGAGCGTATCTCCCTTGAATTTAACGAACAGGGTTTGGGTAACCAGGCGGCGATTGATCGTGCGATCGAGTACTTCCTGAAAGACAGCCTGTCGGTGCATCACCCGCAGTGCGTGGCGCACCTGCACTGCCCGAGCCTGGTGATTAGCCAGGCGGCGGAAGTGTTGATCAACGCCACCAACCAGAGCATGGACTCCTGGGACCAGAGCCCGTCGGCAACCATCATTGAGATGAAGCTGATTGAATGGCTGCGCGCCCGGGTCGGTTATCCGGCTGGCGACGCCGGCGTTTTCACCAGCGGCGGCACCCAGAGCAACCTGATGGGCCTGATGCTGGCGCGCGACGCCTTCTTTGCCCGTCAGGGGCACTCTATCCAGCAGGATGGGCTGCCGGGGGATATCCGCAAGTACAAAGTCTTGTGCTCGGAAAACGCCCACTTCTCGGTGCAGAAGAACATGGCGCTGATGGGCCTCGGCTACCGCTCGGTCACGCTGGTGAAAACCGACGAATTCGCGCGGATGGACGTGTCCGATCTGAAAGCGAAGATTGCGCAAGCGCAGGCTAACGGCGAGCAGATCATGGCGATCGTCGCCACCGCCGGCACCACCGACGCGGGGGCTATCGACCCGCTGCGCGACATCGCCGGTATCGCTGCGGAGCATCAGATCTGGCTGCACGTTGACGCAGCCTGGGGCGGCGCGCTGCTGCTGTCTGAGCAGTATCGTGACTACCTTGACGGTCTGGAGCTGGTGGATTCTGTTACCCTGGACTTCCACAAGCAGTTCTTCCAGACCATCAGCTGCGGCGCCTTCCTGCTGAAGGACGCGCGCCATTACGAGCTGATGCGTTATCAGGCGGCCTATCTGAACTCCGAGTTCGATGAAGAACACGGCGTACCGAACCTGGTGTCTAAGTCGCTGCAGACCACCCGTCGCTTCGATGCACTGAAGCTGTGGATGGGTCTGGAAGCGCTGGGCCAGAAACAGTATGCGGCGATCATCGATCACGGCGTCACGATGGCGAAAAACGTGGCGGAGTACGTGAAGTCTCAGCCGACGCTGGAGCTGGTGATGCAGCCGCAGCTGGCGAGCGTGCTGTTCCGTTCCCGTCCGGCGCAGATGGCGCAGAGCGACGCGGCGGCTATCGCCCTGCTCAACCAGCGTGTCGGCGATGCTCTGCTGGCTTCCGGCCGCGCTAACGTTGGCGTGACCGAGCACAACGGTGTCACCTGCCTGAAGCTGACCCTGCTGAACCCGGTGGTGACGCTGGATGACGTGAAGGTGCTGCTGAACCTGGTGGAACGCACCGCTCAGGAGCTGCTGGCGCAATAACCTGCCTTGGCGAGGCGGCGCCTGCCGCCCCGCTGTCAGCCTTGCCTGCAATAAGCCGATAATGCCCTTATCGGCTTTTTTATTTCTTTCCGCGCCACTGACGTTCTCTGCTCCCTGGCTGGTCGCAGGGCCCGTTGACGCCTGCCTTTCGCGATGCCACAGTACTATCCCGAGAATAACAACGTTCAGGATGAACATCCTGAAAATGAGGATGATGATGGAGAAACGCTTACCGGGGCTGGATCTCGACGCCCTGCGCAGCTTTGTGACCGGCATGGAGTGCGGCAGCTTCGCCCAGGCAGCGCAGCGCCTGTCGCGTTCCACTTCCGCCGTCAGCGCCCAGCTTAAAAAGCTGGAGAGCCAGTGCGGTGCGGCGCTGGTGGCCAAACAGGGGCGGCATCTGGTGCTCACCGCGGAAGGCGAAAAGCTGATGAGCTACGCCAGACGACTGCTGGCGCTCAATGATGAAACCCTGCGCGCGCTGCGGGGCGAGCGGCTCACCGGCGAGATCCACCTTGGTATGCAAGAAGATTTTGGCGAATCGCTGATGCCGGGGATCCTTGGGCAGTTTAAACGGCACCATCCGCAGGTGCGGATAGTCGCCAGGGTGGATCGCAATACTCCGCTGCGCCAGGCGCTGGCGGAGGAGACGCTGGATCTGGCGCTGCTGTGGCAAACCGAAGATCAGGGCCCCGGGCTGGGTCGCTGCCCGCTGGCGTGGATTGCACATCCTGACCTGGATATTCGTGCTCTGCTGGCGTCCGGCGAGCCGCTGCCGCTGGTGATGTTCGATAGCCCGTGCCTGATGCGTTCCCGCGCTATCGCCTGTCTCGATGCCGCGGGGATCCCCTGGCAGGTGGTGTTCGTCAGCCACAGCCTGAACGGCATCTGGGCGGCGGTACAGGCTGGCCTGGGGCTGACGATACGCACCCGCATCGGTATGCCCGGCAACCTGCGCACCGTCGCCGGGCGACTGCCATCGCCAGGGAGCCTGGCCGTTAACCTGCAACAAACCACGCGAGAGGGACAGCATTCCGCCGCCGTGGCGCTGCTCGGCGAGCTAATGACCGAGGCCCTGCAGGGGTGGGTCGAGATGTGACAGTGTCACGCCACTTCCATTCACCCTAACCCTCTCCCTGAAGGGAGAGGGAACCGTCCGGCAGTCACCGGCAAGGGGCATTCTGCGCCGTTCCCGCTTCAATGCCCGGTGGCGACTGCGCCTTACCGGGCCTACATTCTCCCTGCGCACTCGTGTAGGCCGGGCAAGCGTAGC